>JAJUJZ010000197.1 GCA_029265075.1 Gammaproteobacteria bacterium | reverse complement strand
TGTTTACGAACGGCGCCTGCTCACCCCGGTAACCGCCGAAGATATATTCGCCCGAGGAGTTGCGGGTGTTGGCAAGGCTGAAGAGCTCGTCAAGCCGGGTCTCCAGTTCGGCGGCGATACCCTTGCGTTCGCTCTGGCTCAGCGCACCATTGCCCGCCTGAGTGGCCAGTTCACGCACCCTGAACAGAAGATTGGTCACGGCATCGAGCTGTGTCTCTTCCAGCATCAGGCTGTTTTCGGCACTGTCGATGTTCTTCTGATACTGCACGATGGCGCTCTGCTCCTGCTCAAGCCGCAGGATACGCGCCGCTGCCACCGGATCATCGGATGGCGTGGTGACCCGCTTGCCAGTCGCAATCTGGTTCTGCGTTTTCAGCGTCTGGGCCTGCACGTTGAGAATCCCGCGCAGTCCCGAGTTGAACATCTGTGAAAGCGATATACGAGCCATGTCAGCTACCTTCAGCGGAACGCCGCCAGCAACGAATCGAACAGAGTGCGCGCCACGCTGATGACCTGCGCCGAGGCATTGTACGCCTGCTCGAAGCGGATCAGGTTGGCGGCTTCTTCATCCAGATTGACGCCCGAAGTGGCGTCGCGGTTCGCTTGCGCCTGCGCCAGAATGCTGTCGGCCGCTTCCTGACTGATCTTGAGCTCAGCGGTGCGGGCACCCACTCCGGTCACCAGACCGGCGTAGGCATTCGCCAGCGTCTGCCCGTTGCCACCTGCCGCTCCAATCAGCTTCTCGAAACGCAGGTCAAGCATCGACAACGCATTAGTGTTGTCCGAGGTGCCATTCGGTGCTGGATGCAGCGAGACATCAAAACTGTCGCCGTCCGTCAGTGGTCCGTTCAGATGGAAGCGGATCAGATCGGTACTGTCCGGGCTTTCATCGTCCGCCTCCAGGCTATACGTGTCCGTTGCTTCGTCGTAGCGCAAGGAAATCACACCGCCTTGGGGGGGCAGCGAGCCGGTGACACTTTCACCGTTGACGATCAGCGTAACTGCACCCGATGCACCGACCGAAACCTTCAGTTCAGAGAACAACGCCGCAATATTTTCGGATGACGGTCGCGGGGCTGGATAACTGCTCACCACTTCGAGCGCCGCCAGCCCGCTATTACTTTCTCCTGCAGTAATCCGCAGCGGCGGTTCCGCCAGGGCGAGATCGCGCGGGTCGGTCATGACTTTTTTGATGGAACCGGCACCTTCACGGGTGGGGCGGATCAGAAAACTGTCACCCTCATTTGCCGCAGTACCGCGCTCCGACAGCGTAAATCCGTGTCTGGCGGGGTCCACAACATCGCCGCCCGGCTCGGTGGTGACTACCCAGCTGCCACTGCGCATGGTCGCCCGGTATTCGCCACCAGTCAGTGCCGTGGCATCCGTAATGGCCACATCCAGCCGGGCATCCCCGGTATTGCCCGGAATGGCGACGGCGCGACGCTGCATCAGCTCCGCGCTATTGATGTCGGCAAACAGCGTTGGCAACTCGCTGCCGTAATCGCCATCGAGATCCATGCCGCTGGTCTGCAGCGCATTGAATTGCTCTGCCACGGTCAGCGCCAGCTGGCCCAGCTGATTGAAGCTCTTGTCGAGTGCCTCAGCGCGGTACCGCAGCAAGCCGCCCAGCTGCCCGCCGCTCAGAAACTGGCTGATCTCCTGCTGCACGCCGGGTCCCTGAAACATGATCACATCGCGATGGGCGTCCAGGGCCGATGGCTGAGTGGAGAGGGAGTAGGCCTGGTTCCCCACCACCAGCGGCTGGCCATTGCCAACCATGACATTGACCATGCCATTGCCCTGATCGACGACATTAATGCCGACCAGTTCAGCAAGCTGGCGCAGCATCTCATCGCGCTTGTCCAGCAGGGCATTCGGCTCGGCACCGACGCTGCTCTGCTGCGCGATCTGCTGATTGAGCCGGGCGATGCCGTTGGCCAGCCCGACCGTCTGTTCGGTTACCGCTGCCAGCTGCTCATTAATAACCCGCTCCTGGTTTTGCAGCTGGCTGTAGAGTGCGCCAAAACGCTGAGCCAGCGTATCGGCTGCGGAAAGCACGACTTGCCGGATGGGCATCGAGGTGGGATCGAGCGAAGCCTGCTGCAGCGCATCGAAGAAGCCTTGCAGGGCAGGCGCAAGACCGGTGCTGCTGTCTGCCAGCAAGCCGTCGAGCTGTCCGTAGAGCGTGGTCAGCATGTCGAGCTGACTGGAAACCGAGGTATCGCTGCGCAGCTGATTGATCAGGAAC
>JAJUJZ010000092.1 GCA_029265075.1 Gammaproteobacteria bacterium | reverse complement strand
TTCCAGCAGCGCCAGCATGATGTCGAGCGCGTTGCCGGCCTCTACCCAGCCGCGGTGCGTGCGCATGCGCAGCAGGCGGAAGTCAGGCAGCTCGATGTCGCGGAACGTGAGCAGCTGGTGCGGCTTCAGAATGAACGCGACTGACTCGGTACGGTGCCGGCCTTCGCTCTGGTAGAGGAAGAGTGAGTGAACGTGAATGCCCTCGCTATCGATGAAATAGCGGGCAGAGGCCTCGATCTCCTCCATCTCTTCAGGGTCGGGCAGGGGCGCTTTGTGGACGAGCTCGATCAGCTGACGCTCTTCCGGCGTCGGGTCGGTTACATCGACCCAGCTGGCGTCAACCAGGGAAATCTCTTCCCCCGGCCGGGTACGCTGTTCGCGCAAGGTCGCGTCGACGATGTGGAAGACGTGCAGCATGGGAACCGCTCCTGCCTGAACTGATGACCGGGTCAGCGGCCAGCGGGCAACCGCAACGCTTTTTATTGCGGCCGGCGCGCATGGTAGCCAGCGAGCGGCAGCGCCGCAACCGAGCTGTAGCTGCTCACCTTACTGTTTTGGAGGTCTGGCCCAAGCATAGTTCAGTCCTGGGCTGGCGGCGGCTGGGACGCGGTTCACAATGAGGTGGACATCAGGCATGCGCAGGCACGATCAGGCGCCGACCATCCCTTATGATGGACGGCCTCACGAGACGGTGTTTTCAGTGGACAGCATTGCTTCGCTTCACGTACAATTCGCGCCCACCGACGAGACGGTCCGGGCAAGCCGGACAGTAAACAGGCGCGTCGCAGCCGGCTGGAAGCGAATATCGAAAAAGCGAGATGAGGCTGTCACTTCATCTCGCTTTTTTGCAGACAGACTTCGGATTTCGCATGCCTACCCTGAGGCTGCCTCTCGTCCTCGCAATCCTTGTCTTTCTAGGAGGTTCGCTTGACCGTTCCCGCACTGCTCGCCCTAGAAGACGGTAGTATTTTCCGCGGTACCGCCATCGGTGCGGAAGGCCACACTGTTGGTGAAGTGGTCTTCAATACAGCCATGACCGGCTACCAGGAGATCCTCACCGATCCCTCTTACGCTCGCCAGATCGTTACGCTCACCTATCCTCACGTCGGCAATACCGGTGTCACGCCGGAGGATGAGGAGGCTGCGGTCTGCTTCTCGGCAGGAATGGTGGTCCGTGATCTGCCCCCGCTGGCCAGCAATTTCCGCATGCAGCAGACGCTGCCCGAGTACCTCAAGGCGCGCAACATCGTTGCCATTGCTGAGGTCGATACCCGCCGCCTCACCCGCCTGCTGCGCACCAAGGGCGCGTTGCGCGGCTGTATCATGGCCGGCGAGGTCGATGAGGCGAAAGCGCTCGAGCTGGCGCGTGCCTGCCCCAGTCTGGATGGCACCGACCTGGCGAAGGTGGTGTCGACAGAGCGGGTCTACGAGTGGACCGAAGGCAGCTGGACGCTGGGCGAGGGCTACGCCGTGCCACCCGCCGAATCGCTGCGTTTCCATGTGGTCGCGTACGACTTTGGCGTCAAGCGCAACATTCTGCGGATGCTGGTCGATCGCGGCTGCCGGGTCACCGTGGTGCCCGCCCAGACGCCCGCTGAAGAAGCGCTGGCGATGAACCCGGATGGTCTGTTCCTGGCCAATGGTCCGGGTGACCCCGCTGCCTGTGATTATGCAATAGCCGCGGTGAAGCGCTTCCTGGAAGCGGGGCTGCCGTTGTTTGGCATCTGCCTGGGACATCAGCTGCTGGGGCTGGCCACTGGTGCGCGCACCCTGAAGATGAAGTTCGGTCATCACGGTGCCAACCACCCGGTGCAGGACCTCGACACCGGCCGGGTGATGATTACCAGCCAGAACCACGGTTTCGCTGTCGATGAGGCATCGCTGCCGGCCAATGTCAAAGTGACGCACAAGTCCCTGTTTGACGGGTCGCTGCAGGGGATCCGTCTGACGGACAAGCCGGCCTTCAGCTTCCAGGGGCACCCCGAAGCAGGCCCCGGGCCGCACGATGCGGCGGGTCTGTTCGATCAGTTCATCGAGCTGATGGAGGCGCGGCGGGCCTGACCGGCGCGCCGCGCGCCAGCTCAGCCGCCCGGCGACCCCTCGCCGCAGACGCCCAGCCCGAGTAAGAGTACGCCCAAGCCCAGGTACCCCACGCCGGGGCCAGAGCAAGAGACGAGAGACGCATGCCGAAACGTACAGATATTGAAAGCATCCTGATCATCGGCGCCGGCCCCATCATCATCGGCCAGGCCTGCGAGTTCGATTATTCAGGAGCGCAGGCGTGTAAAGCGCTCCGCGAGGAAGGCTATCGCGTCATCCTCGTCAACTCGAACCCGGCGACGATCATGACCGACCCGGACATGGCCGATGCCACCTACATCGAGCCGGTGGTGTGGCAGACCGTCGCCAAGATCATCGAAAAGGAACGGCCCGACGCCATTCTGCCGACCATGGGCGGGCAGACTGCGCTCAACTGTGCGCTGGACCTGGCCAGACACGGCGTTCTCGAGAAATTTGGCGTCGAGATGATCGGCGCTACCAAGGAAGCGATCGACAAGGCCGAAGATCGTCAGCTGTTCCGGCAGGCGATGGAGCGGATTGGTCTCGAATCGCCGCGCGCGGCCATTGCGCACAGCATGGAAGAGGCGCTGCAGGTACTCGACCAGATCGGCTTCCCCTGCATTATCCGTCCGTCGTTCACCATGGGCGGCTCGGGCGGCGGTATCGCCTACAATCGCGAGGAGTTCGTCGAGATCTGCGAGCGCGGGCTGGATCTGTCGCCGACTAAGGAGCTGCTGATCGACGAATCGCTGATCGGCTGGAAAGAGTACGAGATGGAGGTCGTTCGCGATAAGAACGACAACTGCATCATCGTCTGTTCCATCGAGAACTTCGACGCCATGGGTGTTCACACCGGCGACTCCATCACCGTCGCGCCGGCCCAGACGCTCACCGACAAGGAATACCAGATCATGCGCAACGCCTCGCTGGCGGTACTGCGCGAGATCGGCGTCGAGACTGGCGGTTCCAACGTCCAGTTCGGTGTCAACCCGAAAGATGGCCGCATGGTGGTCATCGAGATGAACCCGCGCGTGTCGCGTTCGTCGGCACTGGCATCGAAGGCCACTGGCTTCCCGATTGCCAAGGTGGCCGCCAAGCTGGCCGTGGGTTACACCCTTGACGAGCTGCGCAACGAGATCACCGGTGGCGCGACCCCGGCCTCGTTCGAACCCACTATCGACTACGTGGTCACCAAGGTTCCGCGCTTCACCTTTGAAAAATTCCCCGAGGCCAATGACCGCCTGCACACGCAGATGAAATCCGTGGGCGAGGTCATGGCGATCGGACGCACCTTCCAGGAGTCGCTGCAGAAAGCGCTGCGCGGCCTGGAAGTGGGCTCCTCTGGTTTTGAGGAGAAGGTCGATCTCGATTCTTCCGAAGCGCGTGATGAGCTGATCAGCGAGCTGAAGAATCCGGGTGCCGAGCGCATCTGGTACATCGCCGATGCTTTCCGGGCAGGCATGAGCCTGCAGGAAGTCTACGAGTACTCGTCGGTTGATCCGTGGTTCCTGGTGCAGATCGAGGAGCTGATTGCCATCGAGGAACAGCTCAAGACGCTGGCGCTCTCCGATATCGACCGGGACATGATGTTCCGGCTCAAGCGCAAGGGCTTCTCCGATAAACGGCTGGCAACACTGCTGGCAGTGAGCGAGAAGGAGTTCCGCAAGCGCCGGCATCAGCTCGGTATTCAGCCGGTCTACAAGCGGGTTGATACCTGTGCGGCCGAGTTCGCGACCAGCACCGCCTATCTCTACTCGACCTACGAGGAAGAGTGCGAAGCTGAGCCGAGTTCACGGGACAAAATTCTGGTGCTGGGCGGCGGCCCGAATCGGATCGGCCAGGGCATCGAATTCGACTACTGCTGTGTCCATGCGGCCCTTGCCATGCGCGAGGATGGCTACGAGACCATCATGGTCAACTGCAACCCCGAGACCGTATCGACCGATTACGACACCTCCGATCGTCTCTATTTCGAGCCGGTGACGCTCGAGGACGTGCTCGAGATCGTCGCGAAAGAGAAGCCCAGGGGCGTCATCGTCCAGTTCGGCGGCCAGACGCCGCTCAAGCTGGCGCGCGACCTGGAGGCCGCGGGCGTGCCCATCATCGGCACCAGCCCCGATGCGATCGACCGTGCCGAAGATCGTGAGCGCTTCCAGCAGATGGTGGAGCGCCTGCAGCTCAAGCAGCCGCCGAATGCTACCGTCCGTTCGCTGGACGAGGCGCTGGTCGCGGCGCAGAAGATCGGCTATCCGCTGGTGGTGCGGCCCTCCTATGTGCTGGGCGGCCGCGCCATGGAAATCGTTCACAAGGAAGATGAGCTGAAGCGCTACATGCGCGAGGCAGTGCAGGTGTCGGAAGACTCGCCGGTACTGCTCGATCACTTCCTCAACGCCGCGGTCGAGGTGGATATCGATGCGGTGAGCGACGGCGAGACGGTGGTGATCGGCGCCATCATGCAGCACATCGAGCAGGCCGGCATTCACTCCGGTGATTCGGCCTGCTCGCTGCCGCCGTATTCGCTGAATGCCGAGCTGCAGGACAAGATGCGCGAGCAGATCAAGCGCATGGCGCTGGAGCTGGGTGTGGTCGGTCTGATGAACGTGCAGCTGGCGGTGCAGGACGGCGAAATCTACGTCATTGAGGTCAATCCGCGCGCTTCGCGTACAGTGCCATTCGTCTCCAAGGCGATCGGCGAGTCGCTGGCGAAAATTGCAGCGCGCTGCATGGCGGGTAAAACACTGGCTGAGCAGGGCTTCACGCAGGAGCGGATTCCGCCCTATTACTGCGTCAAGGAGTCAGTGTTCCCGTTCAACAAATTCCCCGGCGTCGACCCGATTCTTGGCCCGGAAATGAAATCGACCGGCGAGGTCATGGGGCTGGGCGATACCTTCGCTGAGGCCTATGCCAAGGCTCAGCGCGGTGCGGGCGAGAAACTGCCCAAGGGGGGCAAGGCGTTCCTCAGCGTGCGCGAACAGGACAAACCGTTCGTAGCGACGGTGGCGCGTGACCTGGTCGATCTTGGCTTCACGCTGTGCGCGACACGCGGTACCCAGCGGGTACTGGCGGAGGCGGGTATCGAGTGCCAGCCGGTCAACAAGGTGACCGAGGGTCGACCCCACATCGTCGACATGGTAAAAAACGGGGAGATCGACTTTATTTTGAACACGACCGAAGGCCGGCAGGCGATTGCGGATTCGTCCACGATTCGCCGTTCCGCGCTTGCGCTTAAACTGTTCTACACCACGACGCTGGCCGGCGGTGAAGCCGTCGTCCAGGCGCTGCGCTTTGGCGAGGAGAAAGCGGTCCGGCCGCTGCAGGAAGTGCACAGGAGAATGAGCACATGACAGGACAGGTGCCGATGACGGTTGCCGGTGAGCGGGCGCTGCGGGAAGAGCTGCAGCGCCTCAAGACCATCGAGCGGCCGCGCATTATCGAAGCCATCGCCGAGGCACGTGCTCACGGCGATCTCAAGGAGAACGCGGAATATCATGCCGCGCGCGAGCAGCAGAGCTTCTGCGAAGGCCGCATCAGCGAAATTGAAAGCAAGCTGGCGGAGGCCCGGGTGATTGATGTCACCCAGATCACGCCGACAGGTCGCGTGATTTTTGGCGTGACCGTGGACATCGTCAACTGCGAAACGGATGAGCGCGTGTCGTATCAGATCGTTGGCGAGGATGAAGCCGACGTCAAAGCCAACAAAATCTCGGTGACGTCACCCATCGCGCGCGCGCTGGTTGGCAAGGAGATCGGTGACGTAGTTGTAGTACGTGCGCCGGGCGGCGAGATCGAGTACGAAATCGAGAACGTCCGCCACATCTGACGCCGGTTGATGGCACCGGCGCAGACGGAGATCCGGCTTCGGTGCGTCAGGATTCCCGCTTGCGCGGGAATGACGGCAGAGGTGGCTGGGCTGACGAAGGCAGCCGGGCAGGAACCAGCACTCAGCAGAAAGCCCGGCAGTCGGACAGGAAGCAGACCAGCAGCGCGGTGTCTTACCCCACCGGGCGGATCAGGTTGGACAGCCTGGGATTGGGCTTCTGCGCCGGCCGGTAGAGCAGCGCAACCTTGCCGACCTGCTGTACCCGTTCTGCCCGCAGGTTCGTGCAGATCTCATCCACCAGCTCACGCCGGGCGGCCGGATCCCCGACCGCCAGCTTGATCTTGATCAGCTCATGGTCCTCCAGCGCGCGCTCCAGCTCAGCCTTCACCCCATCCGACAGGCCTTTGTCTGACAGGGTGACGATGGGGTGCAGATCGTGGCCGATCGTTCTCATGTGTTTGCGGCGGGCCTGGTCGAGCGGCATGGTGGCAATATCCAGTAAATCGAGGGGACGATGGTGAGTGAGCCGCTGTGAGCTCACCGGGAAACCGCGAAGTTTACCTTAGAAGGCAAGCGACAGCGATGGCGCGCAAAAACTCTTCCAGCAAGCGGTGGCTCCGCGAGCATTTCGATGACATCTACGTCAAGAAAGCCCAGCAGGAGGGCTACCGCTCCCGGGCCAGTTACAAGCTGCTCGAAATTCAGGAGAAGGATCGTCTGATCCGGCCGGGAATGACGGTGATCGACCTGGGGGCGGCGCCGGGCGGCTGGTCACAGGTGGCTGCCCGGCTGGTCGGCGACCATGGGCGGGTCATCGCCTCCGACATTCTCGACATGGACAGTATCGCCGGCGTCGAATTCATCCGTGGCGATTTCACTGAGGAGGCGGTGTTCGAGCAGCTGCTCGCGCAGCTCAACGGTGCGCCGGTCGACCTTGTGATTTCCGACATGGCCCCCAATATGAGCGGTATGAACGCCGTCGACCAGCCCCGGTCCATGTATCTGGTGGAGCTCGCCGCAGATCTGGCCAAACGGGTCCTGCGGCCCGGTGGCGATTTCCTGACGAAAGTCTTTCACGGCGAGGGATTTGACAGCCTCATCAAAGATTTACGTTCCTCCTTTACACAGGTGGTCACCCGCAAGCCGGCGGCCTCGCGGTCCCGCTCGCGGGAAACCTACCTGCTGGCACGCGGCTACCGGGGAAGCAGCGATCAGGCGCACGGCTGAGCCGGGCTGCCGGTAGTGGTAAGTCACATGGTTTGGGGCGCTGGAACTGTAGTAGAGTGACAAGCGGTACTTGCAAGAATTGAAGGCCGTGCGTTGCTACTGGTGAGGGTCTGCACTTGAACGATATGGCGAAAAATCTTCTGTTGTGGCTGGTCATCGCCGCTGTATTGCTGACTGTTTTCAACAACTTCAGCATGCAGCCGACGAAGGAGCAGCTCAACTACACCCAGTTCATCGAAGAGGTGCAGAACGATCGTGTCCGCCGCGTCACCATTGATGGCCTGACCATCTTCGGTGAGCGCAAAGACAGCACCACCTTCGAGACGGTGCGGCCGATGCTGGAAGATCCCAAACTGATGGATGACCTCATCGCCAACCGCGTCGAGGTGCGCGGGGTCAAGCCAGAGACGCAGAGCCTCTGGACGCAGCTGCTGGTGGCCAGCTTCCCGATTCTTATCATCATCGCGGTCTTTATGTTCTTCATGCGGCAGATGCAGGGCGGCGCCGGCGGGCGCGGCGGCCCGATGGCGTTCGGCAAGAGCAAGGCGCGGCTGCTGGGTGAAGACCAGATCAAGACCACCTTTGCCGACGTCGCCGGCTGCGACGAGGCCAAGGAAGATGTGAAGGAGCTGGTCGAGTTCCTGCGTGATCCGGGTAAATTCCAGCGCCTGGGCGGCCGCATTCCGCGCGGCGTGCTGATGGTAGGCCCGCCTGGTACCGGTAAAACGCTGCTTGCCAAGGCAATCGCCGGCGAGGCCAAGGTGCCGTTCTTCTCGATCTCCGGCTCCGACTTCGTCGAGATGTTCGTCGGTGTCGGTGCGTCGCGCGTACGCGACATGTTCGAGCAGGCCAAAAAGCACTCGCCCTGCATCATCTTCATCGACGAGATCGACGCGGTCGGCCGTCATCGCGGCGCCGGTCTGGGTGGCGGTCACGATGAGCGCGAGCAGACGCTGAACCAGCTGCTGGTCGAGATGGACGGCTTCGAAGGCAATGACGGCGTCATCGTGATCGCTGCTACCAACCGTCCCGACGTACTCGACCCGGCACTGCTGCGTCCGGGCCGCTTCGACCGCCAGGTAGTGGTGGGCCTGCCCGATATCCGTGGCCGCGAACAGATTCTCAAGGTCCATATGCGCAAGGTGCCGATCGCCGAGAATGTCGATCCGGCCGTGATCGCGCGTGGTACCCCGGGCTTTTCCGGCGCCGACCTCGCCAACCTGGTCAACGAGGCTGCGTTGTTCGCCGCGCGCGCCAACCGTCGTCTGGTGACGATGGAGCAGTTCGAGCTGGCCAAGGACAAGATCATGATGGGCGCCGAGCGCAAATCGATGGTCATGTCCGAGAAAGAGAAGCGCAATACTGCCTATCACGAGGCGGGGCATGCCATCGTGGGCCGCCTCAGCCCCGAGCATGACCCGGTCTACAAGGTGAGCATCATTCCGCGCGGCCGGGCGCTGGGTGTGACGATGTTCCTCCCCGAGGAAGATCGCTACAGCCTCAGCCGGCGCCACATCCTCAGCCAGGTCTGCTCGCTGTTCGGCGGCCGTATTGCGGAGGAGATGATCAATGGTCCCGATGGGGTTACCACCGGCGCCTCCAACGACATCAAGCGCGCCACCGAGATTGTCCGCAACATGGTCACCAAGTGGGGCCTATCGGAGAAGCTTGGCCCGCTGATGTACGAAGAGGGCGAGGAGGAGGTGTTCCTCGGGCGCTCCGCTGGGCACCAGTCGCGGGCGTTGTCGGGTGAAACGGCCCGCATGATCGACGAAGAAGTCCGTCGCATCATCGATGAGTGCTACGCCCGGGCGCGCCAGATCCTTGAAGAGAACAAGGACAAGCTCCACATGATGGCCGATGCGCTGATGCAGTACGAAACCATCGATGCGCAGCAGATCGACGACATCATGGCAGGGCGCAAACCGCGTCCGCCGGCAGAGTGGGATAACGATCATCACGCTGGCGGCGGCGAAGCCCCGGCGGACGACGATGACAAGTCGACGCGACCGATCGGCGGCCCCGCTGGCGAGCACTGATTTCGAAACAGATCGTCCAGGAAGTTCATGTCTTCAGTAAACCCCGGCCCGGCGCTTGATTGCGCCGGGCGTCTTTTGGATCTCTCCTCACCCCGCGTCATGGGCGTGCTGAATGTCACGCCCGATTCTTTTTCCGATGGCGGCACGCTCTATGAGGATGCTGCACTGTCCCGCGACCGGCTGCTCCAGCGCGCGAGCGCCATGGTTGAAGCGGGGGTCGACATCCTCGATATCGGCGGCGAATCGACCCGGCCCGGTGCCGCGCGCGTCTCATTGCAGGAGGAGCTCGACCGGGTAATTCCGGCGGTCGAGCTGCTGGCGGCAGAGTTCGACGTGGTGCTGTCAGTCGATACCAGCTCGGCCGAAGTGATTACCGCTGCGGCTGCTGCTGGCATGGGGCTGATTAACGATGTGCGCAGCCTGACCCGTCCCGGTGCACTCGCTGCCGCGGCAGCAACCGGCCTGCCGGTCTGCCTGATGCACATGCGGCAGGAGCCGGACGTCATGCAGAAGGCGCCGCATTACCAGGACGTGGTGGCGGATGTGCTGGAGTGGCTGCAGCAGCGAGTCGATGCCTGTGTGGCAGCCGGCATCGATCGTGCGCGGCTGCTGGTGGATCCCGGCTTCGGCTTTGGCAAGAACCTGCAGCACAACCTGGTGCTGCTGAACCGGCTCGAGGCGCTGCATGCACTGGGCCTGCCGCTGCTGGTCGGCATGTCCCGCAAGACCATGATCAGCGCGGCACTCGGCGGGCGCGACACCAGTCAGCGGCTGCCGGGCGGGCTGGCACTCCATGCCATTGCTGTGTTCAAAGGGGCGCATATCGTCCGCGTCCATGACGTCGCCGAGACCGTCGATGCAGTACGGATCGCGGCCGCAGTCCGCGACGCCACGCACCACGACTGAGCGC
>JAJUJZ010000174.1 GCA_029265075.1 Gammaproteobacteria bacterium | reverse complement strand
TGCGGGGCAATAAGGCAATCGGTCTTTACAGCCTGTCGAAAGCCGCTCTTGCGGAGCTGGCGCGCGATCTCGCCGTCGAGTGGGGACCGCAGAATGTGCGGGCCAATGCCATCGCACCGGGCGTGATCGACACTCAGTTTTCGACGCCGATTCTGGGAGATCCCGCTATTCGCGCAAAACGGCTGGCGATGACCCCGCTGCGCCGGGCCGGCACTCCCGACGAGGTCGCGGGGGTCGCCCTGCTGCTGGCATCACCAGCGGGCGGGTTCATTACCGGCCAGACCATCGTCGTCGATGGCGGCACCCTGATCACCGATGGCAACTGAACCGACGTAGGGAGGAACCTGATGAGTAACGCTGAGAAGTATGTCGCCCGGCCCGCACGGCGCGTAGTAACCGGCCACGACGGAGACGCCCGCGCCGTGTTCACCATTGATGAAGAAGTCACGCCGGTGGTGATCGCCAGCGGCGATGCCGCCATGGCGACCATCTGGACGACGGCGCAGGTGCCGGCGGATCTGAACGACCCTGTCGACGGCCGTGCCCGGGATGCTGGCCTGACTCTGAAAGGCGGCTCGGTAATCCGCATCTGCGACATGTTGCCAGGCGGCGTTTCACCGTTCCATCGTACCGACAGCATCGACTACGGCATCGTCATCAGCGGGGAGGTGGAGCTGGAACTGGATGATGGTCGGGTAACACGCCTGGGGCCGGGCGACATTGTGGTACAGCGCGGCACCATCCACCTCTGGCGCAACCCCAGCACCACTGAAGTCTGCCGGATCGTGTTCGTGCTTACCGAGGCAAAGCCGTACCACCACAACGGTGTGCCGCTGCCAGCCGTTCATCCCTGACCCGGCCAGACCGGCGGCTGCCCGCCGCCGGTCATTTCCTCTGCTCCGGCATCACGCAGCGCTGCGAAGCGGCACTCTCAGTATCCCCGTCACCCTGATAGCGCGCCTGCAGTGGCCAGGGGCAGAGCAGCCGTGTGCGCTGCCGCGACCAGCCAGCCGGCAGCGCCGGATTAGCGGGCGACACCGACGCCTTCACCGCATCGGGTGCCTGCCCGTTTTCCACCCAGTCGACCATTGCTGTCAGCATGTCGAACTGGTCGGTCGCCGGCCCGGTGCCGCAGTGTCCCATACCGGGAATCGTAAAGAGGCGAGCGAAGGTCGCTGCCCTGCCGCGATGGTTGCGATCAAGGGTTTCATACCAGGCGATAGTGTCATTGACCGAAAACACCGGGTCGCTGTTGCCATGGTAGACAATCAGTTTGCCACGCGCCGCCGCCAGCCCTTCCAGCTGCTCCGCGCCCGGTGGCGTCATGAACTCCATGGCGGACTCGGTGTAGGGCCCGGTCGTCGCCGTCAGCAGTGACTCTGCCGCATCGAAATCGAAGTTGAGCAGATACGCCATCAGCGACTGCGGTGTCGGTTCCAGCCGCGTCGGCGGCGTCGTAAACACATGCGCCAGCGATCCCGCTCCCAGCGTGACCGTCAGCGGCAAGCCGGCAATCGGCCCTTCGATTTTCCACGAGCGCCAGCTGGCAAAAGGTACTTCATGCGAGCCGATGCCAGCATCGAACGGCAGGCTCGCGTAGAGGCGATTGCCCTGACTGTCGGTGGGGCCATCGAAGATCTTCCGCAGGGCCTCAATTTTTCCGGCCGGCAGACAGGCCGATTGACTGGCGGAACACTGCAACGCCTGCAGATCGAATGCCTGCTGGCAGCCCGGCAAGTTTTCAACCAGCCCATCCTCCAGTCCATCGAGACCATCGCAGCGCGCTCGCACCGCATCGGCCACCAGCGTCATATCCTCGCGGGTCAGGGCGGCAGCTACGTTTTCCGGCGAGAGCGCATGCAGTTGCTGGAAATCCCACGCCTGAGCCACAGCCGCGCGCGGCAGGTTGAAGCCGGGATTGCCGGCAATGAAACCATCGAAAGCATCGGGATAACGCGCCGCGGCCACCATGGCGTGCCGGCCGCCGTTGGAGCACCCCATGATGTAGGAGTGCCGGATCGGCTGCTCGTAGAACTGATCGACGAGTGCCTTCGCGACTTCTGTGACCTTGATCGTGGCCTGGTATCCGTAGTCAAGCCGGGCCTGCGGATCAAATCCGTAGAGATTGCCGCTGATCAGCGAGCTGCGGTCGTCGCTGTGGCCCGCATCCGAACTGGCCACCGCGAAACCACGCGACAACGCATTGCCGTCCGGCATATTGCCCGACCCGAGCGCCGGTACGATCACGCCGTCGTTGCCACCATTGGCCTGGTAGAGAAAGCGCCCGTTCCATTCTGCCGGCAGACGCAGCTCGAAACCGATGGCGTAGTCGCGGCCATCCACGGCACTAGTGCGCTGAGCCATCGAGAACACCAGCTGGCAGTGGGCGGGAACCGCTTCCGACCCGACATAGCTCGGCATGCTGTCTGCTTCTACCCAGGTGGCGCTGATCAGTTGCAGATCGCTAGCGGCAGGAGTGGCGAGTGCGCTAGCGGTCGGTCTGAAATGCCCGCACCCTTCGGGGGTGGCGACAGCGACCAGCTGCTCCGCGCCTGCAGCGGAACCTGCCGCCAGCATGACGGCCGCCAGTAGCAGCGGAGGACGGCGTCCATGTTTTGCAAAGAAAAGGTTCTTCGACCGCAGCGAGCGAAGGAAATCCATGGCCATATCAACTCTCACTGAGTAATTCGGGAACGGCTGCGTCTCCGCGTCCTGTGATTTATTTGCTGGGCTTGGGCCCATCGTCATCTGACTCCCGGTCCGATGGTTCAGAGCTCCCGGGACTGAGGCAAAAGCGCCTGCGTTATTCGATAGCGAAGAAGCGGACGACCACAGCCGAGCCATCTGCTACCGGCTCAACCGTGCCGGTATAAAGACGCTCATTCAGCCAACCATATTTTCCGACCGGCGCGTGGAGCTGAGGGGCAGTTCTGAAATAGATGTTGTCCGGCGCCTTCTCTCGCTTCGCCTGCTCCCTCGCCTCCGCACCGCCGGGAATGGCGATGATGCCCTGATTGCGAATCTCGATCACGGCCCCATCATCGGTCTGCACCGCGTAGTGCGCCTCTATTTGCATGACGCC
>JAJUJZ010000058.1 GCA_029265075.1 Gammaproteobacteria bacterium | reverse complement strand
GCACGTTTTGCCGGAATCTTTGCTGCCATCGGCCTGGCCGTGGGTGCGCTTGGCACGGCGCTGGCGGCGATCTTCAGCGGGCTGCTGACGCTGGCCTGGTGGCAGCTGCCGCTGGTGATCGTCGGCGTCATTCTGGCGATCTCCGGCCCGTCGATGCTACTGGCCTGGTTCAAGCTGCGGCGCCGCAGCCTCGGCCCGATTCTGGATGCTAATGGCTGGGCGGTGAATACGCAGGCGCGCATCAGCATCGCGTTCGGCGAGGTACTGACCCAGCTGGCGAAGCTGCCGCCGGGCAGCGCGCGTGCACTGCACGATCCTTATGCGCGCAAGCGGCCGGGGTGGGTCTACGTGCTGGTCGTGATTGCGGTAGTGACGCTGGCAGTGCTCGCCTGGCGTTGCTGGCCGAATCTGGTCGCTGCGCTGCAGCTGCCGGCGACTCAGTAACGTTCGGGCCTCTTTCGCAGGAGACCTCAAGAGCCCGGCCATGGGTCACTGTGGTCGGGCTTTTTGCTTTTGCGGGACACGAAAGCTCGGTTGGGAATACCCTGGCATCTTCGTCAGGACAGACATTGGCTGCTTTTGACGGCTGCAGGTTGAGTGCCGGTCCCGCCGCTGGACGCGGTGGATGCTGCCGGTCCGAGGGTGATCGCATCTTTAAGTGTCGCACTTCTCCAGCTCCTGCGGACAGGGATGGCCAGCTGAGTGCCTCTAAGCAGGCCGATCCTGTCGGCAGGGGCGTGCTACGTGGGCTGACTAAACCGCCACTCAGGCCGTAGCAATCGGCCGTTTCTGTTCCTGCCGCTGCAATGCCCAGGCGACATGCTCGCGCACCAGTGCGCTCGGATGCTCCGCACGCGCATTCAAAGTACCAACGATCGTCTCGCTGAACGGCGCATTACCCAGCGCCACCGCGATGTTGCGCAGCCAGCGCTCGTAGCCGATACGGCGGATCGCCGAGCCTTCGGTTCTGGCGAGGAATTCGGCTTCGCTCCAGCCAAACAGTTCGACCAGGTCGCTGTCGGCGAGGCGGTGGCGGGGCTGGAAGTCGGGCTCGGCGGAGGCGCGCGCAAACTTGTTCCACGGGCAGACCAGCTGGCAGTCGTCGCAGCCGTAGATGCGGTTGCCGAGCAGTGGCCGCAACGGTTCGGGGATCGAGCCTTTCAGCTCGATGGTAAGGTAGGAAATGCAGCGGCGCGCGTCGACCTGGCCGGGCGCGACGATGGCGCCGGTGGGGCAGATGTCGAGGCAGGCGCTGCAGCTGCCGCAGTGCATCGTCTGCTGCGGCGGGTCGACCGGCAGCGGCAGGTCGGTGCAGATTTCACCGAGGAAGAACCAGGAGCCGGCGCGGCTGTTGATCAGCATGCTGTTCTTGCCGATCCAGCCGAGGCCCGCCTTCTCAGCAAAGGCGCGCTCCAGCACCGGCGCGCTGTCGACGAAGGCACGGAACTGATGCGGCGCGATCTCGGCGTGGATGCGCTCGGCCAGCGTCGCGAGCCGTTTGCGCAGCAGCTTGTGGTAGTCGCGGCCCAACGCGTAGCGTGAGATATAAGCCTTCTCCGGGCTGGCGAGGACGGCCTCGGCGTCATCGTCGGCGGGGAGATAGTCCATGCGTGCGCTGATGACGCGGCAGGTGCCCGGCAGCAGTTCCGCCGGGTCCCAGCGTTTGCTGCCGTGGGAGGCCATCCAGCTCATTTCGCCGTGATATCCCTTCCCGAGCCAGGCCCGCAGGTGGTCGGCGTGACGACCCGCATCGGCGTCGGTGATGGCGATCTGCTGAAAGCCGAGCTCGTACCCCCACGCCTTGATCTGCGCGGCGGCGGCTTCGAGATCGGGCAGAGTGCGGGAGGACATGGAGCAGCCAGGCCAGTGCGAATGAGGGGCTGATTCTGCCAGAATGGTCACGATCTGACAGGGATATGCTATGAATCGCTCGTCTGCCGTTTGTTCAGCGCCGGTCTCCGCACTGCTGCCCGAGGCGCTCTACACCGCTGCACAGGTACGCGCACTCGATCGTCACGCCATCGACGCCTGCGGCATTCCTGGTGC
Organism: Gammaproteobacteria bacterium; assembly: GCA_029265075.1. GTDB lineage: Bacteria > Pseudomonadota > Gammaproteobacteria > Pseudomonadales > CAMLJR01 > CAMLJR01. The sequence continues at coordinate 14,091 of JAJUJZ010000058.1, read as the reverse complement.
GGTGCTGATGCAGCGGGCGGGCCGCGCGACGTTTGCAGCGATCCTCAACCGCTGGCCCAATGTGCCCCTGCACGTGGTATGTGGGACCGGCAACAACGGCGGCGATGGCTCGGTGATTGCTGCGCTGGCGCAGGCGCGCGGGCTGCCGGTCACCCTCTGGCAGGTGGGCAGTCCGCAGAAGATCGGTGGCGATGCGCTGCGTGCCCGCGAGGTGGCGCTGGCCGCCCCCGTGCCGGTGCGGCCGTTCGACGCGGCGGCGTTTGCTGCTGCGGCGGATGGGGTGATCGTGGATGCGCTGCTCGGCACCGGGCCGACGGGCCCCGGCGCCGAGCCGGTGCGCGAACCTTTTGCCGCTGCCATCCGGGCGATCAATGAGATGGGCGCGCGGGAGCTGCCGGTGGTTGCGGTCGATATTCCGTCGGGACTCTGCGCCGACAGTGGCCAGCCGCTGGGCTGTGCCGTAAAGGCTGATCTGACGGTCACCTTTATCGGCCTCAAGCGCGGTTTGCTCACCGCCGGCGGACCGGATCACTGCGGTGAGCTGCTGTTTGCGGATCTTCAGGTGCCGGCGACGGTGTATGAAGCAGAACTGCCCGCCGCCCGTCTGCTGCCGGCCGGACTGCCGGGCCTGCTGCTGCCGCGGCGGGCACGCGATGCGCACAAGGGCCACTTCGGTCATGTGCTGATTGTCGGCGGCAATCACGGCATGGCGGGGGCCGCCATGCTGGCCTGCGAGGGCGCCGGACGTACGGGGGCCGGGCTGGTCTCCTGCGCCACCCGCCCAGACCATGCGTTGACAGTGACGCTGCGGCGACCCGAGGTGATGACGGTGGGAGTACACGCCGGCCGCGAGCTGGAGGGTGTGCTGCCGCGTGCGACAGTAATCGGCATCGGTCCGGGACTGGGGCGCGATGGCTGGGCCAGCCAGCTGCTGCAGCAGGCGCTGGCCGCCGGGCGGCCACTGGTGGTGGATGCTGATGCGCTCAACCTGCTGGCGGAGCTGCCGGCGACGCCACGGCGCCACGACTGGATCCTCACGCCGCATCCGGGCGAAGCGGCGCGGCTGCTCGGCACCGCCACCGCCGCGATCCAGGCTGATCGCTTCGCCGCGGCCGGGGCGTTGCAGCAGCGCTACGGTGGAGTAGTGATCCTGAAGGGGCGGGGTACTGTCATCGCCGGACCGGATGGCATATCGGTCAGCCCCTTTGGTAACGCCGGCATGGCCAGCGGCGGTATGGGCGATGTGCTCACCGGCATCGCTGCCGGGCTGCGGGCGCAGGCAGAAGCGCTGCGCCTGACCTTGCAGCAGGTGGCCGAGCTGGCAGTAGTCCTGCATGGCCAAGCGGGTGATCGTGCGGCCGAACAAGGCGAGCGCGGGCTGCTGGCGTCCGACCTGCTGGCTGAACTACGTGGTCTGGGAAATCCATTATGACGTCACATTGCTGGGCTCTGGCCGATGAGGCCGCTACCGTCGCTTTTGGTGAACGACTGGCTGCCGTGCTGAGCGGCGGGGCGGTAATCTGTCTGGAAGGGGAGCTCGGCGCCGGCAAGACCACCCTGTGCCGCGGTATCGTGCAGGGTTTTGGTCACGAAGGCGCCGTAAAAAGCCCGACCTACACCCTGGTCGAGCCGTATGAAACTCCCGCCGGCAGCGTCTATCACTTCGACCTCTATCGGCTGGCCGACCCGGAAGAACTCGAGTTCATGGGTATTCGCGACTATTTCGAAGGGCAGAACGTCTGTCTGATCGAGTGGCCCTCCCGGGGCACCGGTTTTCTCCCAGCTGCCGATTTAACCCTTGAGATTCAGACAGTTGAGTCTGGCCGCAAAATCGTGGCCACGGCGCGATCGGAGCGCGGCTGTGCGATTGTTGCGCACTTGCTTGCAATGGAACAGCCGAAAGAGTAGAAATATCAGCGCTATAGCTCCGAATGTTCAGGAAACGCTTAATACCATGCGCGTTCTACGGCTGGTCCTGCTCGCGATCCTTACCCTCGCGGCACCGCTGGTTGCTGCCTCCGAGGTTGTTCGCGCTGTCCGCGTTTCGCAGGATGCTGCCCACACCTGGGTCGCCTTCGAGCTGAGCCGTCCGGTTCAGCACAGTTACCTCACGCTCGCGAATCCTGACCGTCTGGTCATCGATCTGCGTAACACCGTTCTCAAAACCGATCTCGGCAGCGCCAGCCTGCAGGGTAGTCCGGTCGCACGGCTGCGCAGCGGCATTCGCAATGGCACCGATCTGCGGCTGGTCTTCGACCTCAGCCGCAAGACACCGGCGCGGGTGAGCTGGCAGGACAATCACCTCATCGTCGAACTCAGCAATGGAGCTGTTGGCGCCGGGACGCAGGCTTCGCAGGCGCCGCCTGCGCCGGAACCGCACGTCACGATGCCGCCGCCAGTGTTGAGCGCGGCGGGCGGCAACCGCGATGTGGTGGTGGTGATTGATGCCGGCCATGGCGGCAAGGATCCCGGCGCCATCGGTCCCGGCCAGCTGCGGGAGAAAGACGTGGTGCTCGCCATCGCCCGCGAGCTGGCAGCGCTGTTCGAGCGTGAGCGCGGCTACAAAGCAGTTCTGACCCGCAAAGACGACCGGTTCCTGCCGCTGGGCACGCGGCGCGACCTGGCGCGGCGCGCACAGGCGGATCTCTTCATCTCAGTACACGCCGATGCGTTCACCAATCCCAAGGCGCGCGGTGGTTCGCTCTATGCACTCTCCACCCGGGGCGCCACCAGCACCATGGCGGCCTTCCTCGCCGCCAGCGAAAACAATGCCGATGCCATCGGCGGCGTGTCGGTGAAGGGCAAGGACGACAGTCTGATCAAAGTGCTGACCGATCTCTCGATGACGGCCACGCTCGACACCAGCATTCGCATCGGCAATGAGGTGTTGCAGTCGATGGGCAAGGTCGCGCACCTGCACAGCCGGCGGGTGGAGCAGGCTGGCTTCATGGTGCTCAAATCGCCGGACACGCCGTCGATCCTGGTTGAGACGGGATTCATCTCGAATCCGGAGGAGGCGCGCAAGCTGGCCACCCGCAGCTATCAGCGGCAGATCGCGCGCGCCATTTTTGACGGCGTCCACCGTCACTTCAGCCTCGCGCCGCCGGCCGGCACCTATCTGGCTGCGGTAAAGCGGGGTCTCAACGGCAGTGGTGGGCTCGAATACACCATCGCCCGAGGCGACACGCTATCGGGTATTGCCCAGCGCTATGGCGTTTCGGTGGCATCGCTGCAGGCGCATAACAATCTCTCTTCGCCGGGCCATATCCGGGTCGGCCAGCGGCTGGTGATTCCCGCCGGTGGCTGAGCCATTCAGCCGGCTGCCGGAACAGGCGGCTCCGGCCGTTGGCGCAGCTCGGTGAGCGCCTGGCTGAAAGCCGCATAAGCGCGATTGTCGGGGTCCATCCGGTGCAGCTGGGCCAGCAGTTTCTCCGTCCGTTCGCCGAACCCTTCGTCGTAGCCCCCGTTTGCCATCAGCGTCAGCAGCGCACTGATCATGCCGAGCAGAATGGCCGTGTTGCCGGGATGCTGGAAATCAGCCTGTTCGAACAGCTTCAGCGCCTCCCAGGCCTGGCCGTTAACCAGTTCGGCCCGTGCATCCCGGTAGAGTCCCTGCAGGACCGTGTTGTGGCGAATGATCTCCAGATCGCTGCGCTCGCGGATAGTAATTGGCAACGGCGGCCGCAGCAGATCGCGCAGCCGGCGCAGCGGGCGGGTTTCGGGATCCAGTGCCGGTGGCAGGGCCATTGCCAGCGTGACGCCCTGCGGTCGCACCAGCACGCTGTAGAGCAGCGGCACAATGAACAGTGACATCAGGGTCGATACCGCCAGGCCCCAGATAATGGCGCTGGCTACCGAACCCCAGATTGGTGAGTCGCCCGCCATCCCCACTGCCAGTGAAAAAAGTCCGGCAATGGTGGTACTGGAGGTAATGATGATGGGCACCAGCCGGCGCCGCGCGGCATAGACGACGGCGCGGCGTACGCTCATGCCCTGATTAAGCCGCTCGTTGGCCGCCGAGAGCAGGACGATGGCCGTGTTGACCGAAATTCCGCCCAGCGCCACCACGCCGTAGATGCCATAGAGACTCAGCACAGTACGGCTCACAATCAGGCCGATGATGACCCCTACAAAGGCCAGTGGCACGCTGATCATTACGATCAGCGGTTGCAGGTAGCTGCGGAATTGTGTGCCGAGAATCAGAAAGATAAGGCCGAGGCCGATCAGGAAATAGACGCCGATGCTGTCGAGGCTCTCGTAGATGTCGTCGAGTTCGCCCGTGAAGTCGAGCGTGATGCTGGGATAGAACTGGGCATGCTGCTCCTCCCAAGCGCGCTGCAGCGCCTGGTTCACCGTCACTGTGTCGGCGACATTGTCATCAATGTCGCCGGTGACGGTGATGGCGCGCTGCAGGTTGTAGTGACGAATCTCGCGCGGCACCCGCATGGTGTCCACGGTGACCAGGCTGGACAGCGATACCGAACGGCCGTCGGGCACCGCAATGGTGTGGCGCAGATAGTCGTCGATCTGCTGCATTGGGTGCTGCTGCACCTGCACCCGTACTTCGAGCGGTTCGCCGCGCTCCTGCATGGCGGCGACGACCTCCCCGTCGGTGAGCAACCGGATGTCGCGGATCACGCCGGCCGGATTGAGCCCGGCACGGGTGATGGCGTCGGGGTTAAGTCGCAGCCGCAGTTCCATGCTGCCGAGGACGTCGTCGTCAGCGATGTCCTGCACCCCTTCGATTCCCTGCAGCAGCTCCCGCACCCGGTCCGCCGCTGCCCGAATCTGCTGTTCGTCTTCGCCGCGCACCTTGACGTTGATCGGAGTCGAGACCGGCGGACCGGTGGTGACCTGCATGAAGGTGAGGTCGACGATGCCTGGCAGGGTGCTGAGCTGCGGCCGCAGGGTCTCGATCAGGCGGGGGATGGTTCGCACCTCGCGACTGGGCGGATTGAGACTGACGGCGATTTGTCCCAGGTGCGCACCTCGTGGCCGCGCATCGGCCTGAAACTGGGTGCCGGCGTAGGTGACGATGCTGCGCAGCTCGGTCTCGGTCAGCTCCTGACGAATACGCTGGGCGACGGCATCAGTAGTTTCGAGGGTGTTCTCGAGTGTTGTCCCCGCCGGGGTGATGACGCTGACGTAAAACGTGCGTGCGGGGTCACTGGCGAAATAATCGATGCGCACCGCGCCGGCTACCAACCCGACGATGGCCAGCACCACCAGACCGCCGGTGAGGGCGGCGGTCTCGCGGGGCTTCCGCAACACCCAGATCAGCGCCCGGGTGTATTGCCGGCGCAGGTTGCGGATCCAGCGCTCGCGGCGACCCAGGCGGGCGCGGTGCGATGGCTGAGACGGCACGAAGGCGATTGCGTGGCTCGGCATCAGCCAGAAAGCTTCTATGACACTCAGCGTCAGCGCCGTCATCACCACCAGCGGGATCAGTCGCATGTAGTCGCCCAGCACCCCCGGCAGCAGCGAGAGCGGCAGAAAGGCCGCAAGAGTCGTCAGCACCGCCGCCGTAACCGGCGCCGCAATCTCGCGCAGCGCTGCCACCGTGGCCACCGCCGGTGGGTCGCCGCGCCGCAGCCGCAGATGGATTGCCTCAATGACCACTACCGAGTCGTCGACCAGCATGCCCAGCACGATCACCAGACCGAGCAGCACGATTACGTTGAGCGTATGGCCGAACAGCCACAGCATGATGAAGGTACCGGCGAGCGCGAAGGTGATGCCGGCGCAGGTGAGGATGGCCAGCCGCCAACCGAGGAAGGCGCCGGTCACTGCCAGCACCAGCAGCAGCCCCACAACGGCATTGCTTTCCATCACGGTAATGGCCTGTTCAGTCTGGCCGGTCTGATCGTTGAGCAGTACCAGCCGGGTGTCTGCGCTGGGCGGAAAGCGGTTGAAATTGTCGACGTACGCAGAGATGCGCGACACGAGGTCGATGACGTTTGCCTCGCCCTCCTTATGGATGTTGATGACAATGGCGGGACGACCGTTGTGACGTGCGAGTTCGGTGGCGTCTGCCAGCCCGGGCTGTACCGCGGCGACGCTGCGCAGAGGAATTTCACCGCGTGCGGTGAGAATCGGCAGTTCCGCCAGATAGCCGGGATCGGCGCTGGTGCCTACCAGCCGCACCAGCCATTCGCTGTCGCCGATTTCGATGGTGCCGGCAGCGACGTTGCGGAAGTAGGTGGCGACGGTATCGGCCAGCGCCACCGGCTCCAGTGAGGCGTTCGCCATCGCCGCCGGATCGAACAGCACCTGCAGCTGGATCTCCCGGTCGCCCTCGGCGTCGACACGCTCGATGCCGCGCATCTTTTCCAGCTCGTTCTCGATGCGCCGCGAGGTGCGAATCACGCCTTCATCAATCCGGTCGGCCACCAGCGCCAGCATGACAGTGGGCATGTTGTTGGCGCTGGTGACCTTGGTAACAATCGGCTGTGTTGCCTCGGCTGGCAGCAGTCCCTGGCTGGCCTGCACCTCGCGCCGCAGATCGGTCAGCCGCTCGTCAAACAGACGATCGCTGAGATTCTCGAACCGCACGCCGACGGCGGAGTAGCCGAGGCGGCTGAAACTGTTGACCGCCCGGACGTTTTCGACACGGCTGACCGCCTCTTCAATGATTTCTGTTACGCGCTCCTCGACGTCCTCGGCCGAGGCGCCGGGCAGCATGGTGGAGATATCGATGTAGTTGAAATTGACGGTGGGGTCCTGTTCGCGCGGCAGCGCGAGGTAAGCAACGATGCCCAGCGCCAGTGCCAGCAGCATCACCAGTGTGGTGAGAATGTGATTTTCCAGAATGCGACGCAGCATGCACTTGCTTCCCTGATGAGCGATGCGCTGTCAGCGCTGTAGCACTTCGACGCGGGCGCCGTCAGCCACGTTGAACCGCCCGTCGATGATCACCGCGGCGTCCGCGGGCAGTTCCACTGGCGCCGGATACCCTTCGCGCGCCGCTGGCAGCGGATGGAAGCGGGCGCGCCCGTCGGCTACCGTGAACACCCCTAGCGTGCCTTCGCGCCGCACCAGAACGCTGGCGGGCAGGTGTGGCTGGGTCGCCCGCCATTCGATGCGGCCGGCCTCGCCGGGCGCAGCCCTGGTGTCGCTGAAGACGAAACGGGCCTCGAAGCTGCGCAACCGGGTCTCGATCACCGGTACCACGGCGCGCAGTTCGACCGGATAACGCCCGGACGCGCTGACGAAGGTGATGCGCTCGGCCGCCCGCAGCCGCTCCGCATCCTGCTCCTGAATCTGGCCGCTCACCTCCAGTTCATTGCGATCGACCAGCCGCAGCAGCGGGGTGCCGGGGTTGGCGAGGTTGCCGGGGCTGGCGGTGCGTTCGATCACCACCGCATCGAACGGCGCTTCGATGGTGCATTTCTTGACCAGATTTTCCGCTTCTCTGACAGCCGCATTGAGCTGCGCGACCTGCGCTGCGGCCTCGCGCGCGGCTGACTTGCGGCGCATGATCTCCTCAGCACTGGCGAAGTTGCCCGCCTTGAGCTTGTCGACCTGCTCGAGCTGGTAGTCGGCGAGTTCCTTGCGGGCCGTGGCGCCGGCAAGCTGCGCTCTGATCTGATCACGCTTGAATTCGTGGCTGTCGCAGTCGAGCGAGACCAGCGTCGCCCCGGCCGCGACCCTATCACCAACACGTACCGCCACGGTTTTGATGACACCGGCGATCTCAGCGCTGATGCGGGCGTCGTTGAGCGAGACGGAAGTGGCCGGCGCACTGGCGACCGGATACTGCGCCAGCGCCTTCACCGACTGAATGGTGACCGGCTGAGCCGATTGAGCGAGCACGCTGTCTGACATTGCCGATAAGGTGCAGGCCAGCAGCAGGGCAGGGGCCAGAGCCGGGCGGTAACAAACTCTGACGACGAGATCGAACATGGCAATTATCCAGCAGCGTCGGGAGGGCCTTGTTGCCTTCGAACGCAGGAGCCGGCAGCGGTTCGCGGCGCGGTCACCTGCCTGAGGCAGGGGCGCGGTTGCGGTAGCCGGGCCTGAACGCTAGCCTACCTGCCTCGCCCATTACCGAACCTGGATCCATGTCTCGTATTCATCAGCTCAGTCCCCGTCTCGCCAACCAGATCGCCGCCGGTGAAGTGGTCGAGCGGCCGGCATCGGTGGTCAAAGAGCTGCTCGAGAACAGCATCGATGCCGGCGGCCGGCGCATCGAAATCGATATTGAGGGCGGTGGCGCCAAGCTGATCCGGGTACGCGACGATGGCAGCGGGATCGAGGTCGACGACCTGCCGCTGTCACTGAGCCGTCATGCCACCAGCAAGATTCTCGATCTCGACGACCTGGAGCAGGTGGCGACACTTGGCTTCCGCGGGGAGGCGCTGGCCAGTATCAGTTCGGTATCGCGGCTGGCGCTCACCAGTAACATCACTGATCAGCCGGGCAATGGCTGGCAGGCGACCTGCGAAGGGCGCGAAATGTCGGTGACGGTCACGCCCAGCCCGCATCCGCGCGGCACCACGGTCGAAGTGCGCGATCTGTTCTTCAATACGCCGGCGCGCCGGAAATTTCTGCGGGCTGAGAAAACCGAATTCGGCCATATCGAGGAGACGGTAAAGCGGCTGGCACTGAGCCGCTTTGACGTCGGTTTTCAGCTGCGCCACAACGGCCGGGCGGTCCACGGCCTGCGTCCCTGTGACAGCGATCTTGAGCGTCAGCGCCGCATTGCGGCCATGTGCGGACCGGCATTTCTCGAACAGGCAGTGGTTATCGAAAGTCGCGCCGGTGAGCTGCGCCTGTGGGGCTGGGTGGCGCAGCCCACCTTTTCCCGCAGTCAGGCGGACATGCAGCACTTCTTCGTCAACGGCCGCGCCATCCGCGACCGGCTGGTGAGTCATGCTGTGCGTCAGGCCTTTCAGGATGTGCTCTATCACGGCCGCCACCCGGCGTTCGTGCTCTATCTCGAACTCGACCCGGCCAATGTAGACGTCAACGTGCACCCCACCAAGCATGAGGTGCGCTTCCGGGACGGCCGCATGGTGCACGACTTCCTGTTCCGGTCGCTGCACCGGGCGCTGGCGGAAGTACGTCCCGGCGCGCCGGCGGCGAGTGTGGTTGCGGAGCCCGACAGCGCGGTCGTGGGCAGCCCGGCTGTGCAGGCGCCGCTGGGGCTGGGAGTGGCTGCCGGCGGCGGCTGGGGTGGGGGGACGGTCCCGTGGTCGGGCGGTGCAGGCAGCGCCGAGCCGACGCCGGCTGCCGTGCGCGATCAGCTCTCCAGCTATGGCGCCCTGTACGGCAACCTCGGCAGCCCGCTGCCCAGCCAGTCGGGTGCCGGTCTCAGTCCGGCGGAACCAGCTGGCGCGGCCGGTAATGAGGTGCCGCCGCTCGGTTTTGCCGTCGCGCAGCTGCACGGCATCTATATCCTCGCCGAGAACAGTGCCGGGCTGGTGCTGGTCGATATGCATGCCGCCCACGAGCGCATTGTCTACGAGCGGATGAAAGCGTCGTGGGAGGGCGAGGGCATCCGTTCGCAGCCGCTGCTGGTGCCGCGCTCGCTGGCCGTGAGTCAGCGCGAGGCCGACTGCGCCGAGCAGCAGGCCGAGCTGTTCCCGTCGCTGGGCTTCCGGATCGAGCGGGCTGGCCCCGAGAGCCTGGTCATCCGGGAAATTCCGGCGCTGCTGCGCGACGCTGATGTGGAACAGCTGGTGCGTGACGTGCTCGCCGACCTGCTGGCCGATGGCGCGTCGGCGCGGGTGCAGGAGCGGATCAACGAGCTGCTCGGTACCATGGCCTGTCACGGCTCGGTGCGCGCCAACCGGCGCCTGACGCTGCCGGAAATGAACGCGCTGCTGCGCGACATGGAGGCCACCGAACGCAGTGGCCAGTGCAACCACGGCCGGCCCACCTGGGTGCAGCTGGCGCTGGCCGATCTCGACAAACTGTTCCTGCGCGGCCGCTGATGAGTAGGTCGAGCAAGCCGCCGGCGATTGCGCTGATGGGGCCGACTGCCTCCGGCAAGACAGCGCTGGCGCTGGCGCTCTGCGAGATCTATCCCTGTGAGATCATCAGCGTCGATTCGGCACTGGTGTATCGCGGCATGGATATCGGTACCGCCAAGCCGACCCCGGCAGAGCGTGCCGCGGTGCCCCACCACCTCATCGACATCCGCGACCCGGCCGAGAGCTATTCGGCCGCTGAGTTCCGGCGCGATGCACTGGCGCTGATGACCGAGATCACCGCCCGCGGCCGTATTCCGTTGCTGGCGGGTGGCACCATGCTCTATTTCAAGGCGCTGCGCGACGGTCTGGCCGATTTGCCGCCATCGGATCCGGCGGTCCGGACAGCGATTCTGGAGGAGGCTGCGGTCAGGGGGTGGCCGGCCATGCATGAGCAGCTGGCAGCTGTCGATCCGGTCACCGCCGCCCGGCTCCATCCCAATCATTCGCAGCGGATTCAGCGCGCGCTGGAGGTATACCGGCTGAGCGGGCGGCCGCTCAGCGAGCTGCATGCCGAGGGCGTCGCGGGTGCCGAGCTGTCGCACCGGCTGGTGGAGCTGGCGGTGGCCCCGGGCGATCGCGCGGTGCTCCACCAGCGCATTGCCGAGCGCTTCGAGGCGATGTTGCGGGCGGGGTTCGTTGAGGAGGTGCGGACGCTGCGCCAGCGCTCCGATCTGCATGCCGACCTGCCGGCCATGCGCGCCGTTGGCTATCGCCAGGTATGGAGCTGGCTCAGTGGTGATATCGACGAGGCCACCATGGTCACCCGGGGCATCGAGGCCACGCGCCAGCTCGCCAAGCGCCAGCTCACCTGGCTGCGACAGTGGCGCACACCGGTGCAGTGGCTGCTGACCGACGCCCGGCAGCAGGTTGTGGAGCCCGCCGCCGCCCGCGGCCTGCCGCTGGTCGCCGCAGCCCGGCAATATCTTGACAACGCCCTGATGTAAGGCCGCGCATTGCGATATACTTGGCCGCTGGCCACTCGGCATCCCGTGCACCAGCACCTCGTCGCAGAACTGTAGCGAGTCGGAATGGTCTCAATCGGCTTCCGGTCGGTTGCGCTGGATGTATCCCTGATAGTTTTAATTTTTTTGCCCCAGGTTGGGGTTTCGAGGAGATAGAACATGTCAAAAGGGCATACGCTACAAGACCCTTATCTGAACACACTGCGCAAAGAGCGCATTCCGGTTTCGATTTATCTGGTTAACGGCATCAAGCTGCAGGGTCAGATTGAATCGTTCGACCAGTTCGTCGTACTGCTGAAGAACACCGTCAGCCAGATGGTCTACAAGCACGCAATCTCCACTGTCGTGCCGTCGCGCGTGGTGCGTCTGCCGCTGCCGCACGACCAGGAAGAAGGTGCCGCAGAATAAGCTGCATCGGCTTCCGATCCTGATGAGGAATTCCGCGCTTGCTGTTTGAACGCCCCGCGACCGGGGAACGCGCTGTGCTGGTTCACATTGAACTGGCCGGAAGTGAACAGCGGGAAGACCCGCGAGAGTTCGAAGAGCTGGTGTTGTCAGCCGGCGGCGACCCGGTGGCCTTTGTTACCGGGCACCGCACCGCACCCGATTCGCGGCTGTTTATCGGCTCCGGCAAGCTCGAAGAAGTCCGTGCCGCGGTCCTGGCGCACGAGGCAGAGCTGGTGCTGTTCAATCACTCGCTCTCGCCCAGCCAGGAACGCAACCTCGAGCGTGAGCTGCAGTGTCGGGTCCTCGACCGCACCGGCCTTATCCTCGATATCTTCGCCCAGCGCGCCCGCACCCACGAGGGCAAGCTGCAGGTCGAACTGGCCCAGCTGGAGCACATGTCCACCCGTCTGGTGCGGGGCTGGACTCACCTCGAACGCCAGAAGGGCGGGATCGGCCTGCGCGGGCCAGGTGAAACTCAGCTGGAAACCGACCGGCGGCTGCTGCGGGAGCGCATCCGCTCGATCAACCGTCGCCTGGAAAAGGTGCGCCAGCAACGCGCCCTGGGCCGTCGCGCCCGCCGCCGTGCGGACCTGCCCAGCGTCTCGCTGGTGGGCTACACCAACGCCGGGAAGTCGACACTGTTCAATGCGCTGACCCGGTCGAGGGTGTTTGCCGCGGATCAGCTGTTTGCGACGCTTGACCCCACCACCCGGCGTCTGCGGGTGCCTGAAGCGGGCCCGATCGTGCTCGCCGACACCGTCGGTTTCATTCGTCATCTGCCCCACAAACTGGTCGAATCCTTTCGCGCCACGCTCGAGGAGGCGGCAGCGTCTGATCTGCTGCTGCACGTGATCGACTGCGCCAGCGAAGAGCGCGAGGAGCAGACAGCGCAGGTGCTGGAGGTGCTGGACGAGATTGGCGCCGGCGAACTGCCGCGCCTCGAGATCTACAACAAGATCGACCTGCTGGCGATGGCCCCGCGTATCGATCGCGATGAGCAGGGGCGTCCGCGGCGGGTCTGGGTGTCGGCCCGGGAGGGGTTGGGGCTGGAGCTGCTCGCACAGGCAATGGGCGAATTGCTGGTACCAGATCTGCTGGCCACCGATATCCGGCTCGCGCCGGCGCATGGGCGGCTGCGCGCCGGGCTCTACGAGGCGGGTGCCGTGACCGGCGAAAAGCAGCTGGAGGATGGCGACGTCCTGCTGTCGGTCCGCATGCCGAGAGGTGAATTCAACCGGCTGGCGCGCGGCGCCTCACTCGACCCCGAACTTCTTATCAGTGCTCACTGAACCTCGGTTTTCCCGGCAGTAACGTTGGGCTGAGAGAGCAAAATTGCTAGACTGCGGCGCTCTTAGCTCAGCTGGCAGCAGCGGAGCTGCGATTTTTCGACGGAGACAACTATGGCCTGGAATGAGCCCGGTGGCGGCAAGAAGGATCCCTGGGGAGGCGATAACCAGGGACCGCCGGATCTGGACGAGGCGTTCAAGAAGCTGCAGGACAAGCTGAACAATATGTTTGGCGGCAAGCGCGGTGGGCGCGCCGGCGGCAGTGGCAGCGATGGCGGCAGCTTCAATCCGCGTCTGCTGCTGGTGGTGCTGGGGGTGGTCGCCGTCCTTTATTTCCTGATGGGCTTCTACCAGGTCGACCAGCAGGAGCGGGCGGTGGTGTTGCGCTTCGGTAAGTATCTGGAGACAGTACAGCCCGGTCTGCACTGGAACTGGCCGCTGATCGATAACGTTCAGAAGGTCAACGTCACCAAAATGCGCTCGGTCGGGCATCGCTCGCAGATGCTGACCGAGGACGAGAACATCATCGACATCGCCATTTCTGTACAGTACGTGGTGGATGATCCGCAGAGCTTCCTGTTGCGGGTACGTGCGCCGGAGGCGAGCCTCGAGCAGGCGATGGAAAGTGCACTGCGCCACGTCGTCGGCAGCACCACCATGGACCAGGCGATCACCGAGGGGCGGGAGCAGATTGCAGTCGAGACCCAGGCGCGTCTGCAGCAGTATGTTGACCGCTACGAAACCGGTATCCGTGTCTCCAAGGTCAACATCGAATCGGCGCAGGCCCCGGCGCAGGTGCAGGAAGCGTTCGATGATGTGACCCGGGCCAAGGAGGATCGCGAGCGGCTGAAGAACCAGGCCGAGGCGTATGCCAACTCAATCATTCCGGAGGCGCGCGGGCAGGCCCAGCGTATCATCGAGGAGGCCAACGGCTACCGCGAGCAGTCCATCTCCGCGGCGCAGGGTGAGGCAGCGCGCTTCACTCAGCTGCTGACCGAATACCAGAAGGCGCCGGAGGTGACGCGTGAGCGGCTCTATATCGAGGCGCTGCAGGATGTCATGAGCAAGGCATCGAAAGTGATCGTCGATGTGGAAGGCGGCAACAACCTGCTTTACCTGCCGCTCGACAAGCTGATGGAACGTCGCAGCGACAGTGCGACGACCAGCGACGGCGCGCCGGCGGGTGAGACACTCGAACAGCAGATCGACCGTTTGCAGCGGACGGCACCTGCACGCATGCGGGAGGGACGTTGAGATGGGTGGTAAATCGTTTGGCCTGGTCGTCGCACTGGTACTGTTGCTTCTGCTGGCCTCCAACAGCCTCTATATCGTTTCCGAAACCGAACGCGCGGTGCTGCTGCAGTTCGGTGAGGTAGTCAACCCCGATGTCGAGACGGGTCTGCATGCCAAGATTCCGTGGGT
>JAJUJZ010000156.1 GCA_029265075.1 Gammaproteobacteria bacterium | reverse complement strand
GATGTGTGTTTCGGGATGCCCGTACAAGAAGATCTATTACAACTGGTCCAGCGGCAAGTCAGAGAAATGCATTTTCTGCTATCCGCGTGTCGAGACCGGACAGCCGACAGTCTGCTCGGAAACCTGCGTCGGTCGCATTCGGTATCTCGGAGTGGTGCTGTACGACGCCGATGGCATTGAAGCCGCTGCTTCGGTCGAGGATCCGAAAGATCTCTACCCTGCCCAGCTCGATCTCATGCTCGATCCGCGCGATCCGGCTGTGCAGGAGCAGGCGCGCCGCGACGGGGTGCCTGAAGCGTGGATCGAGGCGGCGCTCCGCTCCCCCATCTACAAGATGGCAAAGGAATGGAAGGTCGCGTTCCCGCTGCATCCGGAGTACCGGACGCTGCCCATGGTGTGGTATGTGCCGCCGCTGTCACCCATTCAGTCCGCCGCCGAAGCTGGCCGGATGTCGGTGGTGGATGGCATGCCCGATGTGCGGTCGCTGCGCATACCGATGCGCTATCTGGCCAACCTGCTGACGGCCGGTGACGAGGCGCCGGTAGTGGCGGCGCTGGAGCGGATGTTGGCGATGCGTGCCTATATGCGCTCCAAAAACGTGGAAGGTCGCATCGACGAAAGTATTGCCGAACGGGTGGGACTCACCAGCGCTGTTATCGAGGAGATGTATCGAATCATGGCGCTGGCGGCCTATGAGGATCGTTATGTCATTCCGACCGCACATCGCGAGTTTGACGAGGATGTCTACAAGCTGCGCGGTGCCACCGGCTTTGCCTTCCGGGAAGGAACGGAAGGCCGCAGCGTACGCGCCAATCTGTTTGGCGGCCCCAAGGGGACGCCGCGTCGCAACCCCAATATGGATATTCCGACATGAAGATGACTCTGCGTTCGCTCGCCGTGCTGCTCTGCTATCCGTCCCACGAGCTGAAGATCCATGTGGGTGAAATAAGAGACGCGTTACGGCATGAAGCTGCCCTGAGCCGGCAGACACTGCAGCGGCTGGAAGTGCTGCTGGGGCAGATCGAGCGCGAGCGGCTGCTCGATCTGCAGGCAGCGTACTGCGATCTGTTTGATCGCTCCCGCAAGTTTTCGCTGCACTTGTTCGAGCATGTGCACGGAGACAGCCGCGAACGCGGTCCGGCCATGATCGACCTGGGACAGGAGTACATCGATCACGGCTTCCTGATGACCACCGAGGAGCTGCCCGATTTCATTCCGGTCTTTCTCGAGTTTCTGTCATGCCAGCCGCCGGCCGGGGTACGCGACTGGCTGAGCCAGCCGGCGCATGTTTTTGCCGCGCTGGAGGAGCGGCTCCGAGACAGCGGATCCCCGTACGCGGCGATATTCCATGCACTGCTCGAACTGCCGCACGCGCGACCGGATCGGGAAGCGGTCGAGGCGCTGCACGACGCAATGCGGGATGAAGATGAAAAGACCATCGATGAGTTGTGGGAGGAGGCGCCGGTCAGCTTTGCGCCGCCGGTACCGCAGGGGACGGCAGCAGCAGTCGTTGCGCGCATCAAGGCCGCGCAGGAGTCTGTCATCACGATTCTCAAGAGCTAGCCGGCCAGGCTGCGCGCTCGCACGCCGGGAGAAACATCATGCGTGAACTCGTCAATTATCTGCTGTTCGGCTGGTATCCCTACCTGGCGATCACGGTGCTGATTCTGGGCAGCATCCTTCGCTTCGACAAAGGGCAATATACGTGGCGCGCGCAGTCGTCCCAGTTTCTGCGACGCCGGCAGATGATCCTTGGCTCTAATCTGTTTCATCTCGGTATTCTGATTCTGCTGGTGGGCCACTTTGTGGGGCTGCTGACGCCGATTGGTGTCTTTGATTTCTTCGGTATCACGCATCAGTTCAAACAGCTCGGCGCGCTGGTGGTGGGTGGTCTGGCAGGGCTTGCCGCCTTCATTGGCTGCAGTCTGCTGCTGCATCGGCGGCTGTTTGATGCGCGCATCCGGCGCAGCTCGTCGAAGGGCGATATTCTGGTGCTGGTGCTGCTGTGGCTGCAGCTGGCCCTGGGACTCGCCACCACCATCTGGACCATCGACCATCTGGACGGCAGCGAGATGGTGCTGTTCATGGGCTGGGCCAGCGGTCTGCTGCGCCTCGACCCCAGCTCCGCCAACCTGATCATCGACTCCTATCTGGTCTACAAGCTGCACATTGTGCTGGGCCTGACGCTGTTCCTGATTACGCCGTTTACGCGGCTGGTGCACATCTGGAGTGCTCCGGTCTGGTTCCTGTTCCGCCGCGGTTATCAGGTCAGCCGCAGCCGGATTCCGGTCGGGCAGCCGCGCTTCAGCCCGACCCGGGGACCGGCGGGTATCGCACCCAGCTATGGCGGTCCGACCGTGCTGCGGCAGCAGGCGGACAGTGGAGAGCAGTCATGAATCAGTTCGGTGTGCAGATCAGCGACCCCCGCGCCGCCGGCACGCAGCTGATCGATGTGGTACAGCTCGACAGCGCTGGGTACGTCGACGCGGCTGCGCCGGCCGGCGAGCAGAGCTTCGTTACGCCGGCGCTGCCGTCGGCTTGCCTCAGCGGGGGGTGTGGCGGCGGGCAGCCGCAGATTGCTCCCTCCAGCTATGGTGAAGTGCGAGTCAATGGGGTCGCGATTGCACCAGCAGCCATTGCAGAGGAGCTGCAGCATCATCCCGGCGCCACGCCCGACGACGCGTGGATGGCAGCAGCGCGTGCGCTGGCGGTGCGCGAGCTGCTGCTGCAGGAGGCTGCGCGCCGCGGCATGTGGCCCGAGCCGGAGGTTGACGAGCTGGGGCGGCATGAGACGGATGAGGATGCACTGATCCGGGGGCTGCTTGAAGCCGCGCTCGAGCCCGCGGTGGCCTCCGAGGAAGAGTGCCGGCGTTACTACGAAGCCCGCACCGAGCGCTTCCGCACACCCGAACTGTTTGAGGCTTCCCATATTCTGATCGAGCCAGAGGAAGCGAGTGCTGCCGGCTGGGAAGCCGCCCGGCAGCGTGCCTGCCTCATCGCGGCGGAAGTGGGCGATGACGCCCAGGCTTTCGCGGCCGCGGCGACAGAGTTCTCGCGCTGTCCTACTGCTCAGCAGGGGGGCTCGCTCGGGCAGGTGCGGCGCGGGGAGCTGCTGGCGCCGGTGCAGGCAGCACTGGAAGCGCTGACACCTGGTACCGCCAGCCGGGAACCTGTGCGCTCGCCGCATGGCTGGCACCTGCTCCGGCTGGCTCGTCGTCTGGAGGGCCGCACGCTGCCGTTTGAACTGGTGCAGTCCAGAATTGCCGACATGCTGGAAGCGCGCGCCTGGTCGGTGAGCGCGGCCCACTTCGTGGCGACGCTGGCCAGTGAGGCCCGGGTGGAAGGAGTGCTGATCGATCCCGGATTCTAGCGGCGAGAGGTGATCCATTCGACAGCAGGAGGTGCATCATGCAGGAAGAACCGGCGAAGTCGCCCGCTGCCCAGTCAGGCGATGCACCGCTCAATCAGAGTCTGAAACGGGAGCACGACCCGAATTACGGCCCCGCCTATCAGGGCACCGACTTCATCGAATCCATTTCGGTGAAGAAAGAAGGTGGCCGGGTGTGGCCGATGATCTGGCTGGTCGCGTTTATCCTCTGCGTAGTGATCACGATCGTTTTGCTGGTGTGAACCGGGGTGGCTGAGACAGCTCAGCCGCCCCGGCCGAGGACCGGCTAGCTTTTGCCGGCCACAGAAACAGCTGCATCCAGGACCAGGCGGCCATTCCTCACCGGGATGCGCTGACCCGGGTCATCGGACATGCGCACTGTGCCGGTCTGTCCGTCCAACTGATAAGAAACGTCATACCCGATAATGTGTTCACTGGTATCGGTGACTGTTTCGCAACGGCGCTCGGTCGTGGTGTACGTGTTGCGGGCCTGCATGTTCTCCTGCACCTTGTTGCCGGCATACCCGCCTGCTGCAGCGCCTGCAACGGTCGCGACCTTCTTGCCGCTGCCACCGCCCACCTGGTTGCCAAGTACGCCGCCTACCACGGCACCGATGACTGTGCCGGTGACCTGATGCGGATCCTTTACCGGCTGCCGGTGGGTGACGGTGACATCGCGACAGACCTCGCGCGGTGTTCTGACAGTTTCAGTGACCGGCGTAACGGCCAGCACCTCAGCGAAGGCCGGCTCG
>JAJUJZ010000032.1 GCA_029265075.1 Gammaproteobacteria bacterium | reverse complement strand
TTCCCATCACCCGCTCCATATTCTTCACGCCATTCGTCACACCTGCTGCCTGTGTTTTGCCCGGGCGAACGGTTTCTCCACTCCTCTGGTCCAAGGGGTTCCTTCTCTGCGGGAACCTCGACGATGACGCGAACGCCATTTTCACTACTGCTGAGCGCAGCACTGGCGCTGGCGGTCCTGACAGGCTGTGGCGACCGGGACGATATGCCACCCATTACCGGTGAGCGAGCGACCGACGCCGGCACAGCCAACCCCGGCAATCAGGTCCGAGAAGAGACGCTGGACGACGATGGCAGCGCTGGTATGGATGCCAGCCCTTATGACCAGACCGGCGCCGGCTCTCAGGGCACATCCCGCTGAGGCGATCCAGCCATGCGCGCTATTCCAGCCATGGGCGAGGTGATGTCACCGCTGCCGCATTCGATCACGGCTTCCGCCAGTCTCGCCGAAGCGGCGACCCTGATGGAGATGCATACCATCGGTCATCTGCCGGTATTCGCCGACGGTGACCTGATCGGCGTGTTCTCATTGCGTGATCTGGAGCGGGGCCGCATCCTCGGCCATCCACTGTCGGAAACCGACCTGGTGGTCGGCGATCTCTGCGCCGGACCGCCCTGGTTCGTCGATGTCGACGACCCGCTCGACCGGGTACTGGAATCCATGGCCACAAGTCGGCTCAGTGCAGCGCTGGTGCTCCAGGAGGGCGACCTCGCCGGCATCTTCACCGCCTTTGATGCCTGTCGGCTGCTGGCAACATGGCTGCAGCGTAGCTCGCCGCCGGTCACCACCGGCGCCCACGTAGAGCCCTGGCGCGCAGTGTGATCTATTACCCACACCGGTCGCTCTCAATTTATTGATAGCGAATCGGTATTGGCCAGGCTCAGCCGTGATGGCGATACTCTGAGGCTGGCCTGGTCGCCGTCCGTGCGCTGTTGTTCCAGGATATTTCTGACCGTTTCACCTGGCTGTCGCCCGGAGCTGGCGTTTGAACATCAGGGAGTGGAACCCTGTTGACTCTCTTGACGCGAATCCTTCGAACGAGCTCGCGGGGAGCGGCTTTTGTGCTGGTCGCTGTCCCCAGCTGGGGAGCCGTGCCTGCCATGGTACCGCCCGGTGCGGTCGACCTGGCGCTGGCCAGTTCGGCGATTGCCCTGCTCGGCGCACTCATGCTGCTGGGCCTGCTGATCGCCAGCAGCGGACACGATGAGGTCGCAGCCGGCTGGCTGGCACTCACCTGTGGCCTGCTCAGTGTAGCGTTGCTCTTTGCCAACAAAGCCGTGATCTCTCTGCTGCCAGGGATCAGGCAGCTGGCCTGGCCCCATTTCGGAAGCCTGGCTGGCGCCGCCCTGACGTGGTCGCTGGCGGGACTTGCCATCAAGCACTGGCATATGTTCGGTCATCTCGATCGGCGCCACCGCAGCATCGTACTGCTGCTGACAGTGCTGGTATCGGGCCTGGCACTGCTCGGACCGGCCGCAACGCCGTTATTGCTTACCTGGTGGATCGGATTCGGGGCGTGGGCGCTCTACCCGGCCGTACGAGCGGTGACCAGTCACCAGCGCTACGGGCTGGCGACCACCCTTGCCGCCGCCCCGCTGCTGATTGGGCTCGCCATCGATATGCCGATGTTTCTGGAGAGCGGCCGTGGGTCGCCATTCGCGCTGGCCACCATGGTGAGCTTTGCGCTCATCCACTGCAGTATCATCACGCGCCAGTTCCTGCGCGCCCAGCGCCAGGCTGCCCGTCTGTCTGCCCACCTGGCAGACGAAGTCGAGGTGCGGACACGCGAACTGCAGCGGAAGAATGACCGGCTGGAACAGGCCCAGGCGGCGCTGCGGCAGGCCAACCTGACGCTGAAGCAGCTTTCTATCACCGATGGGCTGACTCAGGTCGCCAACCGCATGCATTTCGAACAGCAACTGGAACAGGAGTGGCGCCGCTGCGCCCGTCAGGGGGCGCTGCTGTCGCTGCTGATGATCGACGCTGACCACTTCAAGGATCTCAACGACACGGCGGGCCATCTCGCCGGTGATCGCTGTCTGCAGGCGCTGGCAACGGAGCTGCGCCGTCAGTTCCGCCGGGCCGGCGAGCTGGTCGGACGCTATGGGGGCGAAGAGTTCGTGGTGCTGCTGCCCGAAGCCGGACTGAGCCGTGCACTGGCACTGGGTGAAGGCCTGCGCGAATCCATCGCGAATCTGGCGATCCCCGGCGTACAGGCACGCTTCACCGTCAGTATCGGGGTCAGCACCACGATTCCGACGCCCGAGCAGCCCTCTGATCACCTGCTCGCAGCTGCAGACGCAGCCCTCTACGAAGCCAAAAGTCGCGGGCGCAACCGGGTCGAGAGCCTGCCGCTTATCGGTGGCCGCAAGCAGCCGGTTCAGCAGCGACTGCAGCTCTGACCCGTGGCGGACACTGCTGGATTGAACTTTCGTAAAAACAGGGTATAAAGTCCGCCCCCCTGGCCCTGCGGCCGGCACTTACCGCGGAGGAGCGCTAGTGATCCAGCAGTTCAAGTTCAGCGAAACCCTGCACTCTGGTTACGCCCAGACTTTCGAAGTGCGTGAGGTGCTGTTCGAGCACCGTACGGAACATCAGCATCTGGTGATTTTCGACACGCCGAGCTTCGGTCGCGTGATGGCTCTCGATGGCGCTATCCAGACCACCGAGCGTGATGAATTCATCTATCACGAGATGCTCGCGCACGTACCGCTGTTTGCCCATGGCCAGGCCAGGGATGTGCTGATCGTCGGCGGCGGTGATGGCGGCATGCTGCGGGAAGTTCTGAAGCACCCCGGCGTGGAACGGGTGGTGATGGTCGAGATCGATCGTTCGGTGATCGATCTCTGCACGCACTATTTCCCGAACCACAGCCAGGGCGCCTTCGATTCGCCTCGCGCCGAAATCATCGTCGGGGATGGCGTCGAGTATGTGGGCTCCACCGACCGGCGTTTCGATGTAGTGCTGTCTGACTCGACTGACCCGGCGGGTCCGGCGGAAGTGCTGTTCACCGAGCGGTTTTACAGCGGCGTCAAGCGCTGCCTGAAGGAAGGCGGCATCTTCGCGGCGCAGAACGGTCTGCCGTTCCTGCAGGCGGATGAAGTCACCAATACCTACAAGCGACTGGCCGGCCACTTTCAGGATCGCTGGTTCTTTGCCGCGGCCGTTCCCACTTACGTGGGCGGCATCATGACGCTGGCCTGGGCCAGTGACGACAAGGCACTGCGCCAGCTGCCGGTAGAGGTGATCGCGGAGCGCTTCCGCGCCGGCGGGCTGAAAACGCGTTATTACAACCCCGAAATGCATGTCGCCAGCTTCGCGCTGCCGCAGTATGTTGTCGACAGCCTGGTCGACTGAGCACCCGGGCGCCGTCACCACCGGCGCCTTTGCCTAATCGTCGCCGGCGGCCAGCGACCACTCTCCAGCGCTCTCCACCGCCACACCCTCTTCCTGCAACTTCAGCAGATGTGCCAGCAGAGTTGCTTCCGCCATGCGAGTGAGCCGCGGGTCGAGCTGCGTATAAACCTTTCTGGCAAGCGTTTGCACACTGGCGGGCTGGCGACGGGCAAGCTGTTCCAGCAGCCGCCGCTCACGTTGCAACCGGTGTTTCACCAGCTTGTCGATCTCGGCGAACGGCTCGCGAATCACTGTGCCATGGCCCGGTGCAATCGATTGCAGGGGGTAGTCTTTCAGCATCTGCAATGACGCCAGGTAAGCGCGCATGTCGCCGCTCGGGGGAAAGATGACGACCGAGCTGCCCTGCATGATGTGATCACCGCTGAACAGCATCCCCTCTTCCTCCAGCAGGAAGCAGACATGATTGTCGGCGTGGCCTGGCGTCAGCAGCGCCTGCAGGGTGAACTCCTCCGTGGCCAGCTTCTGGCCATGGCTGAAGCCGCCTGCGGGGGCAAAGGTAGGATCCTGATGCACACCGCGCAGCGAGCGGTTGCCCAGCACCGGTGCCCCGGTTGCCTGCGCCAGCTCGGCAGCGCCCGGCGAGTGGTCAGGGTGGGTATGCGTGACGATGATCCAGCCGATCCGGCCGCCGGTGACAGCCAGAATGGTCTCTAGGTGGCGCGAATCGGCCGTACCGGGATCGAGCACCGCTACCCGCTCGTGACCGATCAGATAAGTGTTGGTACCCGGACCAGTCATGTAGCTGGCGTTGGGCGCCGTCAGCCGGCGCACTCGCTGTGACAGCGTGACCGGCGTCCCGATTTCGATGCCTGCCGCCAGCGAACCTGCCGCGTCGAGCCACCGGTCACACGCTGTCATCAGACCACCAGATTGCGGATCGGTACCACCGGGTCGACGTCCGCTTCATAGTCAACACCGTCAACCTCGAAGCCGAACAGTTTGAGGAACTCATGTTTGTACCCGCGGAAATCGGTGAGCTCATGAATGTTCTCTGAAGTCACCTGATCCCACAGCTCCATTACCGCCTGCTGCACGTGCGGCTGCAGCTCCCTGGTGTCGGCACGCAACCGCCCTTCGTCATCCATCACCGGCTGGCTGCCATAGAGGCTGTCGCGGAACAGCTGATCGATCTGCTCGATGCAGCCCTCGTGGGTGCCCTCGGCTTTCATTACCCTGAACAGCAGCGAGAGGTAGAGCGGCATGATCGGAATGGCGGAGCTGGCCTGGGTAACGACCGCTTTCAGCACCGAAACGCGCGCGTCGCCGCCCTTCTCTGCCAGCCGCTTGCGAATGTCGAGTACCCGCTTGTCGAGGTCCTTCTTGGCCGCCCCGATGGTACCGTGCCAGTAGATATCCCAGGTGATCTTCTCACCGAGGTAGGTAAACGCGGTGGTTTTGGCGCCCGGCGCGAGCACACCGGCCTCATCCAGCGCTTCGATCCACATCTGCCAGTCTTCGCCGCCCATCACCGCCACAGTGTTGTCGATCTCCTCCTGGGTGGCCGGTGCCAGCGTCACTTCCTTGATTATCTCTTTATCGGTGTCGATGCCGCGCTGCGTGACTTCCTTGCCGATCGGTTTGAGGGTGCTATTGTGCACCACGCCCGTGACCGGGTGCAGGCGCCGCGGCGCCGCGAGGCTGTAGACCACCAGGTCCACCTGGCCGAGATCGGCCTTAATGGTCTCGATGGTCTTCTGTTTGATCTCGCTGGAGAAGGCATCGCCGTTGATGCTCCTGGCGTAGAGTCCTTCGGCCTCGGCGAACTTGTGGAATGCGGCCGAGTTGTACCAACCAGCGGTACCAGGCTTGCCTTCGGTGCCCTCGCGCTCGAAGAAGACGCCGAGCGTCGCGGCGCCGGCGCCAAAGGCAGCCGTAATGCGCGATGCCAGTCCGTAACCCGTGGATGCACCGATCACCAGTACCTTTTTCGGGCCGTTGGCGATGTTGCCCTGCCGACGAACGAAATCGATCTGCTCCCTGACGTTGGCTTCACAGCCGACCGGATGAGTGGTGACGCACATAAAGCCGCGTACACGAGGTTTGATTACCATGCTGTTTCCTTGATCGAGGGCCGGAGGCCAGGACGAAAAGGCGGCATTATAAACCCGATCGCTCCGCTGGCCACGTCGACGGTTGACACCTGCGATGGGCGCTTCCTACACTGCCGCGGTCTTTGTAACCAGTTTGAGCGGCATGCCTCCCGAGTCACCATCCGAACCTCCTTGTAGTGGCGCAGGACGCGACGCCACCCTGACCTTCTGTGGCCGCCGGCACGCCCGCGCCACCCACGCCCCCACCGCTGATTTGCCCGAGCATTTGCCATGCCGTGGTTAGAGATTGGCATTATCGTGGGGCTGATCCTGCTCAACGGCTTTTTTGCGATGTCAGAGCTGGCCGTCGTATCGGCGCGCCGCACGCGTCTGCTGACGATGGCCAACGAAGGCAGCCGCGGCGCGCGCGAAGCGTTGAAACTGGCAAGCGAGCCGGGCCGGTTCCTCTCCAGCGTGCAGATCGGCATCACCCTGATCGGCATTGGCGCCGGTGCCTACGGCGGCGCCACCCTGTCGGAGCCGCTGGCAACAGTGCTGACCGAGCTCGGGCTGCCCGGGCAGCGGGCGGGCACGGTTGCGTTCGGGGTGGTGGTTATCGGCATCACCTATCTCTCCGTCATCATCGGCGAACTGGTACCCAAGCAGCTGGCACTGGTTCATGCCGAGACCATCGCCCGCTGGGTCGCGCTGCCGATGGTGGGAGTGGCCAAATTCACCTCCCCGGCGGTCTGGCTGCTCGAACACTCGTCCAACCTGGTGCTGCGGCTGCTCCGGGCCGAGCGCGTGCCCCGGCAGGTGGTTACCGAGGAAGAGGTCAAGACGGTCATCGCCGAGGCCGCGGAGGCGGGCGTGGTACTGGCCCAGGAGCGCGATATGCTGGCCCGGGTGATGACCTTCGCCGACCTGCGTGTCCAGGCGATCATGACGCCCCGTACCGAAATGGCCACTATCGACACCGAGGCCAGCCGCGATGAGCTGCTGGCGCTGGTCTCCTCCTCTACCTTCAGCCACTTTCCGGTCGCTCAGGGCGATTCCGATAATGTGGTAGGAACGGTGTCAGCGCGCGACCTGCTTGCGCAGCTGCTCAGCGAGCAGCCACTGGATATCCGTGCTGCTGTTCAGAAGCCGCTGGTGGTATTCGAGGGTATCTCGGCGGTGGCGGCGCTGGAACAGCTGCGTCATAACGGTGCGCCGCTGGCGCTGGTGGTCGACGAGTACGGCCATGTGCTGGGCATGGTCACATCGGCCGATATTCTTGCAGCACTGACCGGCGGGCTGAACGGCCATGATGATCATGACGACCCCGATGCGGTGCAGCGGCCCGACGGCAGCTGGCTGTTCGACGGCGCCCTGCCGCTGGAAGAGGTGTGGTCCTGCCTCGAGCTGCAACGCCTCCCGGAGCGGGGCGACTACCACACGCTGGCCGGGCTGGTACTCTCGGTCCTCGGCACCATTCCCACCTCGGGCGACAGTTTCGAGTGGCACGGCCTGAACTTCGAAGTGGTCGACATGGACGGGCGTCGCATCGACAAGGTTCTCGTTACCCCCCTCGAAGTGCCCGCAGAGCCCGGCGAAGAATAGGTGCCGCGCCGGCGGCGCGATCGGAACTCCGCCGCCGGCGCTGACTCTCACCCGGCATTACGTACTGTAAGGAGTGGTCCGTGCGGCGTCTGGCGATTACCGTATTGTCATTGATGTGTGCCAGCGGCGCGGTGCTCGCAGATACCCCCCGAGACAGTCCTGGCACCTTCACAGTAGGACTGGAAAACGATCTGTTCGGCAAGGGCAGCGACAAGCACTATACCCATGGCACCGAATTCACCTACGTCAGTGATACCCTGCCGCGGCCGCTCAGCAGGCTGCCGTTTTATCAGCTGGGTGACCGCGGGCGCTTCGTCTGGTCGCTTGGCCAGCAGATGTATACGCCGAGCGACATCTCCCGTCGCGATCTGATCGAAGAGGACCGCCCCTACGCCGGCTGGCTGTTCACCAGCTTTGGGGTGCTCAATGAACACCTCGGTCGGGTACGGCATGTCGACAAGCTGGAGCTGATCCTCGGCATCGTCGGTCCCGATTCTTATGCCGAGGACGTCCAGCGTGAGGTCCACCGGATCACCGATTCGGAAATGCCCGCCGGCTGGGACAATCAGCTCGACGACGAAGTGACATTCGATATCCAGTATCAGCGGCAGTGGCTGCTGCCGCTGGCGGGCGACCATATCGACCTCGTGCCGCAGGTGATTACCAGCGTGGGTACCTCGCAGCGCTTTGCAGGAGTCGGCGCCACGTTCCGGTTCGGCTCGGGGCTCAGTGCCGACTACGGTCCACCACTGATCCGGCCAACGGCTTCGGGCAGCCACCACTTCAAGCAGGGCCAGGGCTTCTACTGGTACCTGTTCGTGGGGGCCCATGGCCGCTACGTCGACCACAACATTTTCCTCGACGGCAACGACGACGGCGACAGTCACAGCGTAGACCGCAAGGAGTGGGTCGGAGACCTGCAGGGCGGCGTGGTGCTGGGCTGGAGCAACTGGCGGATCACCCTGACCAACATCATTCGCAGCCGCGAATTCGATGACCAGCGGGAACCCGACGAGTTTGGGGCCGTCACTATTACCTACCGGCACTGACCCGGCAGGACCAGCCCCCTTCACGAGACGCTGCTGCAGCGGACGCAGTGCCGTGTGAAACACCGCGCGCCCTGGCCCTTTCGCGCACCGAAAGTTCGCCCTGAAAGGAGGTTTCCCTCATGTCACAACGTCAGCTGGCCTCTCGCGTGGCCGTGGCCCGCGCCCGTCGGAGCCTGCCGCCCGGCTGGACCATTGACCGCACCGAGCTGTTCCAGAGCGGCAGCCGCGGTGACCAGCGCGCGCAGGATGTGCAGCAGCTGCGGCGCCTGATAGAGCGCGCCCGGGAAGCCAACCAGCGTCGCTAGCGCCTCAGCCAGACAGCCGCTTTTCCCAGAACTGGGCGCAGCCGAATTCCGGCAGCAGACTGTAGGCAGTAAATCCGAGGTCACGATAGAGATGCTGGGCTGCGCGGTTGCCCTCCAGCACCTCGAGAGTGAGCTTGCAGAAACCGCGGGCGCTGAGCTGGGCGGCGAGCTGCTCCAGCATGAACCGCCCCACCCCACGCCGGCGCCACGCCTCGGTAACCACCACGTCATGCAGATTGAACACCGGCTTCGCCGCAAACGTGGAGAGGGTCTCGAAGCCGTTGATCAGGCCTATCGCCTGATCGCCCGCATAGGTCAGGAAGCTCATCGCCGAGGGACACCGCTGCAGGGCCGGAATCAGGGCCGCACGCGTCTCGGCCGGCAGTGGCGTGCCGCCTCCGGCCGGTTCAGCAGCATACTCGTCCAGCAGCGCCAGTATGGCCGCTGCCTGGACCGGGTCTGCGTAATCTGCCTGCACGCAGCGCCAGGACGTTTCCGGAGCCATCAGCTTCTTCTCCTCCACCGTCAGCACATCAGGGCGCGCACTCTACGCCAGCGTGACGGCGAGATAAAGCCGGCCGTGGCGCGTCCGGGCTGCCTGCGCACAACAAGTCGCACCGTCCAGCGCCCGACAGGTATAATCCCCGCCCTGCTGCAGGCAGCACACCCCGTTTACGGGACTTTTCTTGAATCTGACGAGGCACGGCGATGGATCCACGCGTTGGCGTCATCATGGGCTCCCGCTCCGACTGGGGC
The DNA here is from genome assembly GCA_029265075.1 of Gammaproteobacteria bacterium. Taxonomy (GTDB): domain Bacteria; phylum Pseudomonadota; class Gammaproteobacteria; order Pseudomonadales; family CAMLJR01; genus CAMLJR01. Next base: position 15,859 of record JAJUJZ010000032.1, on the reverse strand, counting down.
ACCCTCTGCCATACGGTAGAAACGCTGGAGACGCTCGGTATCCCGCACGAAGTCCGGGTGGTATCGGCGCACCGTACCCCCGATTTGCTGTTCGAATATGCCGAACAGGCAGCCGGCCGCGGTATCGAGGTGATCATCGCCGGCGCTGGCGGCGCTGCCCACCTGCCCGGTATGTGCGCTGCCAAGACATCACTGCCGGTGCTGGGCGTGCCCGTGCAGTCTTCCATGCTGAGTGGCGTCGATTCGCTGCTCTCCATCGTACAGATGCCGGCCGGCGTACCGGTCGCCACGCTGGCCATCGGCCGCGCCGGCGCCATTAACGCCGCACTGCTGGCTGCCAGTATTCTCGGTGGCAAGTATCCCGAATACAGTGCCGCGCTGGACCGTTATCGCGAACAGCAGACGCGTACCGTATTGAACGACCCAGACCCGCGCGTGCCCGCCGCCCAGTAGAGGCGCCGCGCGCTGAGCATCCAGGAGTAGCTCCATGAAAATCGGCATCGTTGGCGGTGGCCAGCTGGGCCGGATGCTGGCGCTGGCCGGCCATCCGCTCGGCATGCGATTCGTGTTTCTCGACCCGGCGCCGGACGCCTGCGCCAGCGCCCTCGGCGAGCATTTGCGTGCCGACTATGCCGACCGCGATCACCTGCGCCTGCTGGGCGAAGCTGCCGACGTGCTCACGTTCGAATTCGAAAACGCTCCGGCGGAGAGCATCGCTTTTCTGAGCCAGTTCGCGCCGGTTTATCCACCTGCCGGTGCGCTGCACACCGCCCGCGATCGCTGGCTGGAAAAGAGCCTTTTCACCGAGCTGCAAGTACCGACGCCAGCCCATGCCACCATCGATTCGCAGGAAGAGCTGGAGGCCGCGGTGACCCGTCTCGGTCTGCCGGCGGTACTGAAAACCCGGCAACTTGGCTACGACGGCAAGGGCCAGAAGGTACTGCGGACCGCTGCTGAGGTGACCGGCACCTTTGCCGAGCTCGGCAGCGTCCCCTGTCTGCTCGAAGCGTTTGTGCCATTTCAGGGCGAGGTTTCCCTGCTGGCGGTACGCGGGCGCGATGGTGAATGCCGCTTCTATCCGCTGGTGGATAACACCCATCGCGAGGGCATTCTGCGGCTTTCCGTGGTCAGCGAGGCGCATCCGCTGCAATCGCTGGCCGAACAGTACGCGAGCCGCGTGCTGGAGCGGCTGGACTATGTGGGCGTGCTGGCCTTTGAGTTTTTCGAGGTCGACGGTGGGCTGATGGCCAACGAGATCGCCCCGCGCGTCCACAACTCCGGCCACTGGACCATCGAAGGCGCCGAGTGCAGCCAGTTCGAGAACCACCTGCGCGCCGTGGCCGGCCTCCCCCTCGGCAGCACCGCTCTGGTCGGCGTCACCGCCATGATCAATTTCATCGGTGACCTGCCGGACCTGGCCGCGCTGGCTGCTATTCCCGGCTGCCACCCGCATTTTTACGACAAAGCGCCCAAACCTGGCCGCAAGGTAGGCCATGCTACGGTGCGCGCCACCGACCGCGCCACGCTGCAGCAGCTAATCGCACAGGTCGAAGCGCTGACCGGCTGACTGGTCAGCCCGCTGGCGCCAGTTCTCAGCGCTGCCGGGCCAGTCCCGGAACGCGGACCGCCCGCCAGAAGCGGCGCGCCCAGTAGGCATCGCTCAGCGACGACAGCATGACGCCACTGCTGGTGGACGCATGCAGAAACATGCCCTGATCAACATAAATTCCGACATGACGGGTCGATCCTGTCCGGAAGAACACCAGATCACCGGTCTCCAGCGCCGTCCGCGGCACCGTTTCCCCCACGTTTGCCTGTACCGCTGTGTGTCGCGGCAGATCGATGCCAAACAGATCGCGATAAGTCAGGTGGACAAAGCCTGAACAGTCGATACCCTGCCGCGACAGCCCACCCATCCGATAAGGCACGCCCTGCCAGGCCCGCTGCTGCTGAAACAGAGCGGCTTTCAGGGCATCACGCTCACTGGCCACCTGCGGAGCAGGCACCGATAGCGGCGGCTGACTGCCGCACGCTGCCAGCATGAGAGCGAGCCCGGCAATGACCAGTCTTAACACACTGTTCCCCTCATCCGCTCACGCCTTGCCCGCCCGCTCGCCGTGAACCGCCGGGTGCGCTCAGTTTAATCGGTTACGGTCCGGCTGGCGTCTCGCAGACGAACCTCGACGCGCCAACCACGTTCTAAAACACTATCGCCCGCTGTGGAAAGCGCCAGTGTCCTTCCTGCCCAGCTCGCCCCTGATTACCGAAACCCGTGTGTTTGTCTCACCGGAGCGGCTGGGCAATCCGGTTCGGATCGTTATGGCCGCCAGCGCTGCGGCAGTGAACGCGGCTGTTCCCGGGGCGCGCCACCAGTGGCCCTTTGCACTCTGTCTGGCGTGGCTGCGGGACGATGCTGGCCGGCACCGGATAGCAGTGACCTGCGAACAGGCGGGGCAGCCGATCCAGATCTGCGGTCACGGACTGCTGGCCGTAGCCCAGCTCGCATTCGGTATCTCCCAGCGCCCACTCGAGCTGGTCAGCGGCACGTACTGTTTTCAGGTGCTTCCGCCTGATCCGGGCGGAAGCACAGTCTGGCTGCAGACGGAACGGCCTGCCTGGCAATCCGTTGCGGATTCAGGCGAAGCCGCGTGGTTCTCCCCCCAGCCCGAGCACGTTGCCGTTATTACCAGCGGTCCAGAGGACGGCTATCGGCTAATCGTGCTGCCGCCCGGTGTGCCGCTGGATAGCATCAGGGTCGACCTGACAGCCATTGCGCGGTACGACCGGCGCGCCCTGCTGCTCACTCAGCGGGCGACCGGGGCCGAGCAGCTGCGTTGTGACTATCGGCTGCGATATTTCGCTCCACAGTATGGCAACCCTGAGGATGCAGCCACGGGCTCCGCACACTGGCTGGCGGCCGCCTGGTGGAGCGAGCAGCTGCACAGGGCCGAACTGCGCAGCGAGCAGTGCCCGCCCACGGGAGACGGCTGGCAGCCGGGGCCACGTCCCGGCGGCGTGATCCACACACGCACTTCTGATCGTTGCGTTGCACTGAGTGGCGAACTCAGCCCGTTCTGCCGCCTCTAAGCCCGGACAGATGCCGGAGCTGATGCTTCGTGCCAAGGAGATTGGGGTGGAAGATCAACTCAGCGCGGCCGTTCGACGGGTCCGCAAGCAGTCTGAAACGTTGTGCGAACCGCTGGCGATCGAAGACTACATGCTGCAGGCGATGGCGGAAGCCAGTCCGACCAAGTGGCATCTGGCGCACACGACCTGGTTCTTCGAAACATTCGTACTGAAGCCGTTTGCCCCACGTTATCAGCCCTTCGCGGCCGAGTATGAATACCTGTTCAATTCGTATTACAACCGCGTCGGCCCACAGCTCGGACGCACCCGGCGAGGCTTGTTGTCGCGCCCGACAGTCGCTGAAATTTACCGCTACCGGGAAGTGGTCGACGAGTGTCTGCTGGAGCTGCTGGCGCAGGAGTCACACAAGGATCGGGACCTGATCCGCCAGCGCACAGAACTGGGTTTGCATCACGAGCAGCAGCATCAGGAGCTGTTCTTTACCGATATCAAATACAACCTGTCACAGAATCCGCTGAGCCCGATCTATCTGCCGCTCGATATCCCGCTGACCAGCAGCAAGGTAACCCTGCAGTGGCAGTCCTTCGAAGGTGGTCTGCAGACGCTGGGCTACGACGGAGAAGGCTTCTGCTTTGATAACGAACTGCCACGTCATCAGCAGTTCATCCCCCCGTTCGCGCTGGCCAACCGGCCCGTCACGCAGGGTGAGTTCATTGCATTCATCGCCGACGGCGGTTATCAGCGGCCCGAGCTCTGGCTGTCCGACGGCTGGGCCGCGGTTCAGAGCAATGGCTGGACCGCCCCACTCTACTGGCGCTCTGACGGCGACAACTGGCTCCTGTACACCCTGCATGGTCTGGTCGAACCCGATCCGCTGGCGCCAGTCTGTCATATCAGCTTCTATGAAGCGGATGCCTATGCACGCTGGACGGGAGCGCGACTGCCGACCGAGTTCGAATGGGAGCTGGCCGCCCGCGAACGGACCATCGAAGGCCACTTCGTCAACGACGGCATCATTCACCCGCGCGGCGCCTGTAATGCAGCAGACCCGCTGCATCAGCTGTTTGGCGACGTCTGGGAATGGACCGCCAGCGCTTACGCGCCCTATGCCGGTTTTACGCCCGGTAGCGAAGCGGTCGATGAGTACAACGGCAAGTTTATGTGCAATCAGATGGTACTGCGAGGCGGTTCCTGCGCCACCGAGCGCGATCACATTCGCCCTACGTACCGCAATTTTTTCTACCCGGCCGACCGCTGGCAATTCAGCGGTGTGCGCCTTGCCCGTTCGCTGTAGCGTCAGCGAGGAGTCTTGATGCAAGCGCTTTCCCCTCTGCCCCGTACCCGCGTCCAGCTTTACCGGCTGACCACGCCCTCCAGTGATATGCAACGCGAAATCGAACAGGGACTGCTGGCAACACCGCGACGCATTCATCCGAAATATTTTTACGATGAGCGCGGCTCACTGCTGTTCGACCAGATTACGGAACAACTGGAGTATTACGCCACCCGCGCCGAAACGGAGATTCTGCGGCGCTATGGCGCCGCCATCAGTGCCCGCCTTGGTGCCAATGCGATTCTGATCGAACCCGGCAGCGGCACCAGCGCCAAGGCGGAGCAGCTGCTGCCAACCCTCCAGCCGCGGGTATACGTTCCGATCGATATTGCGGCGATTCACGTCCGCGATGCGGCCTGTCGCATCAGTCATCGGTTTCCCTGGCTCGACATTCAGGCGCTGGTGACCGACATCTGCACCATGGAACAACTGCCCGATTTCATTCCGGCCGGCCGCCGTGTGATCTTTTATCCGGGCTCATCAATCGGTAATTTCGAACCGGCAGCGGCGGTGGCACTGCTGAGCCGATGGCGGGAATTTGCCGGCACCGACGGACACCTGCTGATTGGCGTCGACCTGATCAAGGATCCTGGCATTCTCCACGACGCCTACAATGATGAGCGTGGCATCACCGCTGAGTTCAATCTGAATATCCTGCGCCACCTCAACCGGGTCGCCGCTGCCAACTTCGATCTCAACGCGTTCCGGCATGTCGCGTTCTTCAACGAGCCAAAACATCGCGTGGAAATGCATCTCGAAAGTTTGTGCGACCAGCATGTGCGTGTCGGCAGCATCAACATTACGCTGCGAGATGGCGAACGTATCCATACAGAGAATTCTTACAAATACAGTGACCGCAGCTTCGCGGCTCTGGCGGAGCAGGCCGGGTGGGAACTGGACTGCAGCTGGCATGACCACGGCCACTTTTTCGGTGTGCTGCTGTTCCGTGCCCGTTAACTTTCCGAGGTCAGCGAACTGCCGGCCTGCTCCACCTTTTCACGCATGGCCGGATCGTTACGGAACAACCCATAGAAATTCATGCCTGCCAGAAACAGCTGCACGATGATCAGAGCCCATGCTTCAGCATAGAGGCCCCAGGCGATCCACAGCACATTACTGGAGAGGAACAGCCAGAAACCGACCACGCGCTTGCGGCTGCGGGTAGAACCGACCAGCCACGCAGCCAGTACCGTAACGACCATTGCCGGCCACTGCAGCCAGTCGAGCCACTCAGGCATGTGGTTGTCTCCGATCAATGGGATGCTCAGGCGTTGCCAATATCACCCTGCCGCGGCCGGCGGGCAGGTGCCCGGGCATCGCTCTCACAGGCTGGTTCTACCAGGAAGGTGGCGGTGACATCCAGCAGCCCGAGATGCTGAATAGTACGGCGTCCCAGCAGCGCCGGATAATTCATCTGCTCGCGATCGCGCAGGGCGAACTGCTCGCGATACACCTCATTCCCTGCACAGATTTCCAGCATCACTACCGGACGCTCGTCGCTGCCGCCGGCTCCGCGGACGGTCTGGTCACGCACCAGTTGCCGTTCAAAAACTTCGCTGACGGGCTCTTTGCTCTGCTTGTCTTCGACTTCAATCCGAAACCGGACCCACTCCTCACCGTCACGCTCGAAATATTCGATATCGGTGGCATGCATCGATGATGTGAGTGCACCGGAATCAAGCTTGGCCGCCACGATGGCGCCCAGCGGCATGATTTTAATCTTCTCGACCCAGCCATAAACCGGCCGCTCCTGTGGAGCTTGTTCCGCCCAGCCGGAAGGTGAAAGCAGTAATGCAGCCAGCGCGACAGCACAATAACGCATAAATACCTCATTAACGCTCAGCAACGGCATCGATTCTACCGTCAGCTATGGACCTCGACATCTGCCAAATATTGCTCATGTGAATTGACGCCGACAATTGCACCTGACGCACTGCTGACGGTCCCATAGCTCAGTGCATGGGATGAGACGAATGATCTGGCTCAAGGTGCTTCACATCATGGCGATCGCCAGCTGGGGCGGGCTGCTGCTCTATCTGCCCGCAGTAGTGGCTTCCAATGTGCACCCCCGCACCCACCTCGCCCACGAACTGAAGAACGAGGCTTTCGGCCGCTACCTGTTTACACTGGCCGCGACACCCGCCGCTCTGGTCGCCATTATTTCCGGCACCCTGCTGTTCCTGCTGGATCGCAACATCGCCGCCTGGATGTTCGCCAAGCTGTTCGCGGTTTGCGGGCTGGTTTTCTGTCATGCCGCTTGCGGCTGGCTAGTGCTTCGCAGCGAGCAGGAGCCGGCCCGGGCCCGGCCAGCAGTGACATTTGCCGTCGCAGCCACTGCCCCGTTGTTCATCCTCCTCATCCTGTGGCTGGTGCTGGCGCGCCCGATCTGACCGGTACCTGGCGCCAAATGGATGCTCGCGATGAACCCTGCGGCGTGGTGGGCTACTAACGCTGTGGTTGGGGTCAGATATCGACCCCCACAGCGTGCTCGTACACCAGGCGACCGCCCAGGGCAGCAGTGAGTGCAATCAGCAGCGCCGTGAACAGCGTCAGGGAAAAACCCCAGGGAAGCACATGCCGCTCCGCGTCATCGAATCGCAACAGCCAGTTCATGCTTGCCAGCGACAGCATCATGACGGCCAGTATCGCGTGGCACCAGCCGGTGATCAGGCGACGGATGCGGCGCACCAGTATCAGATCGGCCACACCGAGCGACGATGCGGCCCAGCCCCCGGCCGCGCCCACCCCTGCCAGCCACAGACCGGCGCGCGCCCAGAACGGATCGCCGGTCCAGATATAGGCCAGATCGCTGCCTCCAAGGCCTACCAGCGCGGCGACGGGAAAGTGGACCAGCATCGGATGCAGCGGGTGGCCAAACAGCGTGACGCGGCTCAAAATCGGTTCCTGCTGCTTGCCCATGGGTGTCTCCTTCGATGGCGCTCAGCACAGCTGCCGCGGACCGGCATCAGCCGTATGACCGGGATTGCCGCCGGGCTATCCGCGCTGACTGGCTGCCGCGGCGAGCTGGCCATTGTCGATCCGGCCGGCCCGGCGGCGCGCAGCATCAGTCTGCTCTGGTGGGGCATGGTGATCTGGTTCGGACTGGTACTGCTGGCGGTCACACTGCTCTGGATCTATTCCGTCCATGTGCGCCCCCGCAGCGGTCGGGCCGTCACGGAACCGGCAGTCATCGCGCGCGGTGCCCCCCGCTGGATTGTCGGTGGTGGCGTGCTGCTGCCGCTTATCACCGTCACCATTCTGTTGCTGCTGGGATTGCCAGCTGGTCACCGCATGGCAGCACCGGCACCGGACGCGCTGGTGATCGAAGTAACCGGGCATCAGTGGTGGTGGGAAATCCGTTATCCGGATGGCGAGGTCATTACCGCCAACCACCTGGTCATGCCAGCGGGCGAGCCCGTCATCCTCAGGCTCACCAGCGCAGATGTGATCCATTCGTTCTGGGTGCCGCGTCTGGCTGGCAAGATGGATATGATTCCCGGGCATACCAACCGTCTGCGCCTCGAAGCGGACCAGCCAGGTCTTTACCGCGGTCAGTGTTCGGAGTTTTGCGGAGCACAGCATGCGCGCATGCTGCTGACTGTAGAAGCGCTGCCGGAGCCGGAATTTTCGCGCTGGCTGAGTCGCCGGCAACAGTTCCTGCCGCCATCTCCCGCCAGCAAGACACTTGCACAGTTCTCCACTCACTGCGGCGACTGCCACCGTGTCAGCGGCCTGACCCGTGGTCTCAGCGGTGGACCAGATCTGACCGACATCGGCGCGCGCCCCACCCTCGGTGCCGGCACGCTGACAATGAGCGAACCTGGCGCCCTGCTGCGCTGGCTGCAGGAACACCGGCGTCTCAAGCCGGACAACCGGATGGTCGCACCGCCGCTGCCAGCGGCCGAGCTATCCGACATTGCCGCCTGGCTGGAGCAGCTCGTCCCATGAGTGCACGTCGCCCCGCAGCCGCTGAAACACCGAAGGATCCCGCTCACCTGCGCGCCGAATTCAGCCGCGTCTGGGTCAACCCGCGCGGATGGCGCTCGCTGTCGGTAGTGAATCACACTGCCATCGCCTATCGGTTTCTGATCACTGGAACCGTCTTTTTTGTACTCGCCGGCCTGATGGCGATGCTGATGCGCACGCAGCTGGCGCTTCCACAGCATGAATTTGTCGATCACAAACTCTACAACCAGCTGTTCACCATGCATGGCACGGTGATGATGTTCCTGTTCGCCGTGCCAATGATGGAGGCGCTGGCGGTTTACCTGATTCCCAAGATGATCGGTGCCCGCGACCTTGCTTATCCGCGCCTGAGCGCGTTTGGTTACTGGTGCTACCTGTTCGGCGGGATCATCATCCTGAGCAGTCTGGCGCTGCAGATGGCACCAGACTCCGGCTGGTTCATGTACACGCCGCTCAGTAACGCGGTTTTCTCACCGGGACGCGGTCCGGATGTGTGGCTGCTGGGCATCACCTTTGTGGAGATTTCCGCAGTCGCCGCCGGCGTCGAACTGATCGTCTCGATTCTCTGCACGCGCGCGGCGGGCATGAGCCTCGACAAAATGCCGCTGTTTGCGTGGTACATCCTCGCTACCGCTGGCATGATCATTATCGGCTTCCCGCCACTGATTCTCGCCAGCATTCTGCTGGAGCTGGAACGCGCCGCCAATCTCCCGTTTTTTGACGTGGTGCGTGGCGGCGACCCCCTGCTGTGGCAGCACCTCTTCTGGCTGTTCGGGCATCCCGAGGTTTACATCATTTTCCTGCCCGCCGCTGGGGTGGTATCGACCCTGGTACCTGTTTTTGCACAACGACCCATCATCGGCTATCGCTGGGCGGTGCTGGCAGTAATAGGCACCGCGTTCATCAGCTTCGGGCTCTGGGTGCATCACATGTTCACGGTCGGCATTCCGCAGCTGGCGCTGGCTTTCTTCAGCGCTGCCAGCATGATGGTGGCCATCCCGACCGGCATTCAGGTATTCGTCTGGCTGGCAACTCTCTGGTATGGACGGCCACGCTACTCACTGCCGATGCTCTGGCTGGCCGGCTTCTTTTTCATTTTCGTGGCCGGCGGCCTGACCGGCGTGATGCTGGCACTGGTGCCTTTCGACTGGCAGGTGCACGATACTCATTTCGTCGTGGCCCATTTCCACTATGTGCTGGTAGGCGGGATGCTGTTCCCGCTGATCGCCGGTATTTACTACTGGCTGCCCCACTTTTCCGGGCGCATGCCGTCCGAGCGTGTGGGGCGCTGGGCCTTCTGGCTCACTTTCCTCGGTTTCAACGGCACTTTCCTGATCATGCACTGGACCGGGCTGCTCGGCATGCCGCGCCGCATCTACACCTATGAGGCTGGCCTGGGGTGGGATCTGCCCAATCTCATATCGTCGGTCAGCGGCTTCGTGCTCGCCATTGGCACCGCTATGATGCTGGCCGATATAGCACTCCACTTCCGCTTCGGCCGTCGCGCCGATCCGAACCCGTGGCAGTCAAACGGGCTGGAGTGGGTCATGCCATTGCCGGCGCCACCCTATAACTTCCTCACGCTGCCCACCGTCGACTCACGCGACCCGCTCTGGTCTCAGCCGGCACTGGCCGAAACGTTGCAGCAGGGTGAGCAGCTGCTGCCCGAAATCGACCACGGCCTGCGAGAGACGCTCGGCTCCGATCCGGTCACTGCCAGACCACGCCAGATAGTGCATCTGCCAACCAACTCCTGGTGGCCGCTGGCGGCCGCAGCAGCAATTGGAGCGCTCTGCCTTGCCCTGCTTGGCAAGGTTTACGGTATGGCGCTGGTGGCAACGGTGATCGCTGCCGTGTGCCTGCTGCGCTGGTCCTGGGAGAATGGCGCCCATGCTTCATCGGCGCCGCTCGCCATCCTGCGTTCCGGTCCGCTGCCGCTGCATTCGCGCACGTTCGACAGTGTCGGCCGATACGGCATGATCACGACCCTGCTCGCATCCGGCGCGCTTTATTTTTCACTGCTGTTCGCATGGTATTACCTGTGGGCGATCGCACCCGAATGGTTACCCCCGGCGGGCGCACCTCTGTCGTGGACACTGAGCCTGCTGGCGGGAACAGCCGCAACGGCCGCTTGCGCGCTGCATACGATCGCCAACCTGCGTCTGCGACGCGGCGTCGAACAGCAGCTCGGAGTACTGACCGGAGCTGCCGCGCTGATGGGTACATTGCAGCTGGGCCTGATGGTCTGGACTCTGCACCACGCCGGGCTGCAGCCAACGCTGAGTGCGCACGACGCCCTGGTTATAGTGATGTTCGCTTTTGTCGGCTTTCACACGCTGGTGGCAGTGCTTGCTACAGCACTGCAGTGCTGGCGGGTGCACTATGGCTATGTATCGCTGGCGGTGCCTTATGAAGTGCCCGTGGTAACGCCGCTCTGGAGCTTCAGCGCAGCCTGTTTCTGGCTCGGCTGGCTGTCAATCATGATCATGCCGCAGGTATGGCTGGGGTGAACTCATGCAGATGAGCAAGATGCTGCAGCCCACTCATCCGCTCCAGCTCCTCGCCGGCCATACGGTCTGGCTGCTCTGGTTCTGTGCACTCTATGCCGGGGTCTCACTCGGCTGTCAGTGGTTCCCGCCCTCACCGCAACAGGGTTTCTGGAACTGGATCTCCGCCACTGCTGGCCTGCTTTCAGGCGCGATCCTGGCGCTGCTGCTATGGGCAGCGATCTGCTGCTGGCGCAGCTTTCGACGGCAAGCCGTCCGCTCTGCTGGCGACGCGCAGCCGCGTCCATTCGTGGCCGCCGTGGCTGCGGGTCTCTATCTGCTTGCGGCGCTGGCGACAGGCCTGGTCAGTCTGACGCTGCTGCTATCCGCCCCCTGCCTGCAATAACCGCAGCGCCGCTTCCTGCACCACAGCACCGCTCGCCTGCAGCTGCCAGAGGCGACTGAACGGACCCTGACCTGCGATCAGCTCAGCCGGCGCGCCATCCTCAGCGACGCGGCCGTCGGCCAGCACCACGATGCGGTCGAACTGCATCAGCGTGGACAGGCGATGTGCTACAGCCACCACTGTCCGCCCTTGTACCAGCCGTTCCAGTGCGGCCTGAATCTCCTGCTCCGATTCGCTGTCCAGCGCCGACGTTGCTTCGTCGAGAATCAGAACAGGCGCATCCTTAAGAAAGGCGCGCGCAATGCCCAGCCGCTGCCGCTGACCACCAGAAAGCAGCACGCCGCGCTCGCCGACGACGGTGTCATAGCCGTCCGGCAGCGTGCGAATAAAATCGTCGCAAAACGCATCGCGGGCCGCAGCCGCCACTTCTGCATCCGATGCCTCTGGCCGGCCATAACGAATATTTTCACGGATGGTGCGGTTGAACAGCGCCGTTTCCTGGGGCACTACAGCAATCATTGCGCGCAGACTATCCTGACTGACATCACGCAGATCCTGCCCGTCGATCAGGATCCGCCCTCCCTGCACATCGTCGAGGCGTTGCAGGAGATGGACCAGTGTGCTTTTGCCAGCGCCAGACGCACCCGCAATACCGACCTTTTCGCCGGCCTGGATGGTCAGCGACAGATTGCAGAATACCTGGCGGCCGTCGGGATAGCTGAAGCTGATGTTTTCGACCTGGATCTGGCCAGCACAGCTGCCCAGCGGACGCACGCCGTCCCGCTGACCATGCGGCTGGACAATGACACGCAGGGTATCGGCGATGGCGGCCAGCTGCTGCGAAGCATCCACCAGCGCCAGTGCCAGGTCGCGTGAGCCATGCAGAATCCGGAACGTGAGCGCGCTGACCAGTACCACATCGCCGGGCGATATTGTGTCACGCTGCCACAGCAGTACTGCCCAGATGAGCATGCCGCCGGCCATCGTGGTGAGGCAGATGTCATGCAGGACGCGCGCTTTTTCCAGCCACATCCAGCTGCGCCGCTGGGCCCGTGCTTCGATGCCCAGCGCATCTGCGAGCCGCCGCGCCTCGCGGTCGCGGGCCGCAAAGGCTTTGATTGTCCAGACATTGGACACGGCGTCGACCAGTTCGCCGCCCACATGGGCTGCCTGCGCAGCAAAGCGCTGATGCAGCGCGCGACCGCGAATGCCGAAGGCGGTGATCACTACTGCGACGGTGATAACGAACCCCACCAGTGCCAGCGCCATGCGCCAATCAACCCATAACAGCACAATGACGGCGCCAATGAAGTCGATCAGCGGCGGGGTTACCTTCCAGACGAAGCCACCGTAGAGCGCCCCGGCGGCATTGCCGGCCGCCGCGATGCGGGAACCCAGACCACCCGCGTAATGCTGATGGAAATAGCGCATCGGATGGCCGGTAAGATGGCGGAACAGGTCAATGCGCAGGTCGACACAGCTGGCTACGACTGTCCGGCATCCCAGCCAGCCGCCACAGCGCCACAGCACGTTTTCTACCGCAATCAATGTCAGAAACAGCGCCAGGGGAAACCAGACGGCCGCCCGCTGCGGATCGGTGCCGGCCATGGCATCCACCAGCAGTTTCATGCCGTACTGCACTGCGACAGCGCAACCCGCCGCGCCGATGATCAGCAGAAAAAGCAGAGTGAACTGCCAGCCGCGGCGACGCACATAATACAGCAGAAAGCGAACCGGTCCCTGTGGCAGCGGCGACTCAGCCGGACGCGGCGGCAGCGCGGCGTTCATGACGACGTGCAGACGAACTCGGCAACGTCACTGTACTGGTGCTGCCGCTGCTGTTCCCGCAGCTCAGTGGCAACCTCACGATAAACAGGACGTTCACCTGCGGTATCGGCGAACCCGAACAGACCGACCGGACAGTGTCGCTCGTTAGTCCAGCCGGGATAATCCACGATGGGGTAGAGGCAAATCCCCTCAATCGGCACGCCGCGTCTCATAGCCTGCCCCGCCTGCTTGCTGACGTAACTGAGCCATGGTCCTCGGGCGTCGCCCTCGGCACCTGTCTCCGCAATGAGCTGGGGCCGCCGATAGCGTGTCCACACCTCTTCCAGAATATCCGCGAAGGGCCGGTAATCGGCCGTGCCCGGTTCTATCGTGACCCCACCCAGATACCACTGATTATCCGAGTAATAATTGACGCCGATAATATCGAGGTAAGCCGGGTCGCCCCCGAGCCCTGGCCATTGCCTGCCGCACAGCATGTCCCACGCCTCGAACTGGGCCAGTCGTAACCGCTCCGCCTCGCGCTGCGGTCCCGGACGATCCGACGATGCACGCACGTGAATCACCGGATCGATCTGCACAAAGCGAGCCCGCGCGTCGACAGCCCGAATTGCCTCGATAGCGGCTATCGAGGCGCGCACCAGCTGATGCTTGAGTTCGAAGCCGCGACCGCGCGCCAGCGGATTGAAGTGTGCCTCGTCACCCCCCGCCCATGCCCAGTAGGAGATTTCGTTGACGGGCGCATAAAACGGCACGCCATCGGTTTCGTCCCGGACCACCTCAGCCACGGCAGCGGCAAAGCGCGCGAAGCTCTCCACAAACTGCGGCCGCCAGATGTCCAGATGATCCGGCCAGCCGTAATGGCACAGATCCCAGATCACCTGGGTACGTGTCGCGCGTGCGGCCCGCAGCATGGGCAACAGGCTGTCCCAGCAGTAGTATCCAGGCCGCTGCTCGATCAGATGCCAGCGCACCCCATCACGCGCTGTGCGGATGCCATGCTGGTGGAGCGCCCGATAATCCGGTTCTGCCAGCTCGTCGTGCCGTGTCGCCGCCAGCAGATCGAGCCGGCGGCCATCATGCCGCCGATGCGTCGAACACTCGAACCCGCCGAGAAAAAAGCTTCTGAACAGCGTCGGCGAATACATCAGATCCTCCCTTCGGGTCACAGCGTTTTCTACAGACATGTTCAGGCACGCAGCGCCTGTCGCGGCGGTTCTGCGCCACTGGCTGCTGCTTCCTGCAGACGTTTGTACAGCGTCAGCGCCTGCCCGACCACCTGATCCATGTTGTAGTACTTGTAGGTGCCGAGCCGGCCGACAAACGAGACCCCTGGCGTCTGATCGGCGAGTGCCTGATACCGCTTGTAGAGTTCGGCATTTTCCGGGCGTGGGATCGGGTAGTAGGGATCGCCCTCCGCCGACGGAAACTCGTACGTAATGCTGGTGCACGGATGCTTCTGTCCGGTGAGGTGTTTGTATTCACTGATGCGGGTATAGGCGACGTCTTCTGACGGATAATTCACGACGCCAACCGGCTGGAACTGCTCCTGCTGCAGCGTCTCATGCCGGAAACGGAGCGAGCGGTACGGCAGCTTGCCGAACCGGAAATCGAAGAACTCATCGATGGGCCCGCAGTAAATCAGATGGTCGTAGTCGATGTCTTCCTTGATCTCCCGGTAGTCGGTGTTGACCATCACCTTGATGTTGGGATGAGCCAGCATGCGCTCGAACATTCGCGTATACCCGTGCAGCGGCATCATCTGGAAAGTGTCACCGAAATAACGGTCGTCATCATTGGTGCGGGTCGGCACCCGGGAGGTAACAGATTTGTCGAGCTGCGACGGGTCGAGACCCCACTGCTTGCGGGTGTAGCCGCGGAAGAACTTCTCATACAGCTCGCGACCGATCTGGTTGACCACTACGTCTTCTGACGTACGAATGCTCGCCACCGGCTCGGCCCGCTCGGCCAGGAATCGCGCTGCCCCCTCTTCGGTAAAGTTCTGACCATACAGCACGCTCAGGGTGGTACGGTTGATCGGAATCGGCACCAGGTGGCCATCTACCTGCCCCAGGACGCGGTGCTCGTATGGTCGCCATTCGGTAAAACGGGACAGATAATCAACGATGCGCTGCGAGTTAGTATGAAATATATGGGGACCGTAGCGGTGTATGAGCACCCCCGCTTCGTTGTAGTAATCGTAGGCGTTGCCGCCGATATGTGGCCGCCGGTCGATTACTAATACACGTTTGTTCATGCCGGCGGCGAGCCGCTCTGCGATTACACTGCCGGCAAACCCTGCTCCGACGATGAGGTAGTCGAAGCCCCGTTTTCGAGGGGAGATGCGTGCGGTCTCCGCTGACCGAAACTGGGTACCGCTGCCACCGGCCGCGGCCAGTTCTGTTTGTCGCTCTTCCAATCGGCCATCGCGCATTGCATTTTCTCCTTCATCAACAGCCAAGTCTGATCCCAGGACATCTCCTGGAGCACGGCATCCGCCGTCGCCAGCAGAGCGCCGGGATCTGCAGAATCATCCAGCGCCCGCTCACAGGCGACGATGAACTCGTCGGGCGTGCCCGCAATGCGGACAACGCCGGTGTCGCCGTAGGTGCGTACGACATCGGTAATGGGTGTGGAGACAACCGGGCAGCCGCCAGCCAGGTATTCGGGCGTCTTAGTGGGACTGATGAACCGGGTCGACTCATTCAGCGCGAACGGCATCAGTGCCACCTGCCAGCCACTGAGGTAATGGGGCAGCTCGTCGTAGGTTTTCGGGCCGAGCCAGTGAATATTTGC
>JAJUJZ010000154.1 GCA_029265075.1 Gammaproteobacteria bacterium | reverse complement strand
CTTGCCCGAAGAGCATCCGCTGGCGGAAGCTGAGCCCGGCGCGCTGACGCTGGAAGCGATCGCTTCTTACCCGATCATCACTTATCACGAGGGCTTTACCGGTCGCGCCCAGATCGAACGCGCTTTTGATCAGGCGGGTGCGGTACCCGATATCGTGATGTCAGCCATGGACGCCGACGTTATCAAGTCGTACGTGCGGGTCGGTCTCGGCATCGGCATTATCGCGTCGATTGCCTATGAGCCGGATCTGGACGTGGGACTCACGCTGCGGCGCTGTGATCACCTGTTCGACACCAATGTCACCCATATCGCGATCCGCCGCGGCCACCTGCTGCGCCGCTATGCCTATACTTTCATGCAGTTCTGCTCGCCGGAACTGACGCGCGAACGGGTGCTGGCGGAAGACCCCACTGGCGAGGTGCTGGTGGCATCGATCTGAGCAGACAGGGGCGGCGTCGGTCTTGTACGACGCCTCCCTGGCAGCGCCTGGCTGCAGGCGAACGGATCGGGTGCAAGATTCCATCACTCGCCGGCAAGGCAGACTTCTGCAGGTTGCGAACAGCGTTTGCCGGCGGCTGATGGTGTGGTCAGACAGTTTCGTTGATCTGGATCAGCGGCTGCCGGTCGGTGAAGTTCGCCAGGTCGGCGGCCACTGCTGCGCCATGTGCTGCCATGGCTTCCTGCAGCGACGCCATGTCGCGGAAGTGCAACAGTGTAATCACCTGATAGGGCGGCGGCGTGCCGTCGGCTGTGGCCACGCTGCGCAGGGGCTGACAGTCAACCAGCGCGGTGCCCCACAGCTGCCTGATCAGAGGCAGATGCTTGTCCCGGTAATAATCGAAATCGAACCGCGCATCGGCCGCGTACATCACAGTGACCACTACCATAACTCTCCTCCTTGCCGGCAACTGCCAGCGTTCAGCTGGTTGATGCAGGAATGAAGACGGCGCCCTTGATACGCCAGATTAGTCCCTGCTCGTTGAGCTCGTAAACGATGATGAACTCGACTTCGGCGGCACCGCCAGCGGGTACTGGCGTCATCTGTGGATAGCCAGCGTCCGCCAGGATTTCCGGCGTCAGGTCGCGGATGCCTTCGAAGCGGATCAGTACATTGGCACACGCGGCACGGGTGCCCGGGAAAAAGTACTTAACGTTGATGATCTCGCGAAAGTAGCTGTGGAGGAACGCATAGAACTCGCGAAATGCAGGTTTGCCGCGCACCGAAAAGCCGGCGGTTTCCAGTACGAAGTCGTCGGTAAAAAACGTTTCCAGGGTGGCGTAATCGCGCGCATTGAAGGCGCTGACGTAGCGTTCGTAATCGGCTTCGGTCATGACTCACCTCGATCGGTTTTTCGGAGGATGGCAGGCAACAGGGCGATACCGCCGGCACAGACCAGCATGGGGAGCGTGAGCACGCCCAGCAGGGTGATCGGATCGAGCGCGTGCTGCAGCAGGGCTGCGATGACCAGCGGACCAGCGATCGCGCCAGTACGACCCACGCCGCCGGTCAGCCCCAGCGCGGTAGAGCGGGCCACCGCCGGGAAAAAGGCGGCTGAGGCAGCACCGAGGGCGGTCTGCGCACCGACGATGGTGGCGCCCGCCAGCGGCAGCAGTACCACCCACAGCGATTCCACGCGCGGGCCGGCGGCATAGAGCAGAAAGATGACGGCAGCGACCGCATAAGCGCCGCCGAGGCCGGCAATCATGTGTCCTTTGTCGGCCAGCCATGACAGAAACAGGCCGCCGGCTATGGCGCCGAACGCCATCATGCCGACCGCGCGCTGTGCCGTGCCAAGTTCGACGCCACCGAGGTTAAGCAGCGTTGGTGCCCAGCTGATCAGGCTGTAACTGGTGAACAGGTTAAACCAGCTGGTCAGGCTGAACAGCAGCGCCAGCCCCCGGTAATTGCTCCATATCAGCTGCAGCGAGCCGCGCTGTTTCGCACCTGGTTCGGGCGCCGGTGTCACGGGGGCCAGCGGTGCATTGGCGTGGGCCGGCGCAATGCGGCGCAGCTGAGCACGCACGGCAGCATCGGCGCCGCGCTTCTGCAGCATGCTCCACGATTCCGGCATGGCCAGCCGCAGGGCTACAGCGGCGAGGCACGGGGTGATGGCACCGGCCCAGAAAATGGCGCGCCAGCCGCCCCAGGCCTCGATAACGGGCGCGACCATGCCGGCAAAAGCGCTGCCGAGCGGCATGGCGCAGGAGACCATGGCAATCAGTGCCGCCCGTTTGCGAGCGGGAGCGTATTCGGACACGATGGTCATCGCTACCGGCAATACCGCCCCCATGCCAAGGCCACACAGAAAGCGCCAGCTGGTCAGTGCCCAGGTCGTGGTCGCCAGGGCAGTAGCTGCCGTCGAGAGTCCGATGAGCAGCAAAATGATGCAGATGAGCCGGCGCCGGCCGAAGCGATCGGCCAGTGGCGCCAGCGTCAGCGCGCCAATGGCCATGCCCGCGAGCGAGCCTGAAAGGGCCCCGCCGAACGCAGCCGGCGCTACGCCGAAGTCCGCGGCGATCGACGGCACGGCCAGGGCCAGCGCCTGCGCATCGTAACCATCGAGAAAAAGGGCGACCGCACAGAGCGCAATGATGCGCCACTGCAGGGCCGAAATGGGTGCCGCATCAATGAGCGCCGCTACCCGGACGAGGGCGCCCGCCGGCTCGACAGCCGTGGAGCTCCCCATCACGCTGACCGGCTTGCCGCCGCCCGCCATCATTCGCGTCCCGATACTGGGTTCGGATAGTGGTAAGGCGGAATGAATACGCCGGGGTAGGGCTCGTAATCGACGGTGGCGGGTGCATCGGGCGGCAGGTCGGGGAATTCGCCCACCTTGCCCATCACGCGGCTCTGCCAGCCGGGATCTTTCTCGACATAGAAGGTCGTGAAGGCGTGCAGGCGACTGATTTTCCAGATGCCGTCACGCTTGATGTAACGGTTCTCGTAAATGCACTCGCCATCGAACGCGATCTTGTCCCAGTAGGCCACCTGGATTGGAGCCCGCCAGCGGCCTGCTGCGGTCAGGCCGTCACCGGCGACGGTGATCAGCGGCTGCAGCTGGAGGTGGTTGAACAGGCAGCCGTGTTCCAGTCGGCCAAGGTGATGCAGATACTGGCGAATGCGTGCCTGACCGCGGAAGAAACCGCGATGGTTGATTTCGAGCGTGCCCTCCTCGTCAAACAAGTCGGCCGCCTGATCCCACTGCGCTTTGTCGACGTAATAGCCGTAGGCGGTCTGGAGCCGCTGAATGTCACGCTCATCGCGCAGGCGCTGATTCGCGTGCTCCAGTGCTTCGACGCGCGCCAGCAGCTGCGTCAGCAGCGCATCTCGTTCACTGCTCATGATCTGGTTCCTCAATCTTCTCCCCAGCCGCGCGAAGCGGCCGGGGAGACTGCAAGAGACGGTAGGCCGGGCTGACTGGCAATCAGTCGAGCCGGTTCTGGTTAGGATCGAAGCTCAGTGCTTCCGGCGACAGCAGTGCGGGATCCCAGTGCTCTGCCAGTTTGCCGTTCTCGATGCGGAACATGTCGTACCAGGTGGTGAAGAAAACCCCGCCCTCATCGTCCCGCTCGATACGGAGGAAGTTGAGCACGACCCGGTCGCCCTCCGCGATCATCGCAATCATCGGCAGATTGAGACGCTCCGGTGCTTCCCGTCGTGGTCGTGAGCCCGCAATATATTCGGCCAGCTTGTCACGCCCTGAAGCGACATTCGGATTGTGCTGGATGTAGTCCTCGGTGAAGTAGTGCGGGATGCGGTCGACCTGACCCGCCTCCAGCACTTCACGATACATGTCGTACACCAGCCGCTTGTTGGCGGCCAGCTGCGGATCATTGCTGTGCAGCCACTTCTCGTGGTCCTCAGTTGGCAGCGGGGGGACGCCAAGCGCCCCTTTCGCCGTCGCTTCCAGAGTCTTTTTCATTATGTCCCTCCTTAAAACTCACGCATGAACTGCAGCGCGATTGAGCGGCCCCGCTCAGGCATCGCGGCGATGGTGCCGTTCGCACCCGGCATACCCAGTGCATAGCCGATGGTTTCCTTGTCGGTCAGGTTGCGCCCGATCATTGCGACTTCCCAGCGCTTGTCTGCCGGACCGTAACCAATACGCAGGTCGTACTTGGCGAAGCCGGACTGTTCGAGGATCGGGTCTGCCGTCGCCGTCATGTAGTACTCCGATGTGAAGTTGACGGTCGGGCGGATGCGCAGCTCGTTGTCCGACATGGGAATTACCCACAGCGCGCTGACACTGCCGGACCACTCGGCGGCAAAGGCGCGGCGCACACCAGACAGGTCGGCAGTACATACCG
>JAJUJZ010000014.1 GCA_029265075.1 Gammaproteobacteria bacterium | reverse complement strand
TCCAGCGAAATGGCACCGAGGATGATGGGGCGCGACCACATATAGGCCAGCCCCGCGGTGAATCGAGAGAAAGCATTGCCCTGCAAGGGCTGGCGCGGCTCGGCATAGGGCACCGGCACCCGGGCCAGCAGCAGCGGGGCAACCCAGAACAGTGCCAGACAGATGCCGTAGGTGAGCGGGGCGCCAAAGGTATAGAGAACGCCGCCGAGCACCGGGCCGCCGATGATGGCAATCTTGAGAATGGCGCTGTTGAACGCCACCGCCTTGGCCAGCTGCTCGCGCGGCACGATCTGTGGCAGCAGGCTCTGCAGTGTCGGCCAGGTGAATGAGCGGGCGCAGCCGAACAGGGCGAGCACCCAGTAGAACGCGGTGACGTCATCCGTGGCCCGCAGCGACAGCCACAGCAGCAGCGCACTGCAAATGCCCTGCAGGGTCCAGCTGCAGAAGAGGATACGGCGCCGGTCGAAGCGATCGACAATATCGCCCGCTGGCAGCAGCAACAGCAGCATCGGGATGAACTGAGCGAGACCGACGTAGGCAAGCGACATTGGCTCGCGGGTGATGTCGTATACCTGCCAGGCCACCACTACCGCCTGGATCTGCATGGCAAAAGTCGAACTGAGCCGACCCAGCAAAAATGGCAGGAAGCCTTTCTGGCGGTAGACCCGCGGCTCCGTTGCCGCAACTGATATGGTAGCGATGAGTACCTCTCCTTTGTCCGGCGCGGCCCAGCGGTTCAGCCGGCTGCGCGCGACTTGCAATCGATCGAAGGGGTGGAGGAGGGCGCCGACGGCACCCGGCTGATCCGGGCCAGCCGCCAGTTCAGCAGTACTGCGGCCACACTGAGCCCGACCAGAAAGCCGAGCCAGAACCCGGCGACGCCCAGCGGTTCAGTCAGCCAGTCGGTCAGGCCGGTGATATAGCCCACTGGCAGTCCTACACCCCAGTAGGCTGCAGCGGTGATGATCAGCGTGGCGCGCGTGTCGTGATAGCCACGCAGGCTGCCGGCGGCGCTGACCTGGAGCGCGTCCGATAGCTGATAGGCCGCTGCAAACAATAGCAGGCCGGCGGCCAGTTCACGCACCCGGGGATTGTCATTGTAGAGCGCTACGATGGCGTCGTTGAGCGTGACGATCAGCAGCCCCGTCATTACCGCAAACAGAATACCCGTAGCAGCACCGAGACCGGCGAAGCGGCGGGCCCGGACCAGCTCACCGGCCCCGAGCGCGTTGCCGACCTTCACGGTGAGCGCCACGCCCAGGGCCGAGGGCACCATGAAAGTCGCGGCAGAGACGTTCATGGCAACCTGATGGCTGGCCAGGACCTCGGCGCCAAGATGGCCGATCAGCAGCGAGACCACCGCAAAGATACTGATTTCCATGAAGATGGCCCCGGCGATGGGGGCGCCGAGCCGCACCAGTTGACCCAGCTCGCGTCGTCGCGGCGCACCGAAGTGCGTCAGCAGCGGGCGCCACTGGGACCGGATCAGCAATCCGAGCAGCAGCACACCCGTCCACTGCGAGACCCCTGTGGCCCAGCCGCAGCCGGCGCCGCCCATGGCGGGCACCAGCTGCCAGCCACCAAGCTCCACACCAAAAATGAACATCACATTAAGCGGGATGTTGATCAGGAAGACCGCAACGCCGATCACCATCACCGGTTTGCTGCGGTTACTGCCCTCGGTCAGGCTGCGCAGCACCTGATAGCACATGGCGCCCGGCAGGCCCATCGCGGCGCCGGTGAGATAGTCGGTGGCAATGGGCTGAACCGCCGGGTCGACCGCCATGAAGCGCATCAGCCAGGGCGCCCAGGTCAGCAGCAGCACGCCGGTGACGCCCAGCCCCAGTGCCAGCCAGATACTCTGCTGGAAGGTGATTCGCAAGCGCTCCTGGTCGCGCGCTCCGAGCGCCCGGGCCACCATCGCTGTGGTGGCCTGCAGCATGCCGAGAAACGACAGCGTGACCGGCATCCACAGGCTGACGCCAATCGCTACCGCAGCCAGATCGGTGGCACTGACGGCGCCGGCCATCACCGTGTCGGTGATACCCATGCCCACCTGCGCCAGCTGGGCGATCAGGATCGGCCAGGCGAGTTGCAGCAGGTCGCGCCAATCGCGCTGGCGCGACGGTAAAGTGTGGGCAGTGGACACGCGGTATTCCGTGGTGACGAAATGCGAGAGGGCGGCCATTATACGCCCGGTCGTAAGGCGGCAGGATGGTTTGCCAAGGTAGAGGGCAGAGGACATAATAGCCCGCGTAAAAAATGATCGTCAGGCTTCCTTCCCCCTCTACCTTCTGTTGTGTTCTTGATGCCAGGTGGCGGGGCCGAAAGCCACTGCGGCAGTCGTGTCGCTACCAGTCTCCCCAGCCGTCCAGAGAGCATCAACTTGATAGGCAAGTGGCTTAAGAAATCCCGCTCCGAATCCAGTGAAACCGCCACTCCCGCGCCAGCGCCCGACCGGGCCGGGCGGGCTTCCACCACGGACCGTCAGCAGAAAAACGCAGCCGCCAGAACTGACGAGGGGGGTGGTCGCCGCCGCAACAGTCGCAGTCGCAGCCGCACCAGGCGTCGTGAGGAAAGCGGCCAGCCGGCAGCACGCTGGACGCCCGATCAGTTTCAGGTTCCGCTGGCGGAGGGCAAAACCCGCTTTCATGATCTCGGTCTCGATGACCGGCTGCTGCATGGCATTGCCGATCTCGGCTTCCAGTACTGCTCGCCGATTCAGGCAGCGGTATTGCCAACCACCCTGCGGGGTCATGATGCCATCGGCAAGGCACAGACCGGCACCGGCAAGACGGCGGCATTCCTGATCACTGTCTTCAATGATCTGCTGACCCGTCCGGTGCCCGAGGAGCGCTATCTCGGCGAGCCCCGGGCGCTGGTCATTGCGCCCACCCGCGAGCTGGTGCAGCAGATCGCCGATGATGCCGCGGCACTCGGCAAATACACCGGTCTCAGTGTGGTAACACTGATTGGTGGTATGGATTATCAGAAACAGCTCAATCAGGTGAATGCGCGGCTGGTGGACGTGGTGGTCGCGACTCCCGGTCGACTGCTGGATTTCCAGCAGCGGCGGGATTTGTTCCTCGATCAGGTCGAGATTCTGGTACTGGACGAAGCCGACCGCATGCTCGACATGGGTTTCATCCCTCAGGTTAAACGCATCGTGCGTGCCACGCCCCCCAGTTCGCATCGCCAGACGCTGCTGTTCAGTGCCACCTTCACGCAGGACATCATCAATCTTGCCGAGCAGTGGACGCATAAACCTGTTCGGGTTGAGATCGAACCGGAGAGCGTGGCCACCGACCGCGTTGAGCAGAAGGTCTATATGGTGACCGAAAGCGAGAAATATCAGCTGCTGCTCAACATTCTGCGTCAGCCGGAAGCGACCAGCGTCATCCTGTTTGCCAATCGCCGCGATGAGACCCGCTGGCTGTTCGAGAAGCTGCAGCGGGCAAAGATCAGCTGCGGCATGATTTCTGGCGAAATCCCGCAGGGCAAGCGCACCCGCACGCTGGCGGACTTCAAGGAAGGCAAGCTGCAGGTGCTGGTGGCCACTGACGTCGCCGGTCGCGGTATTCACGTGGATGGCGTCAGCCACGTCATCAACTATGCCTTGCCGGAAGATCCGGACGACTACGTGCACCGCATTGGCCGGACCGGCCGGGCCGGCGCAACTGGCGTCTCCATCAGTTTCGCCAGCGAAGATGACGGTTTCCTGCTGCTGCCGATTCAGGAACTGCTGGGCCGCAAACTCGAATGCGAGCTGCCACCCGCCCATCTGATGAGCTGAGCGCAGCGCCAGCCGTGCGGACCCGGGTAGTGACGTCATGAGGCGAAGTGCCCGCCGCAGCTGGCGCCGCATGCTGCTCCGCTGGCTCGGCTATCTCCTGCTCACGCTTCTGCTGTTCTGGGGCGCGGGGCTGCTGCTCTGGCGCTTCGTATTGCCGCCGGCCACGCCGCTGATGGTGATCCGGGCGGTCGAACAGGGTGCCTGGGTGGATTACCGGCCGGTGCGACTGGAGCAGATGGCGGCTTCACTGCCCCGGACCGTTATCGTCGCCGAGGATGGCCGCTTCTGCCTGCATAATGGTCTCGATCTGGCTGCCGTCGAGGAAGCGATTCAGGATTTTCGTGAACGCGGACGGTTGCGGGGTGCCAGCACCATCACCATGCAGGTAGCGCGCAATCTGTTTCTCTGGAATGGCGGCGGCGCCGTGCGCAAGGCGCTGGAGCTGCCGCTGGCCCTGGCGCTGGATGCGCTGTGGCCGAAGGAGCGGATCCTCGAGGTCTATCTCAACATCGCCGAATGGGGTGATGGTGTCTTTGGCGCCGAAGCAGCGGCGCGCAAGCATTTCGGCAAAGCCGCGGCCCATCTGACCGCGGCGCAGAGCGCGCGTCTGGCGGCGGTGCTACCCAGCCCGCGCCGCTGGAATGCGGCCCAGCCGGGGCCTTATGTTGCACAGCGCACCCAGACCCTGCTGCGCCGTGCCGGCCAGCTCAACCGTCACCAGACCGCCTGCTGGTCGCACTGACTGGCGCATCCGCCTCGCGCAGGCGCTCCACCCAGTAGAGCGTGGCGCCGCAGATTGCAGCCGGCATGATCAGAAAATTAATGAAGGGAATCATGGTGCCCGTCATGACCGCCGCGCCGAACCCGAGTGACGTCAGCCGCTGACCGGCGATGCGGGTGCGCACCTCCTGCAGACTGTAACGGTGGTTATCCATCGGATAGTCGCAGTAGGAAAGCGCCATCATCCAGGCGCCCAGCAGAAACCAGAGCAACGGCGCAGCCACATTCACCAGCGGGATGGCCATCACCAGCAGGATTGCCAGCGCGCGCGGCAGATAGTAGGCGAGCTTGCGCAGCTCCTTGCCAACCGAACGCGGCACATCTCTCAGCAAACCGATGAAACCGCTGTCGGAGGCTGATTGCCCTGTCAGCAGCTGCTCTGCCTTTTCCGCCAGCAGACCGTTGAAAGGGGAGGCAATCAGGTTGGCGACAATGCTGAAGGTGTAGAACACCACCACCAGCAACAGCAGCAGCGCCAGTGGCCACAGCAGCCAGCTGAGGAAGGCGAGCCAGTCGGGCAGCCAGCCCAGCAGCTGCGCCATCCAGTCCCGCAGCTCGCCGATGGCCAGCCAGATCAGCGTTGCAAACACCGCTACATTCACCGTCACGGGAATCGCCACATAGCGGCGGATACCGGGTTGCGTGAGTAGCGCGAAGCCGCGCAGCAGATAGCGCGCGCCAGCGCCGGGATTGCCTCTCATGGGATGTTCCGTCGTTGGGAGCGGGTGCCCATTCTACCGCCAGCAGGCAGCACCATAACCACGCCCGCCTCTCAGAGCCTGGTCTGCCCGTGACCTATCTAGGTCTGGTGCTGGGGCCGGGCGATTTGCCGGCGGAGGTCGGCTTCTGCACGCGCGTCGCAATGCCCGAATTGACCCCACTCCGGGGGCGCATTAAGGTGGCGGAGTCGTTGTACCAGACCGCAGTTCCGGAGGGCCCGCCATGGCTGATTACGACAAGTCCGATGACGAGCTGTTTCAAGAGGAGATGCGCGGGGTACAGCAGATGCAGGCACCGCAGCGGGTCGGCCTCAACCGCTCGCCGATTTCTCGCCTGGCGGTCGAGGCGCGCCGCGCCGCGGCCGTACGCGTCGACGAGCACGACCGCAATTTCCTTTCCCTCGACCATGTCGAACTGCTCGATCCCTGGTACCCGCTCGAATTCCGCCGCCCCGGCGTACAGCACGGTGTCTACCGCAAGCTGAAACAGGGCAAGTATCCGATGGATGCGCGGCTCGACCTGCACCGCATGACCGTGGAGAAAGCGCGTGAGGAGGTATTCGCGTTCATCCGTGAAGCGTTTGCCTACGAATTGCGTAACGTCATGATCGTGCCGGGTCGCGGTCTGCACAGCCGCTCCAGCGAGGCGTTGCTGAAAAGCTACGTCAACAAATGGCTGCCGGAGTTTGAAGAGGTGCAGGCGTTCTGTTCAGCGCAGCCCCAGCATGGCGGCACCGGTGCGGTATACGTGATGCTGAAAAAAGGCGAGCGCGACAAGGAGCGAAACCGCGTGCAATTCGCCCGGGGCAGGGTGCCCGAAACCGCGCGTGATCGCTGAGCGCCCGCCGTGTCATGCTGACAGGAGTGCGCAACTGGCTTGCGCGCCGGCGCCGGTCGCAGCGCCAGCCGCTGATTATCGTGGGCATCGGGGTGCCAGCGTGGGAGGCGCACCGGCGTCTTGCGGGTGGGTGGCACACGATTGCTTTTATTGACGAAAACCCCTGGAATCATCGCACCCTGGTAGATGGTGTGGCAGTCTACTATCCGAGCGAAATCACATCGCTCTGTCGTCGACACGGGGTACGTCTGGTGCTGTTCACCGAGCCGGAGTCCTGGCAGCGGCTGGCGCCTCAGTTGACGCAGGAGCTGACAGGGCTCGGTGTGGATACTCGCCTGCAAGAGTAACGGGCGTGATCAGATGGCGCCGTGCTGCCTGAGCGCCTCGGCGTATTCGCCGGAATTGCGATGTTCGATGACATAGGAGAGGACAGTGCGACCGTTCCGGTCGCGTGCATTGATGTTGCCGCCACTCTCCACAAACATGGCCACGAACGCCGCGAAGTCTTCAGCCCGCATGGCCTGATACGCCTTCAGAAGGCGGTGAAAGTCGGGGTCGACGTTCTCGGCCGGCAGCACATCCAGAAACTCGCGGACGCGCGCCTCCGTCCAGACTTCGTCAATTACCTTCTCTTTGTCTTTCTTCGCCATTGCTCTCTTACCGCTGAATTAAAGGGAGGCGCAGCTGACGGCTGCTGTCAGCCGTCGAGTTTCGCCGTAAGGAGTTCGTTGACCAGCCCCGGGTTGGCCTGTCCGCGCGATGCCTTCATCACCTGGCCCACGAAGAAGCCGAGCAGCTTCTTGCGACGGCCTTCGTCGGCAGCGCGGTATTGTGCCACCTGATCCGGACTGGCGTTCACGATTTCATCGATGATCTTATCCAGTGCGCCGGTATCGGACAGCTGTCTGAGGCCGCGCTGTTCGATAATCTGGTCGGCATTGCCTTCGCCGGCCCACATCGCTTCGAAGACCTGCTTGGCGATCTTGCTGGAGATCGTGTTGTCCTGAATCCGTTTGATCAGGCCGGCCAGCAGCTCCGGCGTGATCGGTGCTGCGCTGATTGAAACCTCTTCCTTGTTCAGCTGTGCAGCCAGGTCGCCCATGATCCAGTTGGCGGCAAGCTTGGGTGCGCCGCACGCGGCCGCAGTTGCTTCGAAAAAATCGGCCACTGCGCGTTCGGCAGTCAGCACCCCGGCATCATAGGCGGACAATTCGTAGTCGCGTTCAAAGCGCGCCTGCCGGGCTGCGGGCAGTTCTGGCAGACGGCCCCGCAGAGCCTCGATGTAGGCATCATCGATCACCACGGGCAGCAGGTCGGGGCAGGGGAAGTAGCGGTAATCGTTGGCTTCTTCCTTGCTCCGCATCGAGCGCGTTTCGTTGCGGTCGGCGTCGTAGAGCCGCGTTTCCTGCACCACCGTGCCGCCGTCCTCGATCAGGTCGATCTGGCGTGTCACCTCACACTTGATAGCGCGCTCGACAAAGCGGAACGAGTTGATGTTCTTGAGCTCGACGCGGGTGCCGAACTCTTCCTGGCCGCGCGGCCGCACTGATACGTTAGCGTCACACCGCAACGATCCCTGCGACATGTCACCATCGGAGATATCGAGATAGGTGATGATCGCGTGGATCTTCTTGAGAAAGGCGACAGCTTCCTCGGCCGAGCGCATATCGGGCTCGGTAACGAGTTCGATGAGGGGCGTGCCGGCGCGATTGAGATCGATGCCGGTCATGCCGTGGTAATCCTCGTGCAGCGACTTGCCGGCATCCTCCTCCAGGTGCGCATGGTGAATGCGCACTCGCCGGGTGACACCATCCACTTCGATATCGACATGACCCGGACCGATGATCGGTTCAGCCAGCTGGGTGGTCTGGTAGCCCTTTGGGAGGTCGGGATAAAAATAGTTTTTGCGCTCGAACACGGAGCGTTTGCCAATCTCCGCATCCAGTGCCAGCCCGAACATGATGGCGTAGTTGAGCGCCTGTTCATTGAAAACGGGTAACGTGCCGGGCATGGCGAGATCGATCGCACTCGCCTGCGTATTGGGTGCAGCACCGAAGGCCGTGCTGCTGCCGGAGAAAATTTTCGACTGGGTCGAGAGCTGGATGTGCACCTCGAGCCCGATTACGGTTTCCCATTCCATCGCGGTATCTCTCTTGCAGGCTAGTCGAGGCCGGGGGCGCGGCGCTGGTGCCAGTCGGTCACTTGCTGGAAGCGATGGCCGATATTGAGCAGGCGCGCCTCACTCAGGTAATTGCCGATCAGCTGCAGTCCGGCTGGCTTATCGCCGACGAAAGCGGCAGGCAGGCTCAGCGCCGGCAGGCCGGCCAGGTTGACGGCGATGGTGTAGATATCTTCGAGGTACATCGTCACCGGATCGCTCAGCTCATCAAAGCAGAACGCCGGATTGGGCGTGGTCGGGCCCGCGATGACATCGACCTCTTTGAACGCCTCGACAAAGTCGTTCCTGATCAGGCGCCGCACCTGCTGCGCCTTGCGGTAGTAGGCGTCGTAGTAGCCGGCAGAAAGCGCGTAGGTGCCAATCAGAATGCGGCTCTTCACCTCAGTGCCAAAACCCTCGGCGCGGGTGCGTGTATAGAGGTCGTACAGATCGCGCGGATTCTCGCAGCGATAGCCATAGCGCACGCCGTCAAAGCGGGAGAGGTTGGCCGACGCTTCGGCCGGGGCGATCACGTAGTAGCAGGGCACCGCCAGCCCGGTGTGCGGCAGGCTGATCTCTTTCACCGTCGCACCCAGCTGCTCCAGCTCACGAATCGCAGTGCGGACGCCGGCTTCCATCGCCGGATTCAGTGCGCCGCCAAAATATTCTTTCGGCAGGCCGATACGCAGCCCTTCGAGGCTGTCATTCAGTGTGGCGCGATAGTCGGGCACCGGCGCATCGAGGCTGGTGGAGTCGCGCGGGTCGAAGCCAGCCATCGCCTGCAGCAGCAGCGCGCAGTCTTCGGCGGTACGCGCCATCGGGCCGGCCTGATCAAGGCTGGAAGCAAACGCGACCATCCCGTAGCGAGAGACGCGGCCATAAGTCGGCTTGAGGCCGGTAATTCCGCACAGTGCTGCCGGCTGGCGGATCGAGCCACCGGTGTCGGAGCCGGTGGCGGCGGCACACAGGCCCGCCGCAACCGCAGCGGCCGAGCCACCCGAGGAGCCGCCGGGAACGCAGTCGGTGCCCCACGGGTTGCGGGCCCGGCCGTAGAAGCTGGTCTCGTTCGATGAACCCATGGCGAATTCGTCCATGTTGGTCTTGCCCAGCATGACGACGCCTGCGTCAGCGAGTTTGCTGACCAGTGTGGCGTCGTAGGGCGGCACGAAGTTGTCCAGCATCTTCGAGGCACAGCTGGTTTTGATGCCGGCCGTGCAGAACAGGTCTTTGTGGGCAATCGGCACGCCCGCCAGTGCGCCAGCATCACCGCGCGCATACGCCGCATCGGCAGCGCGTGCTGCCTCCAGCGCCGTTTCCGGAGCGAGGGTGATGTAGCTGTTGAAACGGCTGTCAAAGCGTTCAATGCGTGCCAGATAGTCCAGTGTCAGCTCTTCACTGGAGAACTGCTTGGCAGCGAGGCCGGCGAGTTGCTCGGCCAGGGTCAGTTTATGCATGGATTTCGCTCTTGATTCGGGCGCAATGGGAGGCAGTGCGCCGGTCACTCCACCTGGTCGATTACCTTGGGCACCAGGTAGAGCCCGTCCTCGGTTGCGGGGGCGATTGCCAGAAACGCCTCCCGCTGATTGGTCTCTGTCACTGCGTCGGCGCGCAGCCGCTGCACCGCATCCAGCGGATGCGACAGCGGTTCGACGCCGCTGGTGTCGACCGCCTGCAACTGGTCGACCAGATGCAGGATCTTGCTGAGGCGCGTTTGCAGGTCGGCCACCTCACTGGGTGTCATGCCAATGCGCGCCAGGCGTGCAACGTGCTCAATGTCTGCAGTTTCGATGGCCATCGCCGCTCTCCGAGCTATGCTGGTTACGCAGTCGCCAATGCTCTCTCCCGGGACAGGACGGGCGCGTCCGGCCGGAAGCCGGTTGCATCGCCACTTGTACCTGACGCCTCTGAGCGTCTCTGCACGCGCCCCTGACCGTCCCGGAACGGGATCGGGCCGAGGTGAAAGTCTTGCGTAAACAGTGAGATGGACAAGTGCGCGGACTGCGAAGAAGAGCGCAAAGTTACCACAATTGCGCCTTGCCCTTAAACCCCGCCGTTGATAGAGTTGCGCGTTTGAACGACAGCCGGTTTTCCTCTGTTTTGTCGTCGCCCTCCTGCAGGTCGGGGCTTGCCATTGCTCCCACTCGACAAGGTGAAATAGTTTCATGCTCAAGCGTATCCGAGGGATTTTCTCCAGCGACCTCTCCATCGATCTCGGTACCGCCAATACCCTCATTTACGTACGCGACCAGGGCATTGTCCTGGATGAGCCCTCCGTGGTTGCAATCCGCGTGCACCACGGCCAGAAAACCATTGAGGCAGTAGGCACCGACGCCAAGCGCATGCTCGGTCGCACCCCGGGCAACATTACCGCGATCCGGCCGATGAAGGATGGCGTCATTGCCGACTTCCAGGTCACCGAGAAGATGCTGCAGTACTTCATCGCCAAGGTGCACAAACACAGTTTCATTCGTCCGAGTCCCCGCGTGCTGGTGTGCGTGCCGTGCAAGTCGACCCAGGTCGAGCGGCGCGCCATTCGCGAGTCCTGTCTCAGCGCTGGTGCGCGTGAGGTACGGCTGATCGAGGAGCCGATGGCAGCGGCGATTGGCGCCGGCATGGACGTGGAGCAGGCCTCGGGTTCGATGGTGGTGGATATCGGTGGCGGTACCACCGAGCTGGCCATCATTTCACTCAACGGTATCGTCTACTCCGATTCGGTGCGTATGGGGGGGGACCGCTTCGACGAAGCGATCATTTCCTATGTGCGCCGCACCTACGGCAGCCTGATTGGTGACTCCACCGCCGAGCGGATCAAGCACGAAATCGGTTGCGCCTATGCCGGCAGCGAAGAGCGCGAGATCGACGTGCGCGGCCGCAACCTGGCGGAAGGCGTGCCGCGCAGTTTCACCCTGTCCAGCTCGGAGATCCTCGAGTCGCTGCAGGAGCCGCTCAGCAACATCGTGCAGGCGGTCAAGCGGGCGCTGGAGCAGTCACCGCCCGAGCTGGCGGCCGACATTGCTGAAAAGGGGATCGTGCTGACAGGGGGCGGTGCGCTGTTGCGCGACATCGACCGCCTGATTGCTGATGAAACCGGCTTGCCAGTGGTAGTGGCGGAAGATCCGCTCACCTGCGTCGCGCGCGGCGGTGGCCGGGCGATGGAGATCATGGACCGCCATCACCTGGATCTGCTCTCGACCGAGTAAGCTGGCGGCTCGCGCCGCGCTGCTGGCGCGACGGAATTCCAACGCGCTGAGGTGGCGTCATCAAACCGCTTTTCCAAAAAGGCCCGTCGATCGGGTTGCGCATACTGGTGCTGGGGGTCGCAGCGCTGCTGCTGATCGCCGGTCACTTCCGCTGGGAGGGTCTTGAGCGCGTCGAGTCGGCCTTCTCGGTCGTCGCCACACCGTTTTACTGGCTGGCGGATGTGCCTTCCCGCATCAGCCAGTGGAGTCACCATAATCTTCGCGACTGGCGCAGTCTGGCGGCGGAGAATGAGCGGCTCCGCAAAGACAACCTGATCCTGCAGGCCAAGGTCACCAAGATGGCATCACTGGCGGCCGAAAACGCCCGCCTGCGGCAGCTGCTCAACTCCGCTACCCACCTCGATGACAGCGTCCTCATCGCCGAACTGATCGGCGTATCGCCCGATCCGCTGCGGCATGTCGTGGTCATCAACAAGGGTAGCGAAGATGGTGTCTATGACAGCCAGCCGGTGATCGACGCCCACGGTCTG
Organism: Gammaproteobacteria bacterium; assembly: GCA_029265075.1. GTDB lineage: Bacteria > Pseudomonadota > Gammaproteobacteria > Pseudomonadales > CAMLJR01 > CAMLJR01. The sequence continues at coordinate 26,304 of JAJUJZ010000014.1, read as the reverse complement.
GTGGGGCAAGTGGTGGAGGTGAGTGCTCACTTCAGTCGCGTGCTGGTGATTACCGATTCGGCTCATGCGGTGCCGGTGCAGGTCAATCGCAACGGCGTGCGCGCCATTGCCGAAGGCGGCGGGCGGCTCGACCAGCTCACACTGAGTCATGTTGCCGCCACCACCGATATCGTGGCAGGGGATCTGCTGACGACATCGGGCCTGGGTGGGGTTTTTCCGCCCGGTTATCCGGTGGCTGTGGTCACTGAAGTAACCGAGGATCCGGGGGACCAGTTCCTGCAGGTTACCGCGCGCCCGCTGGCGCATCTCGATCGCAGCCGCCATCTGCTGCTGGTGTTCAGCGAAAATGGCGTGCCCGGACCTGAGGCGGCTGCGGCCGAGGAAGGGCCGGCAGAGTGACCCGACCGCGCGGCATCTGGGTAATCGCCCTCAGCATTGCGGTGGCGATCTGGCTCAGCATCGTGCCCATGCCGGCCTGGGCGGCCTGGGCGCGGCCGGAGTGGGTGGCGCTGGTACTGATCTACTGGGTGATCGCCCTGCCACATCGCGTGGGCATTCTGTCGGCCTGGGCCACCGGCCTGCTGCTGGACGTGGTGGAAGGAGTGACGCTCGGCCAGAATGCGCTGTCGCTGTCGGTGGTCGCTTATGTCGGACTGGTGCTGTACCAGCGAATGCGAATGTATGCCGGGTGGCAGCAGGCGGGCATCGTGTTTGTCCTGATTGGCGTGCATCAGCTGGTCAATTACTGGGTACAGACTCTCACGCATGCCCAGGTGGTGCCGAGCCTGCTGTTCCTGTTGCCGGCGCTGGTGTCGGCCCTGCTGTGGCCCACCGTCATGGTGCTGCTGCGCTACTGCCGGCGGCGTTTTCAGGTTTATTGAGCTGTCGTTGTCTGATGCAGGGAGAGCCATGCGCCTCTATTTAGCCTCTCAGTCGCCCCGTCGCCGTGAATTGCTGCTCCAGCTTGGGCTCGATCATGAGCTGGTGGCGCCGGCGGTCGACGAGTCGCTGCTGCCGGGCGAAAGCGCAGCGGCCTATGTGGAGCGGCTGGCACGGCGCAAGGCGCTGGCGGGCAAGGCGGCACTGCCGCCGGCGACGCCGGCGGTGGTCATCGGTGCTGATACCTGTGTGGTGGTCGATGGCGAAATCCTTGGCAAACCGGACGATGCAACCGCTGCTGCGGCCATGCTGCGCCGGCTCGCCGGACGCACCCACCAGGTGCTGACGGGTGTGGCGGTGGCACAGGGCGAGACGCTGCTGGCGCGGGTATCTGTCACCGACGTGATGATGATCGCGCTGTCCGAGGCCGATATCGCTGCTTACTGTGCGACGGGTGAGCCACTCGACAAAGCCGGCGCTTACGGCATCCAGGGGCGTGCTGCAGCCTTCATTTCCCGTATTGAAGGCAGTTACAGCGGTGTCGTCGGCCTGCCGCTGTGCGAAACTGCTGAGCTGCTGAAGCTGGCAGGCTATGGTGCCGGACGGGGTCGAGGCGCATGAACGAAGAGATCCTGATCAACATCACACCGATGGAGACGCGGGTCGCGCTGGTCGACAACGGTGTGCTGCAAGAGATTTACATCGAGCGCGAGCGCTCGCGCGGTTTCGTGGGCAATATTTACCGCGGGCGGGTAGTGCGGGTGCTGCCGGGGATGCAGGCGGCGTTCGTCGATGTTGGTCTGGAACGGGCCTGTTTCCTGCACGCCTCAGATATCGAGCTGACCAGCGAGCAGGCAACCGAGCGCGGCGGCGACATACCCGATATTCGCGAACTGGTGCGGGAAGGCCAGTCGCTGATCGTGCAGGTCAACAAAGACCCGCTGGGCAGCAAGGGCGCGCGCCTGACGACTCATCTTTCCGTCTCGTCGCGCTACCTCGTCTACATGCCACAAACGCCGCACATCGGCATTTCGCAGCGCATTGAGGACGAAGCGGAGCGGCTGCGGCTGCGGGCGCTGGTGGAGGAGGTTGCCATCGCCGAAGGTCTCAATGATGCCGGGGGCTTCATCATCCGCACTGCGGCGGAAGGTGTGGGGCGCGACGAGCTGCTGGCGGATGTGCGCTTTCTGAAGCGACTCTGGACCAAGCTCAGCGAGCGCATGACGCGTCCCGAGACGCCGGCGATGATCTACCAGGATTTGCCGCTATTCCTGCGCACCATGCGCGATCTGGTCAGACCCGGACTGGAGAAAATTCGCATCGATTCGCCCGCCAGCTATCCGCGAGTTGTCGACTTCGCGCGCGATTACATCCCCGAGATCGTCGACCGCATCGAGCTTTATCGCAGCGAGCGGCCGCTGTTCGACCTGTACGGCATCGAGGCCGAGATCCAGAAGGCGCTGGGGCGCAAGGTGGAACTCAAGTCGGGCGGGCATCTCATCATCGACCAGACCGAGGCGATGACCACGGTGGATGTCAATACCGGCGCCTTCGTCGGCCATCGCAACCTCGAAGAGACCATTTTCAAGACCAACCTCGAGGCAGCCACCGCGCTGGCGCGCCAGCTGCGCATCCGTAACCTCGGCGGCATCATCATCATCGATTTCATCGACATGAAGGATCCGGAGCATCGCCGGCAGGTGCTGCGTACGCTCGAGAAGGCGATGGAGAAGGATTACGCCAAGACCAGCATCACCGGCGTCTCCGAGCTGGGTCTGGTGGAAATGACCCGTAAACGGACCCGCGAGAGCCTCGGCCATGTGCTCTGCGAGCCGTGCCCGGTGTGTCAGGGCCGTGGTTCCCTCAAGTCGCCGGAAACGGTCTGTTACGAGATCTTCCGCGAGATCATGCGCGATGCGCGGACTTACGATAACGACCGGCTGCTGGTGCTGGCGTCACAGGCGGTGGTCGACCGGTTGCTGGATGAAGATTCGGCGATCGTCGCCGATCTGGAAGAGCATCTCGGCAAGACGATTCAGTTCCAGGTCGAAATCATGTACTCCCAGGAGCAGTTCGATGTCGTGCTGCTCTGATCTCGGCTGAGTCAGCAGAGGAACGCCGGCTCATGCGTGCCTTCGCCGTGTGGCTGAACCGACTGCTCTGGACTGGCATCGTCACGGTGGTGCTCACCGTCGGCGCCGTGGTGGCGCTCGGCCGTTACTACGTCCCCTATCTCGATCGCTATCAGGACGTACTGCTGGAAGAGCTGCGTGAGCGCACCGGCCTGATCGTCTCGGTCGGGACCATCAGCGCCGAGTGGCGCCCGCTGCGCCCGCGGCTGGATGTCACCGAGCTGACCTTGCACCATCCGGACCATCCTGAGGAAGTGGTGGCGCGGATCGACCGTCTCGCGCTGCGGCTTGATCTGCTGGAGAGTCTGCGGCGCTGGGTGCCTGCGTTCAGCGGCGTCGAGGGCAGCGGCCTGCGCGTGACCCTGGAGGAGCAGCCGCTGGGGCGCTGGCAGCTGCGTGGTTTCCCGCCGCAGGACGCGGGCAGTGGCGGTGGTCGTCTGCTCGATTTTCTGCTGGCAATCCGCAGCGCGGCGATCGACGACTCCCGTATCGATCTCGACTTCTATCACGGCGGCCGGGGCGAGCTGTTCGTCGACGAACTAATTCTCAGCCGGAGCGGCCGCTTCCGCCGGCTGCAGCTGGCAGCCACGACTGCCACCAGTGGCGCGCCGCTGCAGATGGTGGTCGAGAGCCGGGGCGATCCCCGCCAGCGCGATGCCTTCCGGGCCGGGGCATACCTCCAGTTCACCGGCCTCGATCTGACCTCAGTGCTGCCTGCCGCCCGGAGCTTCGGCATTGATCTGCGGCACGGGCTGCTGAGCGGCCGCGCCTGGTTCAGCTGGGAGCGCGGCGACGTGACAGTGCGCGGCGATGTGGCGGTACCTCAGATTGATCTGGGTGCGCTGATCGGGCATCCGGCGCCGCCGGTCACTGATTTTCGTGCCCGCTTCCTGATGAGCGAGCAGCCGGGCGAGCGGCAGTTATGGCTGTCGGATATCGCGGCCGAGTGGGGTGAGATTCCGGTGGCGCTTGAGCGGCTGTGGCTGCGTCAGCGCGGTGCTGCGACAGAACAGTTCGAGCTGGCGGTGCCAGCGCTGGAACTGGCGCAGCTGCGCGATCTGCTTGATCGCGACGATCTGCTGCCGCCGCTGTGGCGCGAGGCGATCGCGGGCATGGCGCCGACAGGCACATTGCGCGCACTGCATCTGACGCTGCCTACCGCGCCGCGTCACCGCGACCGCTTGCTGGCGCGTGCCGAGTTCGACGCGCTGGCATTGCAGCCGTGGCGGGAGTCGCCCGGTGTTACTGGCGGCCGCGGTTATGTGGAAATCGATCTGGATGGGGGCCGCGGCTGGGTAGATGCACCGGAACTGGCGCTCGCCTTTCCCTCTGTCTACGACGAGCCGATCGCACTGCGTGATGCTCGTGGGCGGGTCGACTGGCGCATCGACCGCGAGCAGCGAAGGGTGGCAGTCGCCAGCAGCGTGCTGAGCGCAGCCACTGCCGACAACGCGCCCGCACGGGTGCGCCTGGCACTCGACCTGCCGATCCACGCCGGTGCAGAAGCGCCCCCAGCCATGACGCTGCTGATCGGCATGGGCGAGACCAGTGCCGAAGCGGCGCTTGCTTTCGTGCCACGCACACTGCCGCCGACACTGACCGAGTGGCTCGCGGCGGCGCGGCCGAGTGGCGCGCTGGAGCGCGCGGGGTTCGTGTTCCGGGGCTCGCTGCGCGGCGCAGATCACGCTGGCCGTACGGTGCAGCTGTTCGCCGACATCCGCGAGGGAGCGTTCTCATTTCATCCCGACTGGCCACGGCTGGAACAGGCATCCGGTCAGCTCTGGATCGACGACGGCTCGGTCACTGCGATAGCGACCAGCGGCCGCCTGCTCGACGATCTGCTGGTTGAGCAGGCCCGGGTGGCAGTCATGGCAGCCAGTGACAATACCCTTCAGCTCTCGCTGGTGACGCGTGCCTCCGGTTCCGGCAATGGCTGGCTCCGGCTGTTTCAGGAGACGCCACTACGGCGGCAGCTGGGCGACTGGATTGACGCGCTGAGCTGGCAGGGCGGTGCAGCTGCGGAGCTGGCTCTGCATGTGCCGCTCACCGCGAACACCGCCGGCGAGCAGGTGGGTATCGCACTGCGCGGCGAGCTGAGCGGTGGTGAGTTACAGCTGCAGGAGCCGGCCGTGAGTCTGACCCACATTCACGGCGCCGTGACGTTCCGCCAGGGAGAACTGCCGGAGAGCGTGGCCGCCGCCGTGGAGGCTGCTGCCATGCCGGACGGACTGATGGCGCCGGCACTGACGGCGCAGCTCCACGGCCGGCCGGTGCAGCTGGCGGTGAATTCCGCAGCAGATGGCTACCAGCTGACCGCTTCCACCAGTGTGGCGGTTGCCGACTGGGCTGCGCTGCTGCCGTCACCGGTGCCGGAGCTGGTGCGTGGCAGTACGCCGGTGGCCATCAGCGGGCGCTGGGCGGCGGGACGGGGCAGCATCACCCTGGAGTCGGATCTGCGTGGGATCGAGATCGATTTGCCGGCTCCGTTTCACAAGCTGAGCAGCACTGCCTTGCCGCTGCGGGCAACCGTCGGGCTGCGGCCGGGCAGCGCCGAGAGTGAGACCGTTGACGCACAGCTCCTGAACCAGCGGGCGGCACTGGCCGCACGGCTGGGACGGATGCCGACGCTGGGCCGCGCCCGCGGTCCCCGTACTGATCTGGAGGCCACGCTTGGCGAGTGGGGAGCGCTGACCATGGAGTGGCGCGGCCTGTCACCCCGCCGTGGCGCGCTGCGCGTCGGTAGCAGCAGCACGGCGGCGCTGGCGCAGCCTGGTACCTTTGTGGTGACCGGCGACCTGCCGCCGGTGGCGGCTGCTCCCTGGCGGGCGCTGGCAGAGCGCATTGATTTCACGCCGACAGAGGGCAGGCGCGCGCTGATGCTGCTGCTCGATGATATTCGCACGCCGGAGCTGACGCTGTTCGGGCGGCAGCTGGCCGACGTGTCGGTGAGCGGTGGCCGGGCACCCGCCGGCTGGCGGTTATTCTTCGGTTCCGACCTCGCCTCGGGGGAGCTTCGGTTCCCGTCTGAGCCGGAGGCAGTGCCGCAGCTCCAGCTGCGCGAGCTGCGTCTGGTACGTACCGCAGAAAACCTCGGTACGGAACCGACCGCCGGCGCTGATCCGGGCCGGCTGATGGCGATCGATGTCGATATCGCCGCACTCTGGATCGACCAGCAGAACTGGGGGTCGCTTGGCTTTCGCATGCGGCCGGTGGCAGACGGTGTGCGTGTTACGGATCTGACTGGCGAGTTGCGGGGGCTGCGGTTTGGCGAGCGGGAAGGCCAGCCGTCCGAACTGATCTGGCTGCGCAGCGCGGCCGGGGAGCAGACCCGGTTTGAGGGGCGCCTGGCAGTGGAGCGCCTGGGCCGGGCGCTGGAACTGTGGGGTTTTGAACCGGTAGTGCAGGGCCGCGACGGCTGGCTGGATGCCAGTGTCAGCTGGCCGGGTGCACCGATGGACTTCGCCGTGACCGCTCTCAGCGGCAGAGGCGCACTGGAGGTGGGCGAGGGGCGCTTCCTGAAGGCGCCGGGAACTGCGACCGGCGCCCTCAAGGTGGTGGGCGTTTTCAATCTCGCCAACCTGGTGCGCCGTCTCCGGCTCGACTTCAGTGACCTGTTCAGCGATGGCATCGCTTTCGATCAGATCGAGGGGTCGTTCCAGTTGCACAATGGCCTGCTGACAACGGGCCGGCCGCTGAGTGTAGTGAGCCCGTCGAGCCGGTTTCGGCTGGCCGGTGCCCTCGACTTTGACAGTGGCGGCGTCGACATGGAACTGACCGCGACCCTGCCACTTGCAACCAATCTGCCGTGGGTGGCGGTACTGGCCGGCGGGCTGCCGGCCGCCGCGGGCATCTATGTGGTCAGCAAACTGCTGGGTGATGAGGTCGATCGCTTCTCCAGTGCGGTCTACTCCGTGGAGGGCGACTGGCGCGATCCGGAAATTCGCTTCCGGCGGCTGTTTGGCGATGGCGATGAAGATGCGGCATCTCGGGAAGCGGGTGCCCCTGCGCAGTGAGTGTTGCCCGCTGCCAGCAGCATAGTTGCCCGCTGCCAGCGGCATAAAGGGTGAATGAAGATGACTCAGCCACAAAATCTCACCGTTGCGGCTATTCAGCTGGTGTCCGGGCGGGACCTGGCTGCGAATCTGGTCGCGGCCGAACGTTTGCTGGCCGCAGCAGCCGCTGCAGGGGCGCAGCTGGCCGTGCTGCCGGAGACCTTTGCACTCTACGACAGCCGCTCCCAGCAGGCGCTGGGCGCCGCCGAGGCGGGCGCCGACGCGATCGTGCGGCCGTGGCTGCGCGAACAGGCGCGGCGCCATGGTCTCTGGCTGGTAGGAGGAACGGTGCCACTGCTGGAGCCCGGCGATATGCGGCCTCGCGCCGCCTCACTGGCCGTCAATGATCAGGGCGAGGAGGTGGGGCGGTACGACAAGCTGCATCTGTTCGATGCCAGCGTCGCAGATGGTCACGGCCGTTATCGGGAGTCGGACGTGTTTCAGCCTGGTCAGAAAGTGACTGTCGTGCCGACTCCCTGGGGCGGCCTTGGCCTCGCGGTCTGCTACGACCTGCGTTTCCCCGAGCTCTTCCAGCAGCTGCGGCTAAACGGTGCCACCATGATTGCAGTGCCGTCGGCCTTTACGCGGCACACCGGGCAGGCGCACTGGCTGCCGTTGCTGCGGGCGCGCGCCATCGAAACCCAGTGTCTGATGATCGGTGCCAACCAGGGCGGTATCCACAGCGAGCGGCGGCAGACGTCGGGCGGGTCTGCGATTGTCGATGCCTGGGGGACGGTGCTGGCCGAGACGGGCTTCGGTGCGAGGCCGGTGATCGCGACGTTCGATCAGCAGCGGCAGCTGTCCATTCGGGAAGCCATGCCGGTTCTGGCTCACCGGCGCTTCGGTCTGACACCGCCGTAGCGTGGGGCCATCACCGCGCCAGCCGTCAAAGCTCTGCCAGTTCGCGCAGATAACGAAACAGCTTGCGGGCGCTGGCGGGCGGACGTTCGGCTTCCCGCTCACGCCGCGCGGCGACGATAAGCTGACGCAAATGCTGTCGGTCGGCTGCGGGATAGCGCTCGACAACTTCACCGATGCTCTCTGGCCCGACTTCGACCAGCTGGTCGCGCAGCGCTTCCAGTTCATGGAATTGCTGATTGTGCAGCTGGCGTCCGTTGAGCAGGTCGTCGTAGGCAGCCTGCAATTCGGTGACGTCGATCTTGCGCATCAGCTTGCCGATGTACTGGAGCTGGCGCCGGCGTCCTTCACGACTTTTGATCCGGCGGGCCGTCTGGATAGCTTCCAGCAGCGGATCTTCCAGCGGCATGCTGGCCAGCTGCCCATCGGGTAAGTCGACCAGCGCGGCGCCCAGCGCCTGCAGCGCCAGCATTTCGCGTTTTACGGCGCTTTTACTGGGTCTGTCGAAATCGTCGTCAGAATAGCTGTCGCTCTCGTCGATCATACGCGCCTCGGCGGACTGGTGAGATGAAAAGTGTGGCGGCGGGGCGAACGGCTACTCGGCTTCGTCGAAGCGGTTGCTGAACAGTTCGCACACTGCCTGACAGGCGGCGCACTCGTCTTCGCCTTCGATTGCCAGCTCGACTTCTGTGCCCTGGCCGGCGGCCAGCATCATTACTGACATGATGCTTTTACCGTCGGCCTCGCGGCCATTCACCCGCAAACGGACGCGGCTGCTGAAACGAGAGGTGACGGCAACCAGTCTGGCCGCCGCACGCGCGTGCAGGCCCAGTTTGTTAATGATCAGGACTTTGTGGTTAATCATGCACTTGTGAGTCCGGCAGCCGTACTACGCGGGAGCCGTCTCCCGGTGTCTCACCTGCACGTCGTTATATTGCGGAGCGAAGGCCCGGGCGAGCCGCTCGGCCATATATACTGAGCGATGCTGTCCGCCGGTGCAACCAAGCGCGACTGTCATATAGCTGCGGTTGCCCGCCGTAAAGCGCGGCAGCCACTTGTTCAGCATGTAATAGATGTCGTTGAACAGCTCAGTTACTTCAGGCTGCTGATCCAGCCATTCAATCACTTCGGAATCGAGTCCCGTCATTGGCCGCAGTGCTGGTTCCCAGTGCGGGTTCGGCAGCACCCGCAGATCGAATACCAGGTCGGCGTTAACCGGAATGCCGCTTTTGAAACCGAACGAGACAAATAATAAGGAGAGACCGCTGACACTGCGGCCGAGTACGCGCTCGCGCAGCAAGGTGCGCAGCTCGTGAACGTTGGTGTGACTGGTGTCGAGTGTCAGACCGGCCGCCATGGCAATCGGTTCGAGCAGCGTCTTTTCGCGGGCGATTGCTTCTGCCAGTGCGGTGCGGGCATCACTCAGTGGGTGGCGCCGGCGGGTTTCCGAAAAGCGTTTGATGAGCGTGTGATCGTCGGCGTCGAGGTAGAGAATCTCAACGCTGACATTGGCAGGCAGCCCGGCGATCAGCTCGTCGAAGCGGGACAGGTCCTTGCTGACGTTGCGCGCATCGATACAGACCGCGGCGCGCAGGGGGCCAGGAGTGAGCTGGTTCTCCTGCAGCTCGGTCACCAGCTGAGGCAGCAGTGCTACCGGCAGGTTATCGATGCAGTAGTAGCCCTCGTCCTCCAGCAGATGAAGGGCAGAGCTCTTGCCTGAGCCGGAGCGTCCACTGATGATGACAAGCTGCGTTTCCGTCTGCGTCATAGTCAGCTGCCACTAAGCAATTGCGGCCTCATAAAGTTCTTCACTGGTGCTGGCAGCACGCAGCGACTCGGTATAAGCCGGGTCGCTGAAGCGCTCGGCCAGCGCGGCCAGCACGTTGAGGTGCTCCTGGGTAGCCGCCTCCGGCACCAGCAGCACGAACAGAACATCGACCGGATTGTCATCGACCGCTTCAAACTCGATCGGTTGCGCCAGCGTGACCAGACAGCCAATGGCACGCTCGACGCTCTTCAGCCGGCAGTGTGGCAGGGCGATGCCGCCGCCAAGCCCGGTGCTGCCGAGGCGCTCCCGTGCCAGCAGCCGCGCAAACAGGTCGGCGGCATCGGTGTCAGGCAGATCCTCGGCGAGGAACTGCGCCAGGTTTTCAAGCACACGTTTCTTGCTGGTGCCAGGCGCATCGCACAGGGTGCGGGCCGGAGTAAGGATCGATTCTAGTTGCATGGCTACCTGGACAGCGCCGGGTGGGTGGGAAGGAAACCCGGCGCCCAGCCGGCCATCAGTGAGTTCACGCGCCCCTCGGGACGCTTCGTGGCCGGCCATTTTGCGCCATTTCCACGCCTTTGGCGACAGGGCGGCCAGGGTCGGGCGGGATCGCTCGTCCCGCCCTGCCGGCATCAGCGCGCCAGCGTTTTCTCCTTGTGACGGATCAGCTGACGATCGAGCTTGTCAGCCAGCAGATCGATGGCTGCGTACATGTCCTGCGACTCACTGGTGGCGAACAGGTCATTGCCGGCGACGTGAACGGTGGCTTCCGCTCGCTGCACCAGCTTCTCGACGGTGAGAACCACATCTGTGGCGGTGATGTTGTCGAAGTGCCGTTGCAGGCGCCCCAGTTTGTTGTGCACGTAATCACGAAGGGCGGGAGTGACTTCGACGTGGTGTCCGCTGACAGTGATCTGCATGGCTTGCTCCTTCTGCGGTTAACCGGCTGACGAGCGGCGCCCGGCGGGCTGCCACCCGACTGCCTGGTGGCTAAGTCTCAGGTGGAACCGCGTCTCTTTGGCGGACGCTCAGTTCAGAGTGTAGCCTGAAAAAGGAGCTGCTGGGTTGATCTGTTTCAGACGAGTCGCTTGCGCTCATTGGAGGGCGGGATGACCATCGCTTCGCGGTATTTGGCGATAGTCCGGCGCGCCACTACGATGCCCTGCTCGGCCAGCAGTTCGGTAATCTTGGCGTCGCTCAGCGGCTTGCGCGGGTTCTCTGCGGCGATCAGCTTTCTGATCAGGGCACGAATCGCGGTGGAGGAGCATTCGCCCCCGGATTCCGTAGCGACATGGCTGGAGAAGAAGTATTTCAGCTCGAAAATGCCGCGCGGGGTATGCATGTATTTCTGGGTGGTGACCCGGGAGATTGTCGACTCATGCATGCCGACTGCTTCGGCGATGTCGTGGAGCACCAGCGGCTTCATCGCTTCTTCGCCATATTTGAAGAAGCCCCGCTGATGTTCGACGATTTCGGTTGCGACCTTCAGCAGCGTTTCATTACGGCTCTGCAGGCTCTTCAGAAACCAGCGTGCCTCCTGCAGGTTGTCGCGCAGAAAGGCGTTGTCCGCGCTGGAGTCGGCGCGCCGTACCAGGGCCGCGTAATCGTTGTTGATGCGCAGTCGCGGGGCGATATCCGGATTGAGCTCGACGGTCCAGCGGCCCCGGACCTGACGCACGAACACATCCGGCACGACATACTCGGCCGTCGGGGGCGCAATTGATTCGCCGGGGCTGGGGTCCAGGCTCTGGATCAGCAGCAGCACCTCGCGCAGCTCGCCCTCCTTGAGCCGGGTTCGGCGCATCAGCTGATTGAAGTCGCGGCTGCCCAGCAAGGCCAGGTGCCGGTCGACCACCAGCATCGCTTCCTGCAGCCACGGGGTCGCGGGCGGCAGCTGGCGCAGCTGGATCAGCAGACATTCGCGCAGGTCGCGACCAGCGATACCCGGCGGATCGAACTGCTGGATGCGATGCAGGACGGCCATGACTTCGTCCAGCTCGATACCTTCTGTGCCCGGCATCCCTTCCAGCAGCTCCTCGGGCGCGACCGTCAGCCGCCCCTTGGCATCGATTGCATCAATGATGGCGGTAGCGATCAGGCGGTCGACATCCGACATGCGGGTCAGGTTGAGCTGCCACAGCAGGTGGTCCTGGAGTGATTCGGCGACGGAGTTGCGGCTGTCGAAATCGAAGTCGTGATCAGGGTTGGCGCTGCTGCCACTGCCGCTGGACTGATAGATGTCGTCCCAGTGGGTGTCGACCGGCAGGTCTTCGGGGATGTCATCCTGCCAGCTCTGCTCCTCGCCATCGGTGCTGGCGGTGAGGCGCTCGCTATTGCTGTCGCTGTCGCTTTCAGGAGTAGAGACGGGCTCAGCGTCCGCCGACGGCGGCGCATCCTCGTGCTCTTCGCTCAGCTCCAGCATGGGATTGCTTTCCAGAATGGTCTGGATTTCCTGCTGCAGATCGAGCGTCGACAGCTGCAGGAGCTTGATGGCCTGCTGCAGCTGCGGGGTCATCGTCAGCTGCTGGCCCAGTTTGAGCTGGAGCGATTGCTTCATAACATCCTGTGACTTTCGAGTCTGCACATCCCGGCAGGCGACAGCCCGCAGAGGGTGCAGCCCCGATAGAACATGGAAATAGTTGATTTTCCGGTCCAAAGCGCCTGTGGAATAAAAACTGCATAGGCGATTTGCTCTCTGAGTGTAGCGGCCGCGAAACGGAGCCGCAATCCTGTCGGCTGCGCGACTGGCAATCAGAGCTGGAAGTGATGACCGAGATAGGTTTCCCGCACGCGAGCGCTGTTCAGAACGGTCTCAGCGTCACCTTCAGCGATGATGTGACCTTCGCCGACGATATAGGCTTTTTCGCAGATATCCAGCGTTTCCCGAACATTGTGGTCGGTGATCAGTACGCCGATGCCCTTGTCGCGCAGGTGGCGGATGATCTGTTTGATATCGCTGACTGAAATCGGATCAACGCCGGCGAACGGCTCATCGAGCAGGACAAAGGCGGGATCCATCGCCAGCGCGCGGGCGATTTCGACGCGGCGCCGCTCGCCGCCGGACAGCGCCATGCCACGGCTGTCGCGGATATGGCCAATATGAAATTCGCTCAGCAGCTGTTCGAGCCGGTCGCGACGCTGGACGCGGGAGAGTTCCTTGCGGGTCTCGAGGATGGCAAGAATGTTGTCGGCCACGGTGAGCTTGCGGAATACCGACGCCTCCTGTGGCAGATAGCCAAGCCCGGCGCGCGCGCGGCCGTGCAGGGGCAGCGGGGTCAGGTCACGGTCGTCGAGCAGGATGCGACCGCGATCGCTGCTGACGATGCCGACGATCATGTAGAAACAGGTGGTTTTGCCGGCCCCGTTGGGGCCGAGCAAGCCGACAATCTGGCCGCTGTGTACGGTCAGCGACACATCTTTTACCACGGCCCGGCCTTTGTACGACTTGGCCAGGTTGAGCGCCTGCAGGGTCTGCATCAGATCATTCCGCTCCTGCATCCGCACCGTTGACCGGGGTGGCGTCGGTGGCATCGGGATCTGCTGCGTCCGGCGCAGACGCCGGGGCCGGCTCTGGTGGCGGGGTACGCTCTTCGGCGGGCTGCAGCACCATCTCCACGCGGCCGGGCTGATCGGCATGCGTGCCTTCTGCCCTGACGGTTTCGGAGTCGACCAGATACTCGATGCGGTTGCCGGCAACGATGTTACCGCCGCGCTCGACACGGGCCCGGTTGAGCAGCTCCACGCGGTTCTCGGTCTGGTAATAGATCAGCGTTGCCGCTTCGCCCTGCACCAGCTCGGTGCCGCGCTCCGGCTGCTGCTGGAAGGTGGCCAGGTCGCCGCTGGCGTCGACACGCTGGACCCGGCCGTTGGCGTGCCGGACGACGACCTGATCGCCGGTGATGCGCAGCGAGCCCTGGGTGATAACCACGTCGCCGGTGTAGGTCACGGTACCGTTCTGCTGTACGGCGCTGTCAGCGGTCACGTGGATCGGCTGCTGCCGGTCTTCCGGCAGCGCGACGGCCATCAGCGGAGCAGCACACAGCCCGATCAGCAGCCAGCCGGTCCAACAGTTACGGAATGACATGAAGTCCCTCGACCTGATTGAGCAGCTCCACGCGGTCGCTGGCGAGATCGGCACGCATGCCGACAGCGCGGATGGTATGAGTCTGGTGAATCAGCAGCACCGGCAGATCGCTCGAAGCCTGCTGGTTGCGCTCGTCCCAGCGGAGCGCTTCGGTCTGTAGCTGAGTGGTGCGGCCAGCATCTGCCACCAGCACGTTGCCGGACAGTTCGAGGACGTCGTCGCGGTCCAGCGAGCCGCGCAGCGAGTTGCTGTGCCACACGGTATTGTCACTGGCGACGATCTCGAAGACCGGGCTGGAGAATTCGGAGTAGTCCCCGAGACGGTAATGAACCAGCTCATCGGCGGAAAAGCTGCGGCGCGGGAAGCCGTCTTCACCGTAGGTGACGCCGCGCGGCTCCAGTGCCCGGAAATCTATGGCCACGGCATCGGCGCCGCGGAGCAGTGCAGCGGGCTGCGTGTTGTCCCAGAACAGCGTCACATAGCCGAGCATGGCAGCGACGCCGGCCAGCCCGGCCAGCAGCGACATGCGCGGCAGTGATTCCGGCATTTTCATCACTGACGATAAGCCTCGACGATCGCATCCCAGCGCCCGGTCGCGCGCAGCAGCCACTCGCCCGCCTCGCGCACCGCGCCGTTGCCGCCGCAGCGGCTGGTCTGGTAGTGGGCTACCGCCGCCAGCTCCGGCCGCGCATTGGCCGGCACCAGCGCGAGGCCGGCATGCATCAGAGCCGACAGATCAGGCAGATCGTCGCCCATGTAAGCGACGCTGTCGAGCGGTGTATCGATGCTGGCGCAGAGTTCGCGCAGGGCCACCAGCTTATCTTCCCGGCCCTGAGTGACCCGGGTGATGCCGAGCTCGCCGGTCCGGCGTGCCACCAGCTGCGACTGGCGCCCGGTGATGACCGCGACCTGAATGCCGCCGCGCTGCAGCAGCTTGATGCCCAGGCCATCCTGAATATCGAAGGCTTTCAGCTCTTCACCAGAGTTGCCATACCAGAGCCGACCGTCGGTCAGCACGCCGTCCACGTCCAGCACCAGCCAGCGGATGGCGGCGGCGCGTTGCTGCAGGGCGGCGGCGTCGAGGGTGGGCATGGGGGCAGACTCCTTACGCTACGCCGGCGCGCAGCAAATCGTGAAGGTTGAGCGCGCCGATCGGGTGGCCGTCGGCATCGATGACGGCGAGCGCCGTGATCTTGAAGTCGTCCATGATGCGCAGCGCTTCGGCGGCCAGCATGCCCGGTGTGGCGGTCTTCGGCTGTCGGGTCATGGAGTCTTCGATCGCGGTGGCGTGAATGTCGATGTCGTGATCGATCGCCCGGCGCAGATCCCCGTCGGTGAAGACGCCCAGCAGCTTGCCGTCCGCGTCGACCACGGTGGTCATGCCCAGCCCCTTGCTGCTGATTTCGAGCAGCGCACGGGCGAGCGGGGTGGCTGGTGCGACGCGCGGCACGTCATCGCCCCGGCGCATGACATCTTCCACTTTCAGCAGCAGCTTGCGGCCGAGGGCACCGCCGGGATGGGAGAACGCGAAGTCTTCGGCGGTAAAGCCGCGTGCCTCCAGCAGGGCGATGGCGAGCGCATCGCCCATCACCAGCGACACCGTAGTGCTGGAGGTCGGCGCGAGCCCAAGCGGGCATGCCTCGGTGGTAACGCTGACGTCGAGATTGACGTCGGCGCTGCGCGCGAGCACCGACTGCGGGTTGCCGGTCATGCTGATCAGCGGCACATTGAGCCGTTTCAGCAGCGGCAGCAGCGTGACCACTTCGGCGGTGGAACCGGAGTTCGACAGTGCAACCACCGTGTCCTGGGCCGTGATCATGCCCATGTCGCCATGACTGGCCTCGGCCGGGTGGACGAACAGCGCCGGCGTGCCTGTGCTGGCGAAGGTGGCAGCAATTTTGGTGCCGATGTGGCCCGATTTGCCCATGCCGGTCACGACCACGCGGCCGCGGCAGGCCAGCAGCAGATCGCAGGCGCGTTCGAAGGTGGCGTCGAGACGGTTCGCCAGGGCATCGATGGCGTCGCGTTCGAGGCTGATAGTGCGGCGCGCCGAGCTCAGGTAGTTCTTGCCGGTAGCAGCAGCGGCGGGCTGATGAGGCGGTTCCATGGGGGCGAGATGGCTGAATCTGTTGAGGAGGCGCAATGATACGTGGCGCGCGGCGTGGGAACAATTGCGGGGTTCCCACTGGCACAGCTGTCGCTGTCCCGAGTCGCTGAAGGGGCTGAGTTTCTGTATCATCGCGCTTTTTTCTCAGGGCAGGACGGCCACCCCATGTCGAATGCAGGCGAAGAAACGCACCGCGACAGCCTCGTCGAGGTTCGTGGCTTGCGCTTTCAGCGCGGCTCGCGCTGGATCTTCGACGGCGTCGATCTGGAGATTCCGCGCGGCAAGATTACCGCGATCATGGGCCCCAGCGGCACCGGCAAGACCACACTGCTGCGGCTCATCGGCGGCCAGCTGCAGCCCTATTCCGGCACAGTGATTGTCGACGGGGAAGAAATCCCGCGTCTGGGCCGGCGCGAGCTGTTCGCCGCCCGCCGCAAGATGGGCATGCTGTTCCAGAGCGGCGCCCTCTTTACCGATCTGTCGGTTTACGACAACGTCGCCTTTCCGCTGCGGGTCCACACCAGGCTTTCGGAGCAGATGATCCGCGACGTGGTGCTGATGAAGCTGGAGGCGGTGGGTCTGCGCGGGGCGCGCGATCTGATGCCCAGCGAACTCTCCGGCGGCATGGCCCGCCGCGCCGCTCTGGCGCGCGCCATTGTGCTCGACCCCGATCTGATCATGTACGACGAGCCGTTTGCGGGACAGGACCCCATCACCATGGGGATGCTGGTGCAGCTGATTCGTCACCTCAACGATGCGCTGGGAATTACCAGCATCGTCGTGTCGCACGATATTCATGAGACGGCGAGCATCGCCGACTACATCTACGTCATCGCTGAAGGGCGGGTGATGGGCGCGGGGACGCCGTCCGAGCTGCTGGAAAGCAACGACCCGCACGTGCGGCAGTTCATGCACGGGCTGCCGGACGGGCCGGTGCCGTTTCATTTTCCGGCGGTCGGCTATGAAGCCGATCTGCAGTTGCCGGTGGGTAAGAGGAGCGGCACATGATCGACTGGCTGGCGCGCCTCGGCGCGCGCGGACTCGCTTTTCTCGAGGTGCTGGGGCGCTCGGGCCGGCTCTGGTGGCAGGCGCTGGGCGGTATGCCCGACTGGCGCGAAGGCCCGGGGCTGCTGATCCGTCAGATCTACTTCGTCGGCGTCTACTCGCTGATCATCATCGTCGTTTCCGGCCTGTTTATCGGTATGGTGCTGGCGCTGCAGGGCTATACCGTGCTGGTCCGGTTCGGGGCCGATCAGGCGCTGGGTCAGCTGGTGGCACTGTCGCTGCTGCGCGAACTCGGCCCGGTGGTGGCGGCTCTGCTGTTTGCCGGGCGGGCGGGTTCGGCGCTGACCGCCGAGATTGGCCTGATGAAAGCAACCGAGCAGCTGGCCGCGCTGGAGATGGTCGGGGTTGATCCGCTGCGGCGCATCGTGCGGCCGCGGCTGCTCGCGGGCATGATCGCCATGCCGGTACTGGCGCAGATTTTCAACGTGGTCGCCATCTGCGGCGCGGTGATGGTCGGGGTCGACTGGCTCGGCGTCGACGGCGGCTCCTTCTGGACCAATATGCAGTCGTCGGTCCAGTGGGGAGAGGACGTCGTCAACGGCATCATCAAGGCGGTGGTGTTCGGCGCGGTCGTGACCTGGATTGCGGTCTTTCAGGGTTATGACGCCGTGCCGACCTCGGAAGGGATCAGTGTCGCGACCACGCGCACCGTCGTCTATTCGTCGCTCGCCATTCTGGGAATGGATTTTCTTCTCACTGCAGTCATGTTTGGAGTCAACTGAGATGCGTCAGCGCACCGTGGAGATTACCGTCGGCGCCTTCATGCTGGCCGGCGTGCTGGCCCTGATCTTCCTCGCCATCCAGGTCAGCGGGCTCAATCTGCGCAGCTCCAGTGCTGGCACCTATGAGCTCATTGCCCGGTTCAACAATGTCGCCGGGCTCACGACGCGGGCCAAAGTGAGTACGGCCGGGGTTCTGATCGGACGGGTGACGAGCATCAGTCTTGATCCCGCCAGTGGCAGGGCCGTGGTCAGGATGGCGATCAATAATGATGTCGACTACCTGACCATCGACAGCATCGCTTCCATTCAGACGCAGGGTATCCTTGGTGAGAAATACATCAGCGTCTCGCTCGGCGGCGACCCGGAAGTGCTGGGTGATGGCGATGAAATTTACGATACCCAGTCGTCCCTGGTGCTGGAGGAGCTGATCGGTAAGTTCCTTACCAGCATGGGGAGCAAGGAGTAACAGATGAAGGTTCTGATTCACCGTCTTACCACCTGGCTGGTCGTGCTGGTCGGTTGCCACGCGGTGGCAGCACAGGCGGCGCAGGTACCGGAGCAGCTGGTGGAAGAGACCACCGCGCAGATTCTGGAGCTGATCACCGAGGCGCGCGGCTACTATGCCGAGGATCCGGAGCGTTTCCACCGCGAAGTGGACGCCGTGCTGTCACCGGTGATCGATTTCGATGCCTTTGCGCGCGGCGTGATGGGGCGTTACGCCAGCAAGCAGTATTACGATTCGCTGCCGCCGGCGCAGAAGCAGGCGTATCCGGAGCTGGTGAAGCGTTTCCGCGACAACTTTAAGCAGGGGCTGATCCAGACCTACGCAAAGGGGTTGTTCGAGTTCAGCGGTGAGCGCATCGAAACACTGGCGCCCCGGGGGGGCGACAGCGGCCCGCAGGTCACCGTAATGCAGAACATTTATGGCCGCGCTGACAAACCGTACGTGGTTCAGTACACGCTCCGCCGCGACAGGGAGGGGAGCTGGAAGGTGCGCAATGTCATCGTCGAGGGTATCAACCTCGGCCAGACCTATCGCAACCAGTTTGCCAGCGCCATGGAGCGGCACCGCAACGACCTCGAGGCGGTGATCGCCAACTGGGAAGTGCGGGCCGAGACCGGCAGCGGGAGCAGTGCCGAGTGAGCCCGGTAGCGCTGACCGTTACCGGTGATACGCTGCAGCTGAGCGGTGAGCTCGACTTCGAGACCGTCGTCGATCTCGAGCGGCAGGGCGCTGACTGGCTCGCACAGGCTCCGCAGAACTGCCGCATCGATCTCAGCGGTATCACGCACAGCACCAGTGCCGGCCTGGCGATGCTGCTCTCCTGGTGGCGTCTGGCCAGCGCCAGCGGCAAGCAGCTGCTGATCGCCGGCATGCCGCCGCGCATGATGGCGCTGGCCAGGGTGGGCAAGCTAACGGATACGCTGCCGTTGGCCGACGGCTGAGTTGTCCAGTACGCCAACCCTGTCCTCGCGGCTCCGGCCGCATTCTCGTAGAATGGCCGCCCTCTGATTTTCTGCTGGATTTCCAAATGCATCCCGATGATGTCAAGCAACTGCTCGAATCACGCCTCCCTGCGGGCGCGCAGGTCATGGTTCAGGGCGATGGCCGCTATTTCGATGTGGTCGTAGTCAGCGACGCCTTTGACGGGCTGACGCGGGTCAGGAAGCAGCAGCTCGTGCTCGGCGCGCTGCAGGCTGAAATTGCCGATGGCCGGCTCCATGCCGTTAACGTGAAGACGCTGACCCCGGCCGAGTGGCAGGCCGCCCAGGACTGATCACGTGGTGCCCAACGAACCGGCCCCGCGCCTGATCAAACAACTGCCGGGGCCGCACTCGGCCCGGCGACTGGAGCCGCTATGGACAAACTGCTGATTCGCGGCGGCCGCCCGCTGCATGGCGAAATTCGTATTTCCGGTGCCAAGAACTCTGCGCTGCCAATCCTTGCTGCCACGCTGCTGGCCGACGAGCCAGTCACCATCCGTAACCTGCCGCACCTCGACGACATCACCACCATGGTGGCGCTGCTGCGCAGCATGGGGGTTGAGCTGGTCGTCGACGAGAAGCTGGGCGTGGAGGTGAACGCCAACACCATCAACGAGTTCACCGCACCCTACGAGTTGGTCAAGGTGATGCGTGCCTCGATTCTGGTGCTGGGGCCTATGCTGGCCCACTTTGGCCGTGCCCGCGTCTCATTTCCCGGCGGCTGTGCCATTGGCGCACGTCCGGTCGATCTCCACCTGCGTGGGCTGGAGGCGATGGGCGCGAAGATCGATGTGGACGAGGGCTACATTAACGCCGAAGTGAAGGGGCGCCTCAAGGGTGCCCATTTCTTCATGGATACCGTCACGGTGGGTGGTACCGAAAATCTGCTGATGGCGGCCACGCTGGCTGAGGGGCGCACGGTGCTGGAGAACGCCGCCCGTGAACCGGAGATCGTCGATCTCGCCAACTGCCTGATCGCCATGGGCGCGAAGATCCAGGGGCACGGTACGGCCACCATCGTCATCGACGGTGTCGAGCGGCTCCACGGCTGCGAATACACGGTGATGCCTGACCGCATTGAAGCCGGCACCTATCTGGTGGCCGCTGCGGCAACGCGCGGTCAGGTGCGGCTGAAGGATGTGTCACCGCAGACGCTGGATGCAGTGCTCGCCAAACTCGAGGAGGCGGGTGCCACCATCCGCACGGGCGACGACTGGATCGAGCTTGACATGGCGGGGCAGCGTCCGCGCGGCGTCAATATCCGCACCGCCCCCTATCCGGCGTTTCCGACCGATATGCAGGCGCAGTTCACGGCCCTCAACGCAGTCGCGGCCGGCAGCTCCCATATCATCGAAACGGTCTTCGAGAATCGGCTGATTCAGGCCCAGGAGCTGAACCGGATGGGCGCCCGCATCACGGTGGAAGGCAACAGCGCGTTTATCGAAGGGGTGGAGCAGCTGAGGGGGGCACCGGTGATCGCCTCCGATCTGCGCGCCTCCGCCTGTCTCGTGATCGCCGGTCTTGCGGCGCAGGGTGAGACGCTGGTCGACCGCATCTACCACATTGATCGCGGTTACGAGTGCATCGAAGAGAAGCTGCAGTCGCTCGGCGCCGATATTCGCCGCGTCAGTGGCTGACGGCGGTTGCGCGACTGCTATAGTGAGTACCAATCAGACGGGGCAAATCATGGCGCAAGGCCTGACCATCGCGCTTACCAAAGGGCGCATTCTCAAGGAGACGCTGCCGCTGCTGGCCGAAGCAGGCATCGAGCCGCTGGAGGATATCGCCAGCAGTCGCAAGCTGATCTTCGATACCAGTCAGCCGGATGTGCGGCTGGTGGTGCTGCGCGGTTCCGATGTGCCGACCTATGTAAGACTGGGCGCAGCAGACGTCGGTGTCTCCGGGAAGGACATGCTGCTGGAAAGCGGCGGCGCCGGCCTCTACGAGCCGCTCGATCTCGGCATTGCCCGCTGCCGGCTGATGACGGCCGGGCTGGTCGGCAAGCCGCTGCCGCTGGGGCGCGTGCGGGTTGCCACCAAGTTCGTCAATATCGCCAGGCAGCACTTTGCCGAGCGCGGCATTCAGGCCGATATCATCAAGCTGTATGGCGCGATGGAGCTGGCGCCGCTGATGGACCTGGCCGACCTGATCGTCGATATTGTCGATACCGGCAATACCCTGCGTGCCAATGGCATGGAACCGCGTGAGCTGATTGCCCACGTCAGCTCGCGCCTGGTGGTCAACAAGGCCGCCATGAAGTGTAAGCATGAGTCGGTGCAGGCGCTGGTTGCCCGGCTGCGAGCTGCGGTCGAGCGTCGCGCGGCCGCTTAGATGTCCAGGCTATTCCGGCCGGGCAGGCGCTGCTGATCGCCGGGCCGAACTGAGAGAGCAGAGTATGAGTACCCCTGAGGCAGCCGTTTCCCTGCGCCGGCTTGATGCCGATGCAGTCGATTTCCCCGCCCGTTTTGCCGAGTTGCTGGCCTGGGAGTCGGTGTCAGATCCCGCCGTGCAGTCGGCCGTGGCCGATATCCTGCAGCAGGTTCGCAGTCGGGGCGACGCCGCGCTGCTCGAGTTTACCCAGCGTTTCGATCGTTCGCCGGCGGCGACCGTGGCCGAGCTGGAGCTGCCGCGGGCCCGTATCGAGGCGGCATTGGCCGCCATTCCAGCCGATCAGCGCGACGCACTCGAGCAGGCCACGGCGCGCATTCGCAGTTATCACGAGCATCAGCGGCAGACGTCGTGGCGCTATACCGAAGCCGATGGCACGGTGCTTGGCCAGCAGATCACCCCGCTCGACCGGGTCGGTCTCTACGTGCCCGGTGGTAAGGCTTCTTACCCGTCTTCTGTATTGATGAACGCGGTGCCGGCCAAGGTGGCCGGCGTGCCCGAAGTGATCATGGTGGTACCGGCCCCCGGCGGTGAGCTGAGCGATCTGGTGCTGGCGGCCGCGGCAGTCGCCGGCGTCGATCGTGTCTTTACCATCGGTGGTGCACAGGCGGTAGCGGCGCTGGCCTACGGTACGGAGAGCGTGCCGAAGGTCGACAAGATCGTCGGTCCCGGCAATATCTACGTCGCCACCGCCAAGCGCATGGTGTTCGGCGAAGTGGGACTCGATATGGTCGCCGGCCCATCGGAGATCATGGTGGTATGCGATGGCCAGACGCCGGCCGACTGGATCGCCATGGATCTGTTTTCGCAGGCTGAGCACGATGAAGATGCGCAGTCGGTGCTGGTCAGCCCTGATGCCGGTTTTCTCGACGCGGTTGAGGCGAGCATCCGGCGTCTGCTACCGACGCTCGAGCGGCGTGACATCGCCGGTGCCTCGCTGAGTCGGCGTGGTGCTCTGATCAAGGTGCGCGACCTCGCCCACGCGGCCGAAGTGTGCAACCGCATGGCGCCCGAGCATCTAGAGCTGTCGGTGGCCAACCCCGATGCGCTGCTGCCGCTGATTCGCCACGCCGGCGCCATCTTCATGGGGCGCCATACGCCGGAAGCGATTGGCGACTACTGTGCGGGCCCCAACCACGTGCTGCCTACTTCCGGCACCGCGCGCTTCTCGTCGCCTCTTGGCGTCTACGATTTCCAGAAGCGCAGCTCCATCATTCACTGCTCGCCAGCGGGTGCCGTCACACTGGGCCGTCTCGCCTCGGTGCTGGCGCGTGGCGAGTCACTGACAGCGCATGCCCGTTCGGCTGAGCTGCGAGTGGAGGCAGAGCGCGGCTAATGAGTCGTGATCGCACCAGCGTCCGCATCCAGCAGTGGGTGCGGCCAGAGATTCGCGCCCTGCAGCCCTATGCTTCCCCGCCCGGCGTGGGGTTGCGCAAGCTTGATGCCATGGAGAGCCCTTACGGCTGGCCGCCGGAGCTGATCGAGCGCTGGCTCGACAAGCTGCGCGGCGCCGAACTCAACCGCTACCCTGACCCGCAGGCGCCGGGCCTCAAGGACGCGCTGCGGCGAGAGATGGGCCTGGCGCCCGAGCAGGATCTGCTGCTCGGCAACGGCAGTGACGAAATCATCCAGATGCTGGCACTGCTGGTAGCTGGTCGCGGCCGCTGCATGATGGCGCCGGAGCCGGGCTTCGTCATGTACCGCATGGTGGCTACGCTGGCGGGCCTCGATTATGTCGGTGTGCGCCTCGATGCCCAGTTCGATCTCGACGTCGACGCCACGCTGGCCGCCATCCAGACCCATCAGCCAGCGCTGCTGTTCATGGCACTGCCCAACAACCCCACCGGCAATCTCTTTTCAGTGGAGCGCGTGCGGGCCGTCATCGAGGCGTGCGAGGGACTGGTGGTGCTGGACGAGGCGTACACCGCCTTCACGGACAGCGACCATCTCGGGTTCGCTCAGGATTACGACAATGTACTGGTGCTGCGCACTTTCTCCAAGGTGGGGCTGGCTGGCCTGCGCCTGGGGCTGCTGCTCGGGGATCCGGCGTGGCTGACCGAGCTCGAAAAGGTCCGCCTGCCATACAATATCAATCTGCTCACCCAGCTCTCGGCCGAGTTCGCGCTGGAGAATTTCCAGATCATCCGCCAGCAGACGGCCGCGATTCGCAGTGAGCGCGAACGGCTTCATTCGGAGCTGCTCAGCATCCCGCAGCTCCATGTCTGGCCCAGTGAGGCCAATTTCGTGCTGACCCGCACCCCGCCCGGGCGTGCGTCGGAAGTGTTCGAAGCCTTGAAGCAGGCCGGCCTGCTGGTGCGGCTGCTGGACGGTTCGCACCCGGCGCTGACTGACTGCCTGCGTATCACCATCGGTGAGCCAGCCGACAGTGACCGTCTGGTGGCGACCCTGCGCCAGCTGTTCGCCACCGGCTAGTTATTCCGTTCCGGCCGTTACCGCAGGCCGCATACCTACCGTGATCTCAAGGGAGCGACGCGCGCCGTCGCGCCATACTTCCAGCTGCACGCGGTCGCCCGGCCGGGTGCTGCCCAGCAGGTTGAGGCCGGCATGACCGTCTCCCACCGACATGCCGTTGATTGCAGTGATCACATCACCGCTGCGCAGGCCGCCGCGCATGCCGGGGCCATCGTCGTAAACGGTGGTGATCATCACGCCGGTGGTAGTGCGGTCGAAGGTGCCGGTCAACGGTTCCACTTCGATACCGAGCCAGCCGCGTACCGGCCGGCCATAGGCAATCAGATCGGCCATGGTGCGCAGCGCCAGATCAGCAGGCACCGCCAGACCGATACCGGATGAAGCCCCGCTCGGGGTGAAGATGGCCGCATTGATGCCGAGCAGGCGGCCCTGCAGATCGATCAGCGCCCCGCCGGAGTTGCCGGGGTTGATGGCGGCATCAGTCTGGATGTAGTTCTCGTAGGTCGCAAGCTGCAGACCGTAACGGCCAGTGGCCGAAATAATCCCCTGGCTGACCGACTGGCCAAACCCATAAGGGTTGCCGATCGCCAGCACCAGATCGCCGACCCGTGCCCTGGCGGGATCACCGATGGCGATCGGCTCCAGGTCGGGCAGGTCGATCTTGAGGGCGGCCAGGTCGGTATCGGGATCCACGCCGACGGCGCGCGCTGTTGCTTCACGGCCATCGGGCAGGCGCACCACGATCTGGTCAGCGCCGCGGATGACATGGTGATTGGTGAGAACGTAACCGCGCCGGTCGACGATCACACCCGAGCCCAGGCTGCGCTGCACGCGCGCCTGCTGCTCACTGCTGCCGCGCTCAAGCAGACGATCGACCAGCGGGTCGGCGGCCAGCGCATCGGCGGCCAGCGCATCGGGACTGCGCAGCCGCTTGCTGGTATGAATGTTGACAACCGCAGGTGCGGCGCGCGCCACAGCGGGGGCGAACGAGAGCGTCGCGCCGGTAGGTTCAGCCGGGTCGGGCCACCAGGCGAGGATCAGCAGGCCGAGCAGAACGCCACTGATGGCGGGCCAGATTAGCGTACGGAACCATGGCAGCATGGTGTGGCGATCGATCTCCGGCGCTGGCGAGGTGGCGTGGGGTTCATAACTCTGCACGCAAGGGTACCATTGGCATCGACTTGACGCATGAAGGAGGTAATTCCATGGCGGTCGCGCTGACCCACCTGGTCGCCGAGGCGCAGCAGCTGCTGCAGCCGGAGCGTTTCAATGATTACTGTCCGAACGGACTGCAGGTGGAGGGGCGGCCCGAGGTGCAGCTGCTGGTGACGGGCGTCACCGCGAGTCAGGCCCTGCTGGAGGCAGCACTGGATGCCGGGGCCGATGCCATACTGGTCCACCACGGCTACTTCTGGAAAAACGAGCCGGCGGCCATCGTCGGCATGAAGCGGCGCCGGCTGGGGCTGCTGTTGCAGAACGAGATCAGTCTGCTCGCCTACCACTTGCCGCTCGATGCTCACCCTGAGCTGGGCAACAACGCCCAGCTGGCCCGGGTGCTGGGCATCCGCATGACCGGCGGTCTGCAGCCGACCGAGCCTTCAGTCGGTAATGTCGGCGAGTTGCTGCGACCGAGCAGTGCCGGCGAGTTTGCCGCGCATGTGGGAGCGCAGCTGGGACGGCCACCGTTGCTGGTGGAGGGTGGCGATCATCCGATCCGCACCATTGCCTGGTGCAGCGGCGGGGCGCAGGGCTATATCGAACAAGCCGCAGCGCGCGGCGTCGATGCCTACCTGACAGGCGAAGTGTCGGAGCAGACCGTGCATGCGGCGCGTGAGCTGGGCATCCATTTTATCGCCGCCGGCCATCACGCTACCGAGCGTTACGGTGCGCGCGCGGTCGGGGAATGGCTGGCGGGCCGGCTCGGCATCGAGCACCGCTTTATCGATATCGACAATCCCGCCTGAGCGGGGCCGGGTCAGTAGCGCGGCGGTTCGCTGCGCGCGAAACGGGGGTCGTTCGGGTCGTCGTCGCCGCTGTCGTAGGGATCACCCTGAACGGCGTAATCGCGCGGCGGTTCGACCATCAGCGGTTGCTGCTGATCGGAGCTCACCAGATCATCACTGGAAAGTGACTTGATGGCCTGCGCAGCTTCTGCATCACACAGCGTCTGGGCACCGTGCGCTAGGTGGCTGTGGATCTCGCGATAGCTGTTGGCCAGCTGACCCAGCATTTCGGCGGTGGTGCTGAAGTGCTGTGTGACCTGATGGCGGTAATGCTGCTGTTCTTCACGCAGCTGACGCAGCTCTTCATGGGCTGTGCTGCCGCGCGGGC
>JAJUJZ010000022.1 GCA_029265075.1 Gammaproteobacteria bacterium | reverse complement strand
GAAGAAGGTGGGCAAAGCCGGGGTGAAGGTCGATGCGCCTGCCTTTCGCCAGCACTGCCGTGACTATGCTGCGCAGCAGGTGGCGAAGCAGAGTGAAGACTTCCAGCGGCTGGGCGTGGTGGGCGACTGGGACAATCCCTATCTCACGATGACCTACAAGGTCGAGGCCGACATCATCCGTGCGCTCGGCCGCATTGCGGAGAGCGGCCATCTGCACAAGGGCTTCAAACCGGTGCACTGGTGTCTCGACTGCACCTCGGCGCTGGCCGAGGCGGAAGTGGAGTACAAGGACAAAACCTCGCCCGCCATCGACGTGGCATTTGTGGCCGCCGATCAGGCGGCAGCCGCGCAGCGGTTCGGTGCCAGCGCGGACGGCGCGCCGATCAGCGTCGCCATCTGGACCACTACTCCATGGACGCTGCCTGCCAACCTGGCGGTGGCACTCCATCCGGAGCTTGACTATGTACTGGCGCGGTTCGAGGCCGGCGGCGTCGAACGGCGCATCATTCTGGCCGAGGCGCTGGCAGCCGCGGCGGTGCAGCGCTACGGTGCCGAGGGCTTTACCGCCGACGCGACCGTGAAGGGTTCAGAGCTGGAGGGCCTGCTGTTTCAGCATCCTTTCTACGAGCGGCAGGTGCCGGTGGTGCTGGGAGAGCATGTCACCACCGAGGCAGGTACCGGCGCTGTTCACACCGCTCCCGGTCACGGCCAGGATGACTTTATCGTTGGCCAGAAATATGGCCTCGAAGTACTCAATCCGGTGGGTGGTAACGGCTTGTTCCTGCCCGATACGCCACTGTTCGCCGGCGAACACGTCCTCAAGGCTAACGACCACATCATCGAGGTGCTGCGCGAGCGCGGTGCGCTGCTGCACCATGCCCAGCTGCAGCACAGCTATCCGCACTGCTGGCGGCACAAGTCACCGATCATCTTCCGGGCCACGCCGCAGTGGTTTATCAGCATGCACCAGAATGGCCTGCTGGAGCAGGCACTCAAGGCCTCCGATACCGTGCAGTGGATCCCCGGCTGGGGCAAGGCGCGCATCGAGGGGATGATGCAGGACCGGCCGGACTGGTGCATCTCGCGGCAGCGCACCTGGGGTGTGCCGATTGCGCTGTTCGTGCACAAGCAGACCGCCGAGCTCCATCCTGACACGCCGGCACTGATCGAAAAGGTGGCGCAGCGCGTCGAAGAACAGGGCGTCGATGGCTGGTTCGGACTCGATCCGCGCGACCTGCTGGGCGCCGAGGCCGACCACTACGAGAAAGTGAGCGACACACTCGACGTCTGGTTCGACTCGGGCGTTACGCATCACGCCGTGCTGCGCAACCGCCCGGAGCTGACCTTCCCGGCCGATCTCTATTTGGAAGGCTCCGACCAGCACCGGGGCTGGTTCCAGTCGGCACTGCTGACCTCGGTGGCGATCAATGGTGTGGCACCCTACAAGGGCGTGCTGACGCACGGTTTCACCGTCGATGCGCAGGGGCGCAAGATGTCCAAGTCGGTCGGCAATGTTATCGCTCCGCAGACGGTCATGAAGACGCTCGGCGCTGACATCCTGCGGCTCTGGATCGCGGCCACCGACTACCGCAATGAGATGACCGTCTCTGACGAGATCTTCAAGCGGACCGCCGATGCCTATCGCCGCATCCGTAACACGGCGCGCTTCCTGCTGGCCAATATGAAGGGCTTCGACCCGGCCGTTCACCGGGTGGCGCCGGCCGACATGCTGGCGCTGGATCGCTGGATCGTCAGCGCCGCGCAGGAGCTGCAGGCGGAGATTGTCGCTGCCTACGACAGCTATCAGTTCCATCAGGTGTATCAGAAGGTGCACAACTTCTGCGTCGTGGAGCTGGGCAGCTTCTATCTCGACATCATCAAGGACCGCCAGTACACCACGCAGGCGGACAGCCTCGCGCGCCGCTCGGCGCAGACCGCGCTGTATCACATCGCCGAAGCGCTGGTGCGCTGGATCACCCCGGTGCTGAGCTTCACCGCCGATGAGCTCTGGCCCCATCTGCCGGGCGAGCGCGAACCATCGGTATTCACTGCCGAGTGGTACCGCTTCCCCGCCGACCTGGCACTGCCGGAAAATGAAAGCGCCATGAGTGGTGCTTTCTGGGAAGAGCTGATGGCGGTCAAGGGCGCGGTCAACCGTGTACTGGAAGGCGAGCGCCGCGATGGGCGGCTGGGCGGCACCCTCGAAGCCGAGGTCACGCTCTATGCAGACGGCGCGCTGCAGCAGCGGTTGCAGGCGCTGGGTGAGGAGCTGCGTTTCGTGCTGATCACGTCCGTGGCTGAGGTGCGGCCGCTCGCGGAGGGCGAAGAGGCAACCGCCACTGATCTGCCGGCGCTGCGAGTCGCAGTGCGCAGGACGGAAGCTGCCAAGTGCGCGCGCTGCTGGCACCACCGGCCGGAAGTGGGCACGCTGCCTAATCATCCGGAGCTGTGCAGCCGCTGTCTCGATAACGTCGAAGGCGACGGCGAAACCCGGCAGTTCGCCTGATGCCGCTGCGCCGCATCGCGCCCTGGCTGGCGCTGGCCGTTGGGGTAGTGCTGCTGGACCATCTCACCAAGTGGCTGGCTACCGCGCTGCTCGACTACGGTCGTCCCGTCGAGATCCTGCCGGTGTTCAATCTGATGCTGGCCCACAATACGGGGGCGGCTTTCAGTTTTCTGAGTGATGCCGGTGGCTGGCAGCGCTGGTTCTTCGCGCTGATTGCCATCGCGGTCTCGGCGGGGCTGCTGATCTGGCTGCTGCGGGCGCCGCGCGGCGAGTGGCTGCTGTCGAGCAGCCTGGCGCTGGTACTCGGTGGCGCCATCGGCAACCTGATCGACCGGGTGTGGCAGGGGTACGTAGTTGACTTTATTTCGCTGCACTACGGCGGCTGGTACTTTCCGGCCTTCAATGTAGCCGACATGGCCATTACGGTCGGTGCGGCCATGCTGTTTCTGGATATGTTCATCAACCCCCACAACCACGGGAAGCGCGATGACCGCAATGGCAAGACCACCGGTTGACCTGGCTGTAGCAGCCGGTACCCGGGTTACCCTCCATTTCACGCTCAGGCTGGCCAACGGGGATGTGGTCGATTCTACTGAGGGGCGCCAGCCGGCCACCTTCGAGCCCGGCGACGGCAAGCTGCTGCCGGGCTTCGAAAGCAAGCTGATGGGATTGCGAGCGGGCGACAGCGCGACCTTCACAGTATGGCCCGAGGAAGCGTTCGGTCAGCCCAACCCCGCCAATGTGCAGCGGTTCAGACGCAGCGATTTCGCGCCAGAGATGGCGCTGACAGAGGGGCTGGTGGTGTCATTTGCCGATGCTGCCGGCGGTGAGCTGCCGGGTGTCATCGCAGCCGTCGACGGCGACCAGGTGATGGTCGACTTCAATCACCCGCTGGCGGGGCGGCCGATTCAGTTCAGCGTGCAGATCCTCAGTGTCGAGCCGGCCAGCGCGCCCGCTGCAGTCTGAGCACCCGGCTGATTCGTGCAGCGCTGACGAAGCGCGTACACTTGTTGCTCTTCGCGCCACTGCGGTGTACCCGCTGCGCCGGCGCGGTATGAGACCCAGATGGAGGGCCCGGTGGACATGACAGCCAGTAATAACCAGATCGCAGCGGTCCAGCTCCAGGAGCCGGCAATGGGGCCGGTGCTGCAGATGGCCAATCCCCGCGGCTTCTGCGCCGGCGTGGATCGCGCCATCGAGATCGTCAACCGGGCGCTGGATGTGTTCGGGGCGCCCATCTATGTGCGCCATGAGGTGGTGCACAACCGCTTCGTCGTGGATGGTCTGCGCGAACGCGGCGCGATCTTTGTCGATGAGCTCGACGAGGTGCCGGATGGTGCCATCGTCATCTTCTCCGCGCACGGAGTGTCGCAGGCGGTGCAGCGTGAGGCGGAGTACCGTAACCTCAAGGTATTTGACGCCACCTGCCCGCTGGTGACGAAAGTGCATATGGAGGTGGCGCGCTATGCCCGCAACGGGCAGGAGTGCATCCTCATTGGTCATGCCGGCCACCCCGAAGTCGAAGGCACTATGGGACGTTACGACCGCAGCGCTGGTGGCGACATCTATCTGATCGAGAACGTCGAGCAGGTGCATAGCCTGCAGGTACGGGATCCTGAGCACCTCGCCTATGTCACGCAGACGACGCTGTCGATGGACGATACCGCAGCGATCATCGACGCCCTGCGCGCCCGGTTCCCGGCGATCGTCGGGCCGCGCAAGAACGACATCTGCTATGCCACCCAGAACCGGCAGGACGCGGTGAAGACGCTGGCAGCCGAATGCGAGCTGGTGCTGGTCGTCGGCTCACCTAACAGCTCCAACTCCAACCGGCTGCGCGAGCTGGCCGAGCGGATGGGCGCGAACGCCTATCTCATCGACACGGCTGCCGATGTCGATCCCGTGTGGCTGAATGGAAAGACCCGGATCGGCATAACCGCCGGCGCCTCGGCACCCGACGAGCTGGTCAGAGATCTGGTGGCGCGGTTGCGGGAGCTGGGCGCGCAGGAGCCGGTCGAGCTCGACGGCATCAAGGAAAACATCACCTTCTCGCTGCCGCGGGAGCTGCGCTGAGCCGCAGTTCTGACTCGCGGCGACAGGGTGAGGCTGCCGTTACCTTCTGAGGCGTCATCAGAACCTGCTGACATCCCCACGAAATTTGGGCTCCGCTCTCTCCTCATTGCTGCAAAGCGGGGTCCCAGCCTGCCGTCATTTCCCAGGAAAGTCTCTAACCTGCTGGCATTCCTGCGCAGGCGGGGATCCCGAATTCATGCGCCGTCGCTTCTCGCCTGCGCGGGCCGGGCGATGCGTAAATGCATGGCAGCGGTGACGATAAGTGCCGACAGTGCAGGGCGGCGCGCATCGTAATCAGCCCTGCAATTTGAAGCTCAGCGGAGTGATCTTCCGCACAATCTGGGCCTCTCGTCCCCCATAGCGATTGCCATCACTCCCGTTGGCGGTAAAGATCTCTTCCGATCAAACGCTTACACCACAAGGACGTGGTTGAGATGAAAAGAGAACTGCTCCGCGGCATGATGCTGCCGGAGTTGCTGGTCATTGTCGTCCTCGTCGGGATGCTGGCCGTCTTTGCCGTGCCTTCGCTTACCCAGCTGGTGGAATCGAATCGGAGCCGCGCCCTCACTGAGCTGCTGCGCGCTACGTTGATCCAGGCCCGCACCCACAGCATCCTCTCCAATCGCGATGTACGCGTCTGCGGCTCGAGTGACGGGCTGCAGTGCGACGGCGACTGGCAGCGGGGATGGCTGGTCCTCGACAGCAGCGATGCACCGCTGAGCAGTCATCAGCTGGCCACATACGATCAGCTTCACTGGCTCGGATTTGCGAATGAAATCCGCTTCCGGCGCAACGGCACCGCGCCGCTGGGCAATGGCCGCTTTGTCATCTGCCAGCGCAGCCGGGGCGTGGGGTGGCAGCTGATACTCAATCGTCAGGGGCGGATCCGTGGTGTGGCTGGTCTCGAAAGCGGGCAGACGCCACCGGCCGTTTGCCCGTGACCGGTCGTCGCGCAATTTTTCCGACTATCCTCTCAGGGACGACAAACCGCCGGGCTGGAACCATGCTTGGCCGAAATACAGGTTGAGGTGTCCCGAATGGTGAGCTCCCGAGCGGCTCGGGGTTTTACCCTGGTGGAACTGATGGTGGTTGTTGCCCTGATCGCGATTTTCGCGACCGTGGCCGTCCCCAGCTTCACAAAATTCGTCGAGAACAACCGCACCCAGGCCGCGCATAACGAAGTGGTGGGCCTGCTGCGGTATGCGCGGACGCTGGCGGTCACCGAACGCACCGTGGTGTCGGTCTGTACCGCGGACAACAGCCTGCAGGTGGTCCGGGGCACTTGTGATGGCAGTGCTGCACTGCTCCGGCAGCTGGAGCTGCCGGCCGCGGTGTCGATCAGCGCGGATGAGGATGAGGTGTCGTTCCGTCCTAACGGCACCGCGGCCAGCGCCAATTTCGCAACCTGCTACAAAGGTGATCATCAGAACGGCTTCGCTGCCAGCATTGAGGCGAGCGGCAGCATCCGGAGTTACGCGCGCGGCCAGAGCAAGGGTGGCGCCATGACCACATGTGATCTGTCATGAAGCGATTAATGAAGCAACGCGGATTCGGGATGATCGAAGTGCTGGTGTCGATGCTGCTGATCGCGCTCGGCATTCTCGGCATGGTGGCCTTGCAATCGCGCTCGATTGCTTTCACGCAGGATGCGGTGCAGCGCAACCGGGCGATTGCACTGGCGGCGGATCTCACCGAAATTATCAGAGCCAATCCCGGGGAGCTGCTGGTGGCGGCGGCAAACTCCGACTACCCCTTTTATGGCGACTTCAAGAGCACTTCGATGTTTTACAAGGAGTCCGGCAAGGATTTCGATCCCGCACCAGGCGCCTGTCCGGCTCTCGCCACGACCACTGCCGAGCAGCTGGCTTGCTGGCGTGCTGAAGCGATAGCCGCGCTGCCGGGCGGTGAAGAGCTTTTCGAAGCGCATACCTATGTCTGCCGGAGTGCGACGCGCGGCAACTGCGATGGCAAGGGCTCGGTGCTCGAGATTCAGCTGGCCTGGCAGGTGAAGCCCGGCGATTGTCCCGATACGCGCGCGCCGGACGATACGACCTGCATTTATCGGACACGGGTGGAATTATGATGCAACGGCCTTGCAACGTCGGGGGCTGTCGCGAAGCAGGACTTTCCCTGATCGAACTGATGGTTGCGCTGTTGCTCGGCAGCTTCCTGCTGCTTGGCGTCACGCAGGTTTACATCGATAACAAGCGCAACTATCTCTTTCAGCAATCGCAGGCGGGCAATCAGGAAGGCATCCGCTATGCCGAGCTGGTGCTGCGCGAGTATCTGGGCAAAGCCGGCTTTCGGCGGGCACCCGATCAGCCACTGGAAGACGCCTTCCCGGCGCTGGCGGCCAGTTCCTGGTGCCAGGAATTTACGGCCGGCGCCAGCGTCACCGGGCTCAAGGATGGCATCGGACTCTGCATTCGCTATCAGCCGATGGTGAGCGGTGAGCTGGATTGCGAGGGCAACAGTACGCCAGCCTTTACCGACGACATGTTCCGGCCGTCGCCGCAGGACAGCACGGTGGTGCTCGCCATCAGCTATGCCGCGGCACCGGCGGGCAGCGGGCTGCACACCGGTTCGCTGCGCTGCAAGAACGTCAATGCAGCCACCGCTGGCTACGTGGAACTGCTCGATGGGATAGCGGATCTGCGGCTCGCCTATGGCCTTGGCGTCCCGAGTCTGTTCGAGAAAAAGCTGAAGGACAGCGGCGCCACGGATCGGTTTAAGCCGGCGGCGCAGTGGGCTGTCAGTGACGGTCCGATTCGGGCAGTGCGGTATGAGCTGCTGATGGCCAGTCAGGAAAATATGCGTGATGGCGATTCGGCCATCCTCGATGCGTGGCTGGCGGGTGCGGCTGCCGCCGACAAACAGCGCCTTGAGAATGGCGACAATCGCCGGATTTACCAGGTCGCGCGCAATACACAAGTGATGCGGAATCTGATGCCATGATGACACTGCGCTGGTCCCAGCAGGGCGCCATTCTGCCGGTCGCTCTGGTCATGTTGCTGGTCATCACCGCGCTGGCCGTGACGGGTAGTCGGGAAGCCGTACTGGAGGGGCGAATCACTGCGAACCGCGGCCATCTGGTGCAGCTGGAGAACTCAGCCGACGCTGCGCTGCGCGAGGCCGAATTTCGCTATTTCAACCCGGCCAACCTGCGGGACAAACTGCAGCCGATCGCGGCCAACTGCGCAGTGAACAATACTCTCAAAGCCAATGGCGCCAACAAGCCCTGTCTGCTGCCGCTTCAGGAAGATAAAACTGTGGTGCGGAATTTCGTGCTGAGTCCGGCGAGCCTCGGTGACGCCAACAAAGACGACTTCCTGATCGCTGGCTGGAGCGGCCTGCTGTGGATGCCCTATCGCGGTCGCGATCATGCCAGCACCTCGGAGGCGGAGCTGCCGGCTTCCTGGAATACCTACCTCATCACGGGCGGCCCGACCGATGAAAATCCGGTTCATGTCGAATATGGCGCGCTGGGTGAAGGGCGCGGCACATTCTTTTATCTCGCGAACGGCCGGGTCACCGAAAGCGATATCACGACCGTGGCGCAGTCGACTTTTTCGAATGTTTACGTTGGGCTGAACAATTGAAGCAGGGATCCGCCATGCAGCGCCTGATCAGTGCACCTTCTCTTCGGTTCGCATGCGCCATCGCCGCAGCCGGGATGTTTTCGCTGGCCGAGGCTCAGGTGGCTCAGGCACCGCTGTCGCTGACAGAAGGTGTGCCACCCAACATGATCTTCACGCTGGACGATTCGGGCAGTATGCGCTGGGCTTTTGCACCGGATGAGCAGAGCAGTGCTCATGCCACGCGGCGCGCGAAGTCGAGCGCTTTCAACCCGATGTATTTTGATCCGACGGTTACATATGTCGCGCCCAAGATCATCAATAGCTCCGGTAACGAGGAGCAGCTGTCGACCAGCTTTACCGCGGCCTACCACAACGGCTTTGACACCGGCCGCAGCAGCACCGATCTGAGCAGTAACTACAAAGTAACGTGGACATACAACCTGACGGACTCCTTTCCCACGTCCTACGGTTACAGCAGCACCAACCCGCGCCTCGCCGAGAATCCCGAGGGTGATTTTTCCTGCACCGTCTCCGGACTCAACAGAAGCGGGCGGAGTGGTACCTGTACGTTGCCGGGCGGCCATGTCGTTACTATTGAGCGCAACAACAATGACCGCTGCACGGCGACCATCAGCGGCTGGGGAAATGGCGCATGCTCGCAGGTCAGCGGCAGTACTTTTCGCGCCGACTGGAAGCAGAGGGGCGTCCCTGCTTATTACTACACCTACAATGACAACAACTCCGACTCCTGCACACTCACCGACGAGAGCTGCTATTTCCTCAAATTCGTAACGGCCGATCAGCAGCAGAATTTCGCCAACTGGTACTCTTTCTATCGCAATCGCGCGCTGGCGACGATGTCCGCCGCAAGTCTTGCGTTTTTCGATCTGTCGCCGGCCGTGCGGCTGACCTGGCAGGGGCTGGGTAACTGCAACAAGCTTGATGGCGGACCGAATAACTGCAAGGACAACAAGTTTCGCGAGTTCGATGCAAACCATAAGGCGCAGTTCTATGCCTGGCTGCGCAGTGTTAACTTCAACCAGTCGACTTATCTGCCAGCCGCCATGAAGCGTGCTGGTGAATTTCTGAAAAGCAGTACGGCCTGGCATAAATATCCGAACAGCTCGGTGGCCGGTGCCAATACTGCCGACAACACCTATGCCTGCCGTCCCAGTTATCACATTGCGATGACGGATGGTCTGTGGAACTCCACGACGTCGGATCCGAGCAATTACCGGCAGGACCAGAACAGCTTTACGCTGCCCGACGACGTGGAGTACTCCGGACAGCACCCGTACCACGATTCGACCACCAAAACGCTGGCCGACCTGGCGATGCACTACTGGGCGACGGATCTCAATAGCAACCTTGAAAACAAGGTGCCAGCGTTCACTCCGTACAAAGGCGCCAGCGACGCCGAAACCTACTGGGATCCCCGCAATAACCCGGCTACCTGGCAGCACATGGTCAACTTCATGATGGGGCTGGGACTGACGGCCGCCCTGAATGATACCGATGTGCCATGGGCGGGCGGGACCTTCGAAGGGGCCGGCTATGCCGCTCTCAAAGCGGGAACGGCTGACTGGCCGGCAGCAGGCAGCGGCAAGAGCGAAAACGTCTACGATCTGTGGCACGCAGCGATCAACTCGCGTGGCGAGTTTTTCAGTGTCGATAACCCCGATGCCATGGTGCAGGCCTTCAAGTCCATCCTCAATCGCATCAGTGAGCGCACCGGCACGGCCGCCAGCCCAGCCATCAACTCCGGTGTGCTCGAGGAGGAGGGCGACTCGCTGGTAAGTTATGCCTATCACTCCTATTACTACAGCGATGAGAGCTGGGCCGGTGATCTGAAAGGGTATGAAAAGACCCGCAGTCTCAACGCCGCCACTGGCCAGTGGGAGATTGTCACCAGCGAGCTCTGGAGCGCGCGCGCCCAGCTCGCCAGCAAGAACTGGCAAAGCCGCAATATTCAGATGGCGCGGCCGGACGGCAGCGCGCTGCAGCCGCTGACCTGGGCCAATGCGGGGGATGCCGATACCGCCGGTACGCTGGCGCATTACCTGCGCACCGATCCCGACCGTGTTGAATCGCCCTGCGATACGGCGGCATGTGCCGAAAAGCGGCTGAACTTCCTGCGCGGCGATCGCAGCGAAGAGGGTGATCTGCTCCGCGAGCGGCGCTCAGTGCTGGGTGATTTCGTTGCTTCGCGGCCCGCGTCGGTACGCGGTGCACGCTATCTGGTGGGCTACGCCAACCGCATCGAAGGTGCCGATTCGGGCTATCAGGCGTTTTACGAAGCGCAGGAACAGCGCGCCAAAAATAAACCTCGCATTTACGTCGGTGCCAACGACGGCATGCTGCACGCTTTTGATGCCAGAACAGGTGCCGAGACCTTTGCCTACGTGCCGACGGCAGTGTTCCCCAATCTGCATCGACTGACTGGCAAGACCTATGGTCATCACTTCTACGTCGATGGCTCGCCGGTCGTTGCGGATGTCTACATCGAGCATCAGGGCAGCAAGCAGTGGCGTACAGTGCTGATTGGTACCCTGCGTGCAGGAGGCAAGGGGCTGTTCGCGCTCGATATTACCGACCCCGACAACATCGCGTTGCTGTGGGAGTTTGAAGACAGTGACATCCCGGCGGAGGACGGCGACGATAACCGCGTGCGTCTGGGTTACAGCTTCCCGCAGCCCACGGTTGCGCGGCTGCACAATGGACGCTGGGCCGTCGTAACCGGGAATGGATATGCCAGTGACGGCCACACGCACGGTCGTGCCGCACTGCTGATCATCGATGTCGCCACCGGGCAGCTGACCAAAAGCATTGAGGTACAGGGCACCCCCAGTCTGGCCAATGGCCTGTCATCGCCCCGCCTGGTCGACATCAATGTCGATGGTGTGGCGGACTATGCCTATGCCGGCGATCTGCAAGGCAATCTGTGGCGCTTCAATCTCACCCCGCACCGGCCGAATCATACCGGCAACCCCTTCGATCGCCAGCAGTCGGAAACCGATAGTGCGGAAGCGCACTTCAAGGTGTCGTACGGCGGCAAGCCGCTGTTCAGCGCGGTTGCCAGTGATGGCAGCCGTCAGCCGATCACTGCGCCGCCGGCTGTGATCCGCCATCCGAGCCGCGTCGGCCATCTGGTCATTGTCGGCACGGGCAAATATTTCGAGGTCAACGACAAGAGCGGGGCTTCCGCCAAGCAGACGATTTACGGCATCTGGGACACCAATACGCGCAGTACCTCAGGCAATGAGTCAGGACCGGGGAGTGTCACTACCGGCACCCTGACGCGTGCGAAGTTGCAGGCGCAGACCTATGATGCGGCGCTGGGCGTGACAGGAAGCATCCGCACGTTGTCGCAGCATCCGGTCAAGTGGGCAGTTCCACCGCAAAGCGCGGGTGGGCAGTGGAACGACAATGACGGCCATAAATATGGCTGGTATTTCGATCTCTCGCTGAGTGGCGAAATGACCATTGAAAACATGCTATTCGTTGGCCAGACGCTCTTCTTCCAGACGCTGGTGCCCAATGATGACCCCTGTGAGAATGGTGCGGAAAACTGGACGCATGCAGTCAATCCCTATACCGGTGGTCGCACGCGGCACCATGCATTCAGGGATATTCGGCTGAGTGGCAACCTGGCCAGTACGCCGGTTACTGCAGTGAATCATCCCGGGGAAGGCGGGCTTACGCTGGGACTTGATCCGCTGGGCACCTACATGGTTTGCACCGGCGAGCAGTGTCTCAACGTCAATCCGGACCCTGAGAGCCTGGGTCGCCAGAGCTGGCGCCGGGTGGAGGAGTGACAGTGGGCAGGATGAATGATGAGGCGTTAGTGATGACTGAAACCGTGAAGCAGAGCAGGGGGATGCGTGGCTTCACTCTGCTCGAACTGATGGTTGTGGTGGCAATCGTTGGCATCCTGGCCGGTATCGCCTGGCCCAGTTATCAGGAATACGTTCTGCGCGGCAATCGCTCCGAGGGAATGGCGCTGCTGAGCGATGCCGCAGCCCGGCAGGAGCGCTACTTCGCACAGAACAACAGCTATATCACCAGTCAGTCGGACATTGCCAAGCTGGCATTGCCGCACACCTCCGGGACCACCGTCAGCTCACCGACCGGAAAATATCGTCTGACCGTCAGCAAAGTGGCCAACGATGGTGGCTACACGCTGACGGCTGCACCGCAGGGTGCGCAGGCCAATGATACGCGCTGCGGCAGCTTCACGCTTGATGCGGTCGGGCGGCGCGGCGTCAGTGCCGCTGGCGCTAAAGTTGCTGAATGCTGGCGTTAGCCGTCGCGGGCTACGCCTCGTCGTCTTTGTCCAGCCCGAGCTTTTGCAGCCGGTAGCGCAGCTGACGGAACGTCATCCCGAGCGCACTTGCGGTCACAGTGCGATTCCAGCGATGCTGATCCAGCGCGCGGCGCAGAATCTGCCGTTCGGTCTCTTCCAGATACGCTTCGAGTGATTCAAAGGCATTGAAATCCAGACCGGTGTCCGACGGCGGCGTTGCCAGCGGCACCTCCGGCAGCTGCAGATCATCCGCTTCGATCACTTCACCCTCGGCGAGCGTGTAGGCGCGCTCCAGTACGTTCTGAAGTTCGCGTACGTTACCGGGGAACGGGTAGTCGCTCAGCGCTCTGGCGGCGGCTGGCGACAGGCGGGGTTTTGGAATCTGCCACTCGAGCGCCAGCTGGGCCAGCAGATGATCGGCCAGTAGCGGAATGTCCGCGCTGCGCTCGCGCAGACTCGGCACCCTGATTTCAATGACGTTGATGCGATAGAACAGGTCGCTGCGAAAACGGCCCTGTTCCACTTCCAGCAGCAGGTTCTTGTGGGTGGCGCTCAGAATCCTCACATCCACCGCGATTTCGGTGTTAGAACCGACCTTGCGTACCGATTTTTCCTGAATGGCGCGCAGCAGCTTGACCTGCATGGCAAGCGGCAGGTCGGCGACCTCATCCAGGAACAGGGTGCCGCCGTCAGCCGCTTCGAACAGCCCTTTCTTGTCTTCGTGCGCACCGGTGAAGCTGCCCTTCACATGGCCGAAGAACTCGCTTTCCATCAGTTCGCCGGGAATAGCCCCGCAGTTGACCGGTACGAACGGCCCATGGTGGCGCGGGCCGTTGGCATGAATCAGGCGGGCTACGACCTCCTTGCCGCTGCCCGACTCACCGCTGATATAGATGGGTGCCTGACTGCGCGCCACCTTGGCAATCTGCTTGCGCAGTTCCTGCATTACAGGAGTGTTGCCGACCAGCTGTGACGTGTCGGCCTGACCGGCTGCCGTCGGGCTGGCGTTGAGTCGCAGGCTGCTCTGCACCAGTGTGCGCAGGCGTTCCAGATCGACCGGTTTGGTGATGAAGTCGAAAGCGCCGGCCTTTAGAGCATCGATCGCCGTTTCCATGCTGCCGTAGGCCGTGATCATGGCGACGGGAACCTGCGGGCAGTGCTGCTGGATATGCTGAATGAGTTCGACGCCATTGCCGTCAGGCAGCTTCATGTCGGTCAGGCAGAGGTGTACCGACAGCTGTGCCAGCTGCTCGCGGGCGCTCGCGACGCTGTCTGCGGTTTCGGTTTGCAGTCCCATCCGGCTCAGCGTGATTTCGAGCAGCTCGCGAATATCGGGCTCGTCGTCAACGATCAGAACGGTGATGGGGTGCTGGGTACTCATGCGGTCCGTCAGTCCTCTGCAAAACATTTACTCATGGATGAGCGGTTTTCGATCCGGATGGGAAAAATTTATGCGAAAACAGCTCTCGCCATCCTCGGTGCGCACGAAGTTGAGGCGCGCCTGGTTGATCTCGCACAGCTCGCGCGCAATATAAAGACCCAGTCCACTGCCTTTCGCTTCGGTGGTGAAGAACGGCTCAAACACTTTTTCCTGACTGCTGTCATCCAGCCCCGGCCCCAGGTCGATCACTTCGAGAATCGCGAGCTGGTCGGCGCTGGCGCTGAGCCTCAGTTCGGCTTTGCGGCCGAAGCCAGCCTTGGCGCTATGACGGATCGCGTTATCAATCAGATTGGTCAGTACCTGGCTGAGCTGGCCGGGATCAACCGTCACCTCAGCAGAGCTGTCACTGACGATGGTCACCTCGCAATCACCGTTACAGCCTAGCCGATAATCGTCGAGGAAACGCGGCAGCCACTCATCCAGCCGGAGTCTGACCGGGTTCGGCGGCTCCCGGCGCGACAGCTGCAGAATGTTTTCGATAACCGCATTCAGGCGACGCGAGTGGTGCTGCACGATCTCTGCCAGCCGCCGATCGCCACTGACCAGCTCCTCCGACTCCAGCAACAGCTGCGCCGCGTGGCTGACAGCGCCCAGCGGGTTACGAATTTCATGCGCGATGCTGGCAGTCAGACGCCCGAGTGCGGCCAGCTTCAGCTGCTGTGCACGCTGCGCCAGCTGGCCGGCATCTTCCAGAAAAATGAGCGTATCGCCGCTCGCTTCAGGGTCGAGCGCGGCAAAGCGGGTGATCAGCTCGGGTCCCGATTCGCTGCCAACGAAGGTCGGGGCCGGAGTGGCCGGATCCTGCTGCCACCAGAGCAGCCGTTGCAACAGGCGCTGGTCGAGCGGTGGCCGCTGGCCAGCCGCAAGCTGTCGCTGCCAGTCATCGGCTCGCAGCAGCTGCGCGGCCGCCTGATTGAGCATCTTTACCTTGAACTGATCATCCACCACCAGGATGCCAGTGCGCATGCGCTGCACGATCATCTGATTGAGGTGCTGCAGCTTGCTGACGTCGAGCGCCCGCTGCTGCGCGAGGCGCTGGGTGGACTGCAGCCGCTGCCCGAGCAGGTGAAAACCAATCGCCGTGGCGAAGAAAAGAATCCCCAGCGTGCCGCCCGGCAGCAGTGCGTGGCTCGAGACCGTGCCCGTTTCGATCTGGTACAGGATGGCGCCCAGCAGTCCGAGGGTGGCGAGGGCTGCGCTCAGCAGTGTGAACTGCCCGGAAAGCATCAGCCCGGCAGCCGCCATGGCGACCAGCAGCAGTGGCGCCAGACCACTGGTCAGCCCGCCTGACGCATGCGTCAGGCCGATCAGATAGCCGATATCCAGCAGGAGTAATAGCAGCAGCTGATGGCGACCCGGTGGCCGGCGCAGCGCCAGAATGAGCTGGATCACACTCAGCAGCAGGTAGATGCTGCTCAGAGCAACGAACAGACGGGGCATCTCACGCCCCAGCAACGGGTGGCCCGAGCTGCCGAAGAAGCCGGCCAGCAGAATGGCGGCCAGAACTGGCCGATACCAGCAGTAGATGCGCGCGAGGGCTGCAGGCTGCTCGGGTTGGGCGGTGGATGATGTATTGGCAGGCGCGTGTGACACGGACAATCCCAGTTGGCTTCGGGGATCAGTGTAGCGCACCGGCCACAGCGCGATTGCGCAACGACGGATCAGCTGCCGTGAATTGCGAGCAGACTGGCATTCGGCGACAAGTGAACGAGTGGGGTAGCGCGCTCGCTGGTGGCCTTACCGAAGCGAGCGCAGAAAAAGCAGACGGCGAGCGTTGCCCGGAGGATTAGCGCAGGAACGGTGCGCGGTTGTCGAATTTGGGCGGATCGGCCCGATCGAACAGTCCGAATGTGGCGATATTCACCCACGAGCGCTCTTCGTCGCCCGCGAGTTCGAACTCGTCGATGAAGTTGCCCTGCGCGTCGAGCGACGGATGATCGGGGTAGTTGGTGCGCAGCACGAGCAGCGCATCACTCGCCAGGTCGTCGAGCTTAAGCAGGCGATACGCCTGTACCATGACGGCGAGTGCGTCCGGTACCGCCTCGGTGCCCGGATAGTTTTCCACCACGTAGCGACCGCGGTTGGCAGCGGCCAGGAAGGCGTCGCGGCGGAAGTAATAGTTGGCAACGTTGATTTCATGGCGTGCCAGCCGTGAACGCAGGTAGACCATGCGCGCCCGTGCATCGGGCGCGAAATTACTGTTGGGGAAGCGGTAGAGCAGCTGCCGGAAGTCCTCGAAGGAGCGCAGCGCCGGACCGGCGTCCCGTTTGGTCATGTCAGTCGGTACGAAACGCTCGAACAGCCCGGTGCCCTGCATGTAGTTGGCCAGCCCCTTCATGTAATAGGCGTAGTCAACGTTGGGATGCTGCGGGTGGAGGCGAATGAAACGGTCGGCAGCGGCAATCGCGGCCTCCTCCTGATAGTTGCGCAGCTGCGCATAGATCAGTTCGAGCTGCGCCTGCTCGGCATAGGGGCCGAACGGGTAGCGCGCTTCCAGCGCTTGCAGGGCACGCACAGCCGCTTCGTAGTTGTCATCGCGCAGCGCATCCTGAGCGATCTGGTAGATCTCCTGCTCAGTCGCATTTTCGGGGATCAGATAAGGACTGGCACAGCCCGCCAGCAGGGTTACCAGCGTGGTCAGCGCAAGGACTAGGTACATTCTCATCGAGACATTTCCTGGCTTTGTGCGCTGCGCGCGAGCCAATTGTTAGCTGAAATAGGGCGGGTTCGCACCAGCGCGCCGGCGGCGGGCCGGTTGTGCTCCCGGTTGTGCCGGCAGCGCCCGTTGGTAGAATGGCCGCCGTTTGGCGAAGCGCGCATTTAACCATAGTTGCCACGCGGCGCCCAGTCACGCCATCCCCTGCCCTCCTGCCCGGATTAGCCATGACCGATACCATCCGCCGCGTCGCTGTGGTTCCGCCCGAACTGGCCGGCCAGCGTCTTGACCAGGTGGCGGCCAGCCTGTTTCCCGAGTTCTCCCGCTCCCGGCTGCAAAGCTGGATTCAGAGCGGCGCACTGGTGGCAGATGGCGCTGTATTGCGGACCAGGGACAAGATCCGCAGTGGTGTCGAGCTGCGCCTGGAAGCCACCCCGGAGCCGGTCGACAGCAGCTGGCAGGCCGAAGCGCGCCCGCTCGCCATCGTGCACGAGGACGACGACCTGCTGGTGGTGAACAAGCCGGCCGGGCTGGTGGTCCACCCGGCGGCCGGACACCGGGAGGGGACGCTGCTCAATGCCCTGCTGCATCACTGTCCGGTGCTGGAAAGCATCCCCCGGGCCGGTATCGTGCATCGTCTCGACAAGGACACTACCGGACTCATGGTGGTGGCCAAGAATCTCACTGCGCAGCACCGGCTGGTTGCCCAGCTGCAGGCACGCACCGTGCACCGGCAATACGATGCGGTGGTCGCTGGCGTGCTTACCGGCGGCGGCCGGGTTGACGCACCGATGGGCCGGCACCCGCGGGACCGCAAGCGCATGGCGGTGCTGGAACACGGCGGCAAGCCTGCTGTCACCCACTATCGGGTACAGTCGCGATTCAGGGGCCACAGCCATATCACCTGCTTGCTGGAAACCGGGCGCACCCATCAGATCCGCGTGCATATGGCGCATCTTCGCTACCCGCTGGTCGGTGACCCGGTGTACGGCGGGCGTCCACGTCCGCCGGCGGGAGCACTGCCGGAGCTGGTGACGGCGCTGCAGGAGTTCCCGCGCCAGGCGCTGCACGCGCGCCGGCTGGAGCTGGTGCACCCCGCCAGCGGTGAGCCGGTTGCGTGGGAGGTGGCGCTGCCCGAGGATATGGTTGCGCTGCTGGCTGCATTGCGTGCCGACGTCGAAGCCAGCGAGGGATGAGACCTGTCGATAAGGAGTGAGTCGTGAAACTGATACAGCCCGACTGGCCGGCTCCGGCCAATATCGTTGCGCTCAGTACCACCCGCCTGGGGGGCCTCAGCGAGGCACCTTTTGACAGCCTCAACCTGGCCGACCATGTCGGCGACAAACCTGCCACGGTGCAGGCCAATCGCGAGCGGCTGGCCAGTCACTGCGCAGGTCTGGGCGCCATCAGCTGGGTGACTCAGGTGCATGGCACCACGGTCGTCGAGGCCGACGCCGCCAACGCTCCGGAGGCCGATGCCCAGTACACGCGCACGCCCGGCCTTGGCTGCGCAGTCCTCACTGCCGATTGCCTGCCGGTGCTGCTCTGCAGTCGTGATGGCACTGAAGTGGCAGCGGCGCATGCAGGCTGGCGCGGACTGAGCGCGGGTGTGCTGGAACACACGGTCGCGGCACTGGCCACGCCGGCCGATCAGCTGCTGGCCTGGCTCGGCCCCGCCATCGGTCCCGCTGCGTTCGAAGTTGGCGAAGAGGTGCGTGAGGCATTTCTGCACGAGGGCGGCGATCCCGCACTGGAGCGCTGCTTTGAGCCGGCCGGGCGGCCGGGCAGGTGGCTGGCCGATCTCTGCGGCCTGGCCCGCGTCCGGCTCGCCGCCATCGGTGTCAGCGCCTGTTTCGGCGGCGGCTGGTGCACGTATACCGATCGCGAGCGGTTTTTCTCCTACCGGCGTGATGGCATCACCGGTCGCATGGCGAGCCTGATCTATATCGTGCCCGACGTGGATGAGCGCTGGTAAGAGCTGATACGGCGCCGCCGCTTGAAATCCCGGGCGGCAGCCTCATTTATTGGTTCAACTGCCGCACATGGCGGCGACCTTAAACGAG
Organism: Gammaproteobacteria bacterium; assembly: GCA_029265075.1. Classification (GTDB taxonomy): domain Bacteria; phylum Pseudomonadota; class Gammaproteobacteria; order Pseudomonadales; family CAMLJR01; genus CAMLJR01. The sequence goes on along the minus strand of JAJUJZ010000022.1, from coordinate 12,397 downwards.
GAACAGCATGCGTATCGATCGTTTCACCACTCAGTTGCAGACTGCGCTGGGCGATGCTCAGTCGCTGGCGCTCGGTCGCGACCACAATTTCATGGAGCCGGTGCATCTGCTGGCGGCGCTGCTGGATCAGCAGGGTGGCTCGGTACGCCCGCTGCTCCGTCAGGCTGGCGTCAAGGTGGATCAGCTGCAGAGCAGCGTTACCGAGGCGCTGGAGCGACTGCCGCGCGTCGAAGGGACAGCCGGCGAAATCCACATGTCGAATGAGCTGGGCCGGGTGCTCAACCTGGCCGACAAGCTCGCCCAGCAGAAGGGCGATGCTTACATCTCCAGCGAGCTGGTAGTGCTGGCGATGCTGGAAGTCAATGGCAACATTACCTCGCTGCTCAGGAATGCCGGGCTTACCCGAGAACAGCTCAGTCAGGCCATCGATCAGATCCGTGGAGGCGAAGCCGTGGACAACCCCGATGCGGAAGGCAGCCGCCAGGCGCTGGAGAGATACACCATCGACCTCACCAAGCGGGCCGAGGATGGCAAGCTCGACCCGGTGATCGGACGTGACGACGAGATTCGCCGCACCATTCAGGTGCTGCAGCGTCGCACCAAGAACAACCCGGTGCTGATCGGCGAGCCCGGCGTGGGCAAGACTGCCATTGTCGAGGGGCTGGCGCAGCGCATCATCAATGGCGAGGTGCCGGAAGGCCTGAAAGATCGGCGCGTGCTCGCCCTCGACATGGGCGCGCTGCTGGCCGGTGCCAAATATCGGGGTGAATTCGAGGAGCGGCTCAAGGCAGTGCTCAATGAGCTCGCCAAGCAGGAAGGGCGCATCATCCTCTTCATCGACGAATTGCACACCATGGTCGGCGCCGGCAAGGCCGAAGGCGCGATGGATGCCGGTAATATGCTGAAACCGGCCCTGGCCCGCGGTGAGCTGCACTGCGTGGGCGCGACCACGCTCGACGAGTACCGTCAGTACATCGAAAAGGATGCCGCGCTCGAGCGCCGCTTCCAGAAAGTGCTGGTAGACGAGCCGAACGAAGAAGACACCATCGCGATCCTGCGCGGCCTGAAAGAACGTTACGAGGTGCACCACGGTGTCTCCATCACCGACGGTGCCATCATTGCCGCCGCCAAACTGTCGCATCGTTATATCACCGACCGGAAACTGCCGGACAAGGCGATCGACCTGATCGACGAGGCGGCGAGCCGGATTCGCATGGAAATCGACTCCAAGCCGGAGGAGCTCGACCGGCTCGACCGGCGCCTGGTTCAGCTGAAGATCGAGCGTGAGGCGCTCAAGAAGGAGACCGACGAGGCCACGAGACAGCGCCTGGCCAGGCTGGAAGAAGACATTGCCCGGCTGCAGCAGGAATATGCTGATCTCGAGGAAGTGTGGAAGGCCGAGAAAGCGGAGGTACAGGGATCTGCGCAGCTGCAGCAGCAGCTTGAACAGGCGAAACTGGAGCTTGAAACCGCGCGGCGGCGCGGCGATCTCAATCGCATGGCCGAGCTGCAGTACGGGATCATTCCCGATCTGGAGCGCAGCCTGCAGATGGTCGACCAGCACGGCAAGACGGAGAAACAGCTGCTGCGCAACAAGGTGACGGAGGAAGAAGTCGCAGAAGTCGTATCGCGCTGGACCGGTATTCCGGTAGCAAAAATGCTGGAGGGCGAGCGCGAAAAACTGCTGGCGATGGAAGCGGCGCTGCACCAGCGGGTGGTCGGTCAGAACGAAGCGGTCACTGCGGTCTCGAATGCCGTACGTCGCGCGCGGGCGGGACTGGCCGATCCTAACCGTCCGAACGGCAGCTTCCTGTTCCTGGGGCCGACCGGGGTCGGTAAGACCGAGCTGTGCAAGGCGCTGGCCGAGTTCCTGTTCGACAGTCAGGACGCCATGGTGCGGATCGATATGTCGGAGTTTATGGAGAAACACTCCGTGGCCCGGCTGATCGGTGCACCGCCCGGCTACGTCGGCTACGAAGAGGGCGGCTATCTCACCGAGGCTGTGCGGCGGCGCCCCTATTCACTGTTGCTGCTCGACGAGGTGGAGAAGGCGCACCCGGATGTGTTCAACATCCTGTTGCAGGTGCTGGAAGATGGTCGCCTCACCGATGGCCAGGGCCGCACCGTCGACTTCCGTAACACGGTGGTAGTGATGACCTCCAACCTCGGGTCGGACATCATCCAGCGGCTGGCGGGCGAGCAGAACTACGAAGCGATGAAAGATGCGGTGATGGAGGCGGTCGGTGCTCACTTCCGCCCCGAATTCATCAACCGTATCGACGAGGTGGTGGTATTCCACCCGCTGGGCAAGGAGCAGATTCGCGGCATCGCCGATATCCAGCTGGGCCTGCTGCGCAAGCGGCTTGCCGAGCACGAGCTGCAGCTGGAGCTATCGGACGAGGTGATGGACCAGCTGGCAGCGGTCGGCTTCGACCCCGTATATGGTGCGCGGCCGCTGAAGCGGGCGATTCAGCAGTATCTGGAGAACCCGCTGGCGCAGGAGATCCTGCAAGGGAAGTTCGCGCCGGGCGCCACCATCCGGGCGCAGGTGGAAGGGGACAAGATCCGCTTTACCAGCTGATCGCCGCCGATACATCCACAGGGCGACCCGTGCCGCGGGTCGCCCTTTTTTTATTCGCAGTAGATGTCGGCTGCTTCCTGGGCCAGCTTACGCTGGGTCTCGATTTCGTCGGGCGTGAGATAGCGCATTTCACCATCGGCGCTCTGCCCCCGGATGCGAGCGCTGCTGTTGAGAACCTCAAGATTGCTCCGCGCCTGGGCACATTGCGCAGGATCCCTGGCGGGGATCCCCTGGAATGCGGTGATGGGCTGTGACGCGGCTGCCGCGTCGTCGGCCGGCTCCCTCGCGGCCGGGGTGGCAGTGCCAGCCGCACTCTCCGCCGTACCGGTTGAGGTGCGGATGAACTGGTAGGGTCGGCCGGCGGGCGGCTGCTGGGTGAACTGTACCTTGCCGCTGTCGTCGGTCCAGCGGTAGTAGCCCGAAGCCGCCTGCGCCGTGGCAGTTGTCATGAGCGCGACAGCAGCAAGCAGGGCAAGCCGCCAGGCGGAACTAACTCTTTTCATGGGAGGGCATCCTGGACTCAGATCGATCGCGGGTAAGTATGGCAAAGGTTGCGGGGAATGCTCGACGGAGCCGCGAAACTGTTAAATCCGTCGCTGGCGACCGCCTGCCTGCCGACCCTCGTCCGAGAATGATTGACTTGAATGGAAGGGTATTCAAAAATACGCAATTCTTTAGGAATGGCGACAGGCCTCGGGGCAACCACCACCAGTGGTAACCCACGGGCCGGGCTGATCAGCTCCGGCTCACCACAATCGATCAGCATCCGACAACACACGACCTGTGTTGCGAGCGAGCCGGCCCCGCGCCATCCATGCGGGGTTGCCAAGATGTCCGGCGGACGTCTTGTTTTCGCGCGCACCGCTGTCCAGTCAGCGGATGGGTAGTGTGAGCCAAAGCTTACCCAGTGCCGAGTTCCAGATGTTCAGTGTGTAAAAACAGCTGAAGTGGGGGTTATTTCAGTGGAGTTGTTATCCGGCGGCGAAATGATCGCGCAGGCCCTTGAAGACGAAGGTGTCGAGTTCATCTTCGGTTATCCGGGCGGTGCCGTTCTGCATATCTACGATGCGCTGTTCAAGCGCTCGAAAATTCCGCACATCCTGGTGCGCCATGAGCAGGCAGCCACGCACGCCGCGGACGGTTATGCCCGCGCCACCGGCAAGCCGGGTGTGGTGCTGGTGACTTCCGGTCCGGGCGCCACCAACGCCGTCACCGGTATCGCTACCGCATACATGGACTCGATTCCGATGGTCGTGCTGTCGGGCCAGGTCGCATCGCACCTGATCGGTGAGGATGCGTTCCAGGAGACCGACATGGTCGGTATCTCGCGGCCAATCGTGAAGCACAGCTTCCTCGTGAAGCGGGCGGTCGACATCCCCGAGGTGATTCGCAAGGCGTTCTATATCGCTTCCACCGGCCGGCCTGGCCCGGTGGTCATCGATCTGCCCAAGGACATCACCAACCCCTACGAGAAGTTCGAGTACAACTATCCCCGGAAGGTAAAGCTGCGTTCCTACACGCCGGCGACGCGCGGGCACTCCGGACAGATCCGCAAGGCTGTCAATCTGCTGCTGGCCGCCCAACGGCCGGTAATCTACAGCGGCGGTGGCGTGGTGCTGGGCGATGCCAGCGATCTGCTGACGCGACTGGCACGGGAACTCAACTTCCCGGTGACCAGCACGCTGATGGGACTGGGCGCGTTCCCCGGCACGGACCCGCAGTTCCTGGGCATGCTGGGCATGCACGGCTTCGTCGAGGCCAACTTCGCCATGCACCATGCCGATGTGGTGCTGGCCGTTGGTGCGCGCTTCGATGACCGCGTCATCAATACCGCCAGCAAGTTCTGCCCCGGCGCCAAGATCATTCATATCGATATCGACCCGGCGTCGATCTCGAAAACCATTCCCGCTGATGTGCCGATTGTCGGCCCGGTCGATTCAGTACTGACCGACATGCTCGAACTGCTGCAGGAGGCGCAGGCGGAAGGGCAGCAGACCGACAAGGCGGCCCTGGCCGGCTGGTGGGAGCAGATCAACGAGTGGCGGGAGAAGTGGGGGCTCTGGACCAAGCCGCGCTACGACATCAACTCACCGCTGATCAAGCCGCAGGAAGTGATCGAGGCGCTGTGGCGCGTGACCGATGGCAACGCATTCGTCACCTCCGATGTGGGCCAGCACCAGATGTTCGCGGCGCAGTACTACCGCTTCAATATGCCGCGTCGCTGGATCAACTCTGGCGGTCTCGGCACGATGGGCTTCGGTTTCCCGGCGGCCATGGGTGCCAAGCTGGCATTCCCTGAAGCTGATGTCGCCTGTGTCACCGGCGAGGGCTCCATCCAGATGAATATTCAGGAGCTGTCGACCTGCACCCAATACAACATTCCAGTGAAGATCATCAATCTTCATAACGGCTATCTCGGCATGGTCAAGCAGTGGCAGGACATGCAGTACGAAGGTCGCTACTCACAGAGCACCTATGAACACTCGCTGCCTGACTTCGTCAGACTGGTCGAGGCCTATGGCCATGTCGGCATCCGGGTGGACAAGAAGTCCGATCTGGAGGGTGCCATGAAAGAGGCGTTCGCGCTGAAGGACCGGCTGGTATTCCTCGATATTCATGTCGATCCGCATGAGCATGTGTATCCCATGCAGGTTGCCCCGAACGGCGCCATGCGCGACATGTGGATCAGCAAGTCGGAGCGTATCTGATGCGTCGAATCATTTCTCTTTTACTGGAAAACGAACCGGGTGCGCTGTCGCGGGTAGTAGGACTGTTCTCGCAACGCGGTTACAACATCGATACGCTCAACGTTGCCGCAACCGAAGACCCCACGCTGTCGCGACTGACGCTGACCACGCTGGGCGACGACCAGAAGATCGAGCAGATCACCAAGCATCTGAACAAGCTGCTGGATGTGGTCAAACTGGTGGATCTGACGGAAGGACCGCATATCGAGCGCGAGCTGATGCTGGTAAAGGTGCGGGCGACCGGCGCGCAGCGTGCCGAAATCAAGCGTTGCACCGATATCTTCCGCGGTCAGATCATTGATGTCGGTCCGACTGTTTATACGATTCAGATTACCGGCACTAGCGACAAGCTCGACGCCTTTCTGCAGAGCGTGGGCGAAGCCGCCATTCTGGAAGTGGTGCGCAGTGGCGTGTCAGGCATTGCCAGAGGTGAAAAAGTCCTCAGCCTCTGAGTCTTGCACCAGCAGAACGATAAGCCGCCTTCGGGCGGCTTTTCTGTTTCTGTAGCCGATATCTGCTGTATCCGGGTGAGGTCTTTAACCGCTGCTATACTCCAGCTGATAACGGTGTCAGTGACGGTCGCAGCTGCCGCCTGACGATAACAATCGCCGCTTGAGGCGGACAGACCGAAATGAAGCGGATTCTGGCGGGTGAACTGCGGGTTGGCGAAGCGCTGCCCTGGGATATATTCGATGAGCGAGGCCAGCTCCTGCTGGCTGCGGGCACCATCATCGGATCGATCCGCCAGGTCGAGTCGTTGCTGTTGCGCGGCGCCCTGCGCACTGGCCCGATGGCACGGGAACGCGGCAGCGTAACGGTGGCCCGCGGTGCGTCTGATGACGAGATGGAAACGCCGTTCGAACAGCTGGACGGGCTGATCCAGCGGCTGGCTGCTATCTTCACTGGTATCGAAAGCAGGCAGGCGGCCAGCAGTGCACGCTGCGAGCGTCTGCTGGAGCGGCTTGAGCAGCTGCTCGAGACCGAATCCGATGCCATGCTGGGTGCGATTCATCTCGTTCACGAGCACCCGTATACACTGATTCATCCCATTCGCTGTGCCAGTCTGGCTGCGCTGCTCTGTACGACACGCGGTTACGCACCCGCGCGCCGGCGCAGCGTCATGCTGGCGGCCTTGCTGCAGAATGTGTCGATGCTGCAGCTGCAGCAGCAGCTGGTTCAGCAATCGGGCGCGCTGAGTGCCGCCCAGCAGCGGCTGATCGAGGACCATCCCGAGGCATCTGCACGGCTGGCGGCGGCCGCCGGCATTGACGACGGACTCGCCCTCACCATTGTGCGTCAGCATCACGAACGGGCTGATGGCTCCGGCTATCCGCACAGGCTGGGGCAGGAAGATATTCTTGAGGAGGCCGGTATCCTGCAGCTCGCGGATCGCTACTGCGCCATGATCGCGGCGCGCTCTTATCGCGAAGCGCTGACGCCGGGCGAAAGCCTGCGCGTGCTTTATACGGGGCAGGCCGGCATGTGGCGCAGCGAGCTGATTCCGCAGCTGATTCAGATGATCGGCATCTATCCGCCCGGCTCCTTCGTTACCCTGGGATCGGGCGAAACAGGGATAGTAGTGAAACGTGGCAAGCGCAGCACCGAGCCGCTGGTACGCGCCTATATCAGCCCGCGCGGCGGGCCTTATCCCGGCATTTTCACCCGGGACTGTTCGACGCCGGCGTTTCGCATTGTGCGGGTGGCGAAACCCGACCTGACGATTCCCTTTGACCTGTCGAGAATCTGGGGCTACCGCGAATAACGGGCGCGTAAAAGAAAAAGGGCCGCGAGTTGCGGCCCTTTCCGGTCCGGTACGGCTCTGCGTCAGACGATGCTCTTCATCGACGTCATGTAGGAACGCAGGGTGGTGCCGATCTGCTCGACCGGGTGGTTGCGGATGCGCTCGTTTACCTCGATCAGCTCGCGGTTGTCAACGCCGTTGTCCTTGACGTTCAGACCCTTACCGATCACGTCGGTGTGGATCTTCTCCATGAACGGCTTGAGCAGCGGGCGGCAGGCCTGATCGAACAGGTAGCAGCCGTACTCGGCGGTGTCGGAAATCACCACGTTCATTTCGTACAGTTTCTTGCGCGCGATCGTGTTGGCGATCAGCGGGGTTTCGTGCAGCGACTCGTAGTAGGCGCTCTCCGGTTTCATGCCGGCGCTGACCATGCACTCGAATGCCAGCTCGACACCGGCCTTGACCATAGCAACCATCAGGATGCCTTTATCGAAGTAGTCCTGTTCGCTGATCGGGGCGTTTTCGTCGGTCGGCGTCTTCTCGAAGCCAGTCTCGAGCGTTTGCGCGCGCCAGGTGAGCAGGTTGTCGTCGTTGTTGGCCCAGTCGGCCATCATGTTGCGCGAGAACTCGCCGGACAGGATGTCGTCCTGGTGCTTCTCGTACAGGCTGCGCATGATCTGCTTCAGCTCTTCGGCCAGCTCGAAAGCCTTCAGTTTGGCCGGGTTGCTGAGGCGGTCCATCATGTTGGTAATGCCGCCGTGCTTGAGCGCCTCGGTGATGGTTTCCCAGCCGTACTGGATCAGCTTGGAGGCGTAGCCGGGTTCGATGCCTTCTTCGACCATCTTGTCGAAGCAGAGGATGGAGCCGGTCTGCAGCATGCCGCAGAGAATGGTCTGCTCGCCCATCAGGTCCGATTTGACTTCGGCAACGAACGAGGACTGCAGAACACCTGCACGGTCGCCACCGGTAGCAGAAGCGTAGGCCTTCGCAATTTCGAGGCCATCACCGTTCGGGTCGTTCTCAGCGTGGACAGCGATCAGGGTCGGCACCCCGAAACCGCGCACGTACTCGGCACGTACTTCACTGCCGGGGCACTTCGGCGCGACCATGATGACGGTGATGTCCTTGCGGATCTGCATGCCTTCTTCGACGATGTTGAAACCGTGCGAGTAGGAAAGGGCGGCACCCTGCTTCATCAGCGGCATAATCTGCGAGATAACGGCGGTGTGCTGCTTGTCCGGCGTCAGGTTGAGGACCAGGTCCGCTTGAGGAATCAGCTCCTCAAAGCTGCCGACGTTGAAGCCGTTTTCGGTGGCATTTTTCCACGACTGACGCTTCTGCTCGATCGCTTCTTTGCGCAGCGCATAGCTGATGTCGAGGCCGGAGTCGCGCATGTTGAGGCCCTGGTTGAGGCCTTGCGCGCCGCAGCCGACGATTACGATCTTCTTGCCTTTGAGGTAGTCGCAGCCGTTAGCGAACTCGCTCGGATCCATAAAGCGGCACTGACCGAGTTCCTCGATCTGACGCCGGAACGGCAGGGAGTTGAAATAATTCTGGCCCATGGCTGTGCTCCGTAGGGTTAGGGAAAAATTCTGAAGGTGTCTAAAAATACGTCAACCGGCCCGTTGCGTAAAATGATATATTCGCCATGCAGTGTTGCGCTTTTTGCAACGCGCAATCCGGGGAGGGCGAATCGTGGACACTCGCGAGCTGGAGCTCTTCATTGCGCTCGCCGAAACACTCCACTTCGGTCGCGCCGCCGAGCGCATGCATCTGAGTCCGTCAGCGGTCAGTCGGACCCTGCAACGCATGGAGGAGGAACTCGGGCAACGGCTGCTCGAGCGGGACAGCCGCCAGGTGCGCCTGACACCGGCCGGTCAGCACCTGCTGCAGTTCGCGCGTCAGCAGCTGGCGCAGTGGCGGGCGTTCGTCGAAAGTATCCAGCCGCATTATCGTCTGCTGCGTGGTGAAATCAGCCTCTACTGCTCGGTGACGGCGGCGCACAGTCTGCTCGCCGATCTGTTGCCCACATTCCGCAACCGTTATCCCGGCATTGAGCTGAAGCTTTATACCGGGGACCAGGCCGATGCCATCGACCGGGCACTGCATGGCGATGAAGATCTTGCCATTGCAGCGCTGCCGGCGCGGGTGCCGCGGCGCCTTCAGGTGCAGGTGCTGGCACAGTCGCCGCTGGTGTTCATCGCGCCCAGCGCGCCGGCCAGCTTCTCGCCGCTGCTGGAGCAGCGTCCGATTCCGTGGGAACAGATTCCGCTGATCCAGTCAGAACGGGGGCTGGGACGCCAGCGTCTCGATCGCTGGTTCCGCGAGCAAGGGCTGCGGCCTAACGTGTATGCCCAGGTCAGCGGCCACGAGGCTATCGTGTCGATGGTGGCGCTGGGCTTCGGGGTCAGTCTGGTGCCGGAACTGGTACTCGCGACCACGCCTCAAAGAGATTCGGTGCGGCGGCTCGATGTCGCCCACAGCATGGCGCCGTTTTCCGTCGGGCTCTGTGTGCGCGAGCAGCGTCTCGAGAGTCCGCTGGTGCAGGCGTTCTGGGAGTGCGCCAGAGCGTCGAACCAGCCGACGTTTTGATTTAACATGCCGGAGTCGGGCTGAACGGATGGAATATGAGCGATAACCTGAACAATGACGTACCTCGGGACGGCGTCCGCTACGAACAACTGCTGCCGGTCGACGAACATATAGAAGAAGTATCCGTCGATGGCCGCCGCGAGCGGCGCCGCGGTATCTATCTGCTCCCCAACCTGTTCACCACTGGCGCCCTGTTTGCTGGCTTCTATGCCGTGGTCGCCGGTATGCATGGCCGCTTCGAATCCGCAGCTGTGGCGATTTTCGTCGCTATGGTGCTGGATGGACTGGACGGGCGCGTTGCCCGGCTTACCAACACGCAGAGCAAGTTCGGGGCTGAGTACGACAGTCTTGCCGATATGGTCTCGTTCGGAGTCGCTCCGGCCCTGGTGATGTTCAGCTGGGGACTGGGCGAGCTCGGCAAATTTGGCTGGGCTGTGGCGTTCATCTATGTGGCCTGTGCTGCCCTGCGGCTGGCGCGCTTCAATACCCAGATTGAAACTGCCGACAAGAATTTCTTCTCCGGCCTCGCCAGTCCGGCCGCTGCGGCGGTCATCGCGGGGACAGTCTGGGCGCTCTCTCAGGACGGAGTGGTCGGCACCGATCTGCCGCTGCTGGTGACGGTGCTGCTCGGCTGTCTCACCGCCGGTATCGGTTTTCTGATGATCTCCAGCGTGCCATACCGGAGCTTTAAGGGAATTGATCTGCGCGGCCGTGTGCCGTTTGTCGTGCTCCTGCTGATCGTGCTGGCCTATGGCCTGGTCATGCTCGATCCGGCCCGGGTGCTGCTAGGCGGTTTCCTGATCTACGCCTTGTCCGGTCCCGCGGAGCTGATATTCCACCGTATGCGTCGGTGAGCGCCCGCAGGGCGCCGAGGAGACGATCATGTTGATCAAGCGCGCTGCGGATATCAAATCGTCTGAAATCACGCCTGAGTCGGTCTGGCTGCGGCGGCGCGATTTTATCAGGGGCGCTGCTGCCGGTGTTGCACTGGCAGGCCTGCCCCGACTTTCCTTCGCCGAAGACTCCGGGCGCCGCGCGCTCGACTTCACGCCGGCGGCTGATCTTGCGAATGATGCGTTCCGGACCGATGAGCCGCTGACGCCATTGCAACACGTCACCCATTACAACAATTTCTATGAATTCGGCACCCAAAAAGGAGATCCGGCCCGCTACGCCGGGCGCCTGACAACCGAGCCGTGGACTGTGAAGGTCACCGGCGAGGTTGAGCGGCCAGGCACTTATGCGCTGGAGGACCTGCTGCGCGGCATCCCGCTGGAGGAGCGCATTTATCGGCTGCGCTGCGTGGAAGCATGGTCCATGGTGATCCCCTGGGTAGGATTTCCTCTGGCAACGCTGCTGCAGCGGCTGCGGCCAACCTCACGTGCAAAATACGTCAGCTTTCAGACGGTAATGCGGCGCTCGGAAATGCGTGGGCAGCGCTCAGGTACGGCCCTGATTGACTGGCCCTATGTGGAAGGGCTGCGGATCGACGAGGCGGCGCATCCGCTGACGATCCTGGCGGTCGGTCTTTATGGCAAGGAGCTGCCCAACCAGAACGGTGCGCCGCTGCGGCTGGTGGTGCCCTGGAAATACGGCTTCAAGAGCGTCAAGTCGATCGTGCGGATCACGCTTCAGGAGCGCCAGCCCAGAACTTCCTGGAATCAGCTGGCGCCCCACGAGTATGGCTTCTACGCGAATGTAAATCCGGAGGTCGACCATCCTCGCTGGAGTCAGGCCAGGGAGCGACGCCTGCCAAACACCCTGTTCAATCCCAATTTCATCGACACGGTACTGTTCAACGGCTATGGGGAGCAGGTTGCGTCGCTCTATAGCGGGATGGACCTCAGGCGCTACTACTGATGGACCGGCGTCGGCTGTGGCTGGCCAGGACGCTGATCTGGGTCGCCTGTCTGGCGCCGCTGGGGTGGGTGGTCTGGGCTGGCGTGCGGGGCGAGCTCGGGCCCGATCCCGGCAAGGCGCTGGTTGATCATCTCGGCCTCTGGGCGTTGCGATTGCTGCTGATCACCCTCGCCATGACGCCGCTGCGGGCGATCACGGGACTGGCCTTATTTATCCAGGTGCGCCGGCTGATAGGACTGTTTGCATGGTTTTACGCCACGGTTCACCTGAGCTGTGCACTGTTCTATGTCATTGGCCTCAGCAGTGATGACATCCTCCGGGCACTGTCGGAGCGTACCTATGTAATTTTGGGCGCCATCGCCTGGCTGATGTTGCTGGCGCTGGCACTCACCTCGACCCGGGCCAGCCAGCGTCGCCTCGGTCGCCGCTGGCGCCAGCTGCACCGGCTCATCTATCCGGCCGCCATCCTTGCAGTCGCCCATTTCGCCTGGCTGGTCCGGTCGGACTTCCGCCAGCCGGCGATCTATGGCTTAATATTGGTCTTCCTCCTGGGGTGGCGCGTCTGGTTTGCCAGAGCCCCACGGCGGCGGGGCTAAAAAAATTATGGCTGAGGTGTTGACGCCGATTTTTAAGTCCCTATAATGCGCGCTCTCCTGACGTGACGGCCTCGAAACGAAGCACTGCAGCGACAGGGGAAGCAACTCCCGGCGAGAATCGCACCAGCGAAAAAGCCTGAAAAAAGAGTTGCAAAGACGAGAAGATGCTGTAGAATGCGCCTCCTCGTCAGACAGGGCAGCCAAGGCGCCCTGGCGAGAAACCCCAGACCCGAGCGGCTCTGGTGCTGTTTAACAAGAGATCAGGCAATTCGTGTGGGCG
>JAJUJZ010000019.1 GCA_029265075.1 Gammaproteobacteria bacterium | reverse complement strand
CTGCGCTCGCCAAAGACGAACTCTTCAATCTCGATGAAACCGTACATCTCGCTCTGGTAAATCTCGCGAGCGTAGACTTCATACACCTGATTCTGATTGAGAAACAGGACCTTGTAGATCGGGCGTGTCGCCATGACTGCCGTAGTACCTCAAGTAGCCCCGGCACGTCGGATCGGGCCGGTGGTAAACAGTGGCCGGCGATCATAACACCACCGCCTGACGGGGGCGACGGGGCCTTCCTCATCGCGCTGGGCAGGGCGGCGCTGCGACGGTATAATTCCCGGTCATTTTCGCTGTGCTCGCTGCACCAGCCTCTTCATCCGGGCATCCGCCCCATCAGAATGCCATGACCGATCAGACCACTGTCACGCCCGAATTCGCCGCCTCCGAGACCCCGCCGGCGCCGCGCAAGCTCTACATTGAAACGCACGGCTGCCAGATGAACGAGTATGACTCGGCGCGGATCCGGGACCTGCTCGGGGTATCGCACGGGCTGGTGCCGACCGACGATCCCAATGAAGCCGATGTGCTGCTGCTCAATACCTGCTCGATCCGTGAAAAAGCCCAGGAAAAAGTGTTTCACCAGCTGGGCCGGTGGAAACAGCTGAAGCAGCATCGTCCCGATCTGGTGATCGGCGTCGGCGGCTGTGTGGCCAGCCAGGAAGGCGAGGCCATCGGCAAGCGCGCCCCCTACGTGGATGTGATCTTCGGGCCGCAAACCCTGCACCGCGTGCCCGACATGATCAATGCGCGCAAGCCCGACGGGCCGATTCTGGTCGACGTGACCTTCCCCGAGATCGAGAAATTCGACCGGCTGCCCGAGCCCAGCGTCGAGGGCCCGAGCGCCTTTGTCTCCATCATGGAGGGATGTTCCAAGTACTGCACCTTCTGTGTAGTGCCCTACACCCGCGGTGAAGAAGTAAGCCGGCCGTTCGAGGACGTCATCGCCGAGATTGCCTCACTGGCCGAGCGCGGCGTCAAAGAGGTCAACCTGCTGGGGCAGAACGTCAACGCCTACCGCGGCCGCAACCAGCTGGGCGAAATGATCGACTTTGCCGAGCTGCTCACCTATGTGGCGGCAGTATCCGGCATCGAACGGATTCGCTACACCACCAGCCACCCCACCGAGTTCAGCGATGATCTGATCGCGGTCTACGCCGAGCTGCCCCAGCTGGTGGACCACCTGCATCTGCCGGTGCAGAGTGGCTCGGACCGCATCCTGGCGGCGATGAAGCGCGGCTATACCGCCGCTGACTACCTCGACCGGATCGAGCGACTGCGGGCAGTACGACCCAATATCAGCATGTCCTCGGACTTCATCGTCGGCTTCCCCGGCGAGACCGATGCTGACTTCGAAGCGACCATGGACCTCATCCACAAAGTCGGCTTCGACAACTCGTTCAGCTTTATTTACAGCGCCCGCCCCGGCACACCGGCAGCCCAGCTGGCCGATGACACGCCCGAAGAGGTAAAGAAGCACCGGCTGGCCATCCTGCAGAACCGGATCAGTCAGCAGACGCAGGAGATCAGCCGCAACATGGTCGGCACCATGCAGCGCATTCTGGTCACCGGCCCCTCCCGCAAGGACCCGGGCGAACTGGCTGGTCGCACCGAAAACAACCGGGTCGTTAACTTCCGCGCCGACAACCATAACCTCATCGGTGAGTTCTGTGAGGTCGCCATCGTCGATGCCTACCCCAACAGCCTGCGGGGCGAGCTGCTCGACTAGCTGGCGCTATCTGGGGGCAACAGATAGCGCCTTTCCACCTCCGCCGGCCCGCACTCGGCGGCACCCCCTTTAAAAGGCTTGGGCTCACCCCCACGTTGGCGGTATCCTAGCGAGCCCGACTCGCGTAGCCGTGCTGGCCACAACCGACTCTTGAAACGAACTGCGACCCTGAACAGCGCTCTGACTCTCGAACCAGCTGATACCCGTCTGCTGGCCAATCTGTGTGGCCCGTTCGATCAGCACATCCGGCTGATCGAGGAACGGCTGGGTGTATCGATCAAGTCCCGCGGCAACCTCTTCTATGTCGAGGGACAGCCCCGCCGGGCCGACGCCGCCCGTGGCGTGCTCATGGCCCTGCATGAAGATGCTCAGCGTGGCGTCCAGCTGAGCCCCGATCTGGTCCATCTGCATATTCAGGAAAGTGGTGTCGCGCCACCCGGCAGCGACGCCGCTGCCGGCGCTGACGAGGCGGGCGCGACCGCCCCGATTCCGGTCATTCAGGCCCGCAAGCAGACCATCAAGCCCCGCGGCAGGAATCAGCAGGGCTATGTCCGTTCGATACAGAATCACGACATCACCTTCGGCATTGGTCCGGCGGGTACCGGCAAGACCTATCTGGCCGTCGCCTGCGCGGTAGAAGCGCTGACCCAAGACCGGGTACGCCGGATTCTGCTGGTGCGCCCGGCCGTCGAAGCGGGCGAAAAACTGGGTTTTCTGCCGGGCGATCTGGCGCAGAAGATCGACCCTTACCTGCGGCCGCTTTATGACGCTCTCTACGAGATGCTCGGCTACGAAAACGTGACCAAGCTGATCGAGCGCAACATCATCGAGATCGCGCCGCTGGCCTACATGCGCGGCCGCACGCTGAACGACGCCTTCATCATTCTCGACGAGAGCCAGAACACCACCCGCGAGCAGATGAAGATGTTTCTGACGCGTATTGGTTTCGGCTCCACTGCAGTAATCACCGGCGATGCGACGCAGATCGACCTGCCGCGCGGCACCCAGTCGGGGCTCACCCATGTGCTGAAGGTGCTTGACGGCGTACCGGGCATCAACATTACCTACTTCGAAGCGAAGGACGTGGTACGTCACCCGCTGGTGCAGGCCATTGTCGAAGCCTATGACCGCTATGAGGGCGACGGCCTCTCCGGCGACCAGCCCCGGCAATGAACCTCGAGCTAGACATCCAGGTGGCCACCAGCGCCACCACTCTCCCCTCGACAGCGGACTTCGAACGTTGGGTTGCGGCGGCGCTGCATGACCATCGCGACCGCGCCGAGGTCAGCCTGCGGCTGATCGACGAGGAGGAAATGCGCACCCTCAACCGCGACTACCGCGGCAAGGACTACGCCACCAATGTGCTCTCGTTTCCGGCCGACCTGCCGCCGGAGCTGGAGCTCGAGCTGCTGGGCGACATTGCCATCTGCGCTCCCGTGGTGGCGCGCGAAGCTGCCGACCAGCACAAACCGGCGCAGGCGCACTGGGCCCACCTGACGGTGCACGGCACCCTGCATCTGCTCGGCTACGACCATATCGAAGAAGACGAGGCCGACGCCATGGAAGCGCTGGAAACAGCGATTCTGGCCCGGCTCGGCTTCCCGGACCCCTATCAACTTACCCCAGGCCTTTCGGAGGACAGCACCCAAAGCCATGGCTGACGACAACAGTCAGGAGCCGCACGAACGCATATCCTGGTTCGAGCGTATCGCTCATGTATTTTCCGGCGAGCCGCGTACGCGCGCCGACCTGCAACGGCTGCTGACAGCCGCCTGCGCAGAAAAGATCATCGATGGCGATGCCCTGCGAATCATCGAAGGTGCGCTGCACGTAGGCGATATGCAGGTGCGCGAAATCATGGTGCCGCGCGCCCAGATGGATGTGCTGAAGGCAGACGTCCCGCTCTCGAAGCTGTTGCCGAAAATCATCGAGACCGCCCATTCACGCTATCCGGTGGTGGGCGAAGGCCTCGACAACGTACTCGGCATTCTGCTGGCCAAGGATCTGCTGCCGCAGATTCTCAAAGGCGAGGCCGACCAGGTCAATATCCGCAGCCTGCTGCGGCCGGCTGTCTTTGTCCCGGAAAGCAAGCGGCTCAATGTCCTGCTGCGCGAGTTTCGCGAAAATCGCAACCATATGGCGGTGGTTATCGACGAATATGGTGGCGTTTCCGGTCTCGTCACCATCGAGGACGTGCTCGAGGAGATCGTCGGCGACATCGAGGACGAACACGATGTCGACGAAGACACCTATGTGCGGCAGATCAGTGAAACCGACTATCTGGTGCGCGCGCTGATGCCGATCGAGGATTTCAACGAGCAGTTCCATACTGATTTCAGTGATGAGGAGTTCGACACCATCGGCGGTCTCATCCTGCAACAGTTCGGCTATCTGCCGCATCGCAACGAGATCGCCACAGTCGGTGGCTATCAGTTCCGGGTGCTCAATGCCGACAACCGTCAGCTGCATCTGCTGCGGATGAGCCCGGCGCCCGAGGCGAGCTGATTTGATCCAGCGCCTGTTCAGCCCTGGCTGGCCGGGCCATCTGCTGGCGGCAGGTGCCGGCGTCCTGGTAACCCTGTCGCTGGCACCTTTCGGGCTCTGGCCGCTCGGCATTCTTTCCATCGCACTGCTGGCGCGCCTGCTGGCTGACCTCACACCGCGTCAGGCGCTGGCGCGTGGCTGGTGGTACGGCGCCGGCTTCTGGCTGGCCGGCGTCTCCTGGGTCTACGTCAGCATTCATGTCTACGGCTACGCGCCGGTCCCGCTGGCTGCCACGCTCACCCTGCTGTTCTGTCTGGGACTGGCGCTGCTGCACGCCAGTTTTGCGTGGAGCTATGCACGCTGGGTACGGGACCGTCGCGGCGGTCGCTGGCTCGGCTTTGCCGCGCTCTGGGTCGTGTGGGAGTGGCTGCGCAGCTGGCTGCTGACGGGCTTCCCATGGCTCTATCTGGGCTATGGCCATCTCGATACACCACTGGCCGGCTGGGCGCCGCTGCTCGGCGTGTTCGGCATCAGCCTGGCAGTCGCGCTCACCGGCGCCGCTCTGGCCCACCCTCTCCTGTTCGCCCGCCATGCGCATCACCAGCGCAGCCGGATCGCCCTGCTGCTCGCGCTGCTGGCCGTGTGGCTGGGCGGCTGGGGCGCCAGCCGGCTGGAATGGGTCGAACCGCAAGGCGACCCCGTCACAGTGGCGCTGGTGCAGGCCAATATCCCCCAGACCGTGAAGTGGGACCCGGCCCACTACCGCGCCACGCTCGACGCCTACGACACGCTGAGCGCTCCGCTCTGGGCGGAGGCCGATATCGTCATCTGGCCGGAAGCGGCCATCACCAGTTTCTACGATCAGGCCAGGCCCTTCCTCGACACGCAGGCCGAGCGTGCCCGGCGCCACAACGCCACGCTTATTACCGGCATTCCCTTCCGGGAGTCCGGTGGGCCTGGCGGGCGCCCGCACTATTTCAACAGCGCACTCGCGCTCGGCAACGGCAGTGGCATCTATCACAAACAGCGGCTGGTCCCATTCGGCGAATACGTGCCGCTGGAGAGCCTGCTGCGCGGACTGATCCGGTTCTTCGATCTGCCCATGTCCAGCTTCCATCCCGGCGGCAGTGATCAGGCGCCGCTCCGCGCCGGTGCGCTGCAGCTGGGACCGCTGATCTGCTACGAGGCCGTCTACCCGGCGCTGGTAACGGACTGGCTGCCAGCGACCGATGTGCTGCTCACCATCAGCAACGATGCCTGGTTCGGCCGCTCGATCGGCCCCCTGCAGCATCTGGAGATGGCGCAGATGCGTGCGCTCGAGAGCGGACGGCCGATGATCCGCGGCACCGGCAACGGCGTCACCGCCCTGATCGATCACCGCGGGGTTATCACTGCGCGCCTGCCCCAGTTTGAGCGCGCGACGCTGACCGGCGACATTCAGCCGACCACCGGTCTGACGCCTTTTGCCCGCTTCGGTATCTGGCCGGTGCTGCTGATCGCGGCCGTTATGCTGGGCTCACTCGGGCCGCGGAGAGCGTAATACTCCGCCATCCCCGCGCAAGCGGCGATCCAGCATCCGCCTCGCACTTCCCCCTGCCCAGCGGAGAGGATGAGACCTGCACCTGCACTGCGGGTAGCAGCGCCTGCTCAACGCAACGCTCGCGCGACCCGCCGGTCCAATGCTCCTCTGTTACCGTCGGGAGAGCACCATGCGCTGGCAACGGGCACGACGTAGCGACAATGTGGTGGACGCACGCGGGCGCGGCCTGCGCACCGCTGGCGGTCTCGGGCTGGGCGGCGTGGTGATAATCATCGCGCTGAGCCTGCTCACCGGACAGGATCCGCTCGTCATGCTCGATCAGTTTGGCGGCACCAGTCAGGTGACATCCGAAGCGGGCGCCCCGCCGGCCGATGATCGCGAAGCGGAGTTCGTGCGCGCCATCCTCGGCGATACGGAGGACACCTGGCACGCGCTCTTCACCGAAGCAGGCGAGACTTATCGCGATCCCACCCTCGTGCTGTTCCGGGGCAGTGTGCAGTCTGCCTGCGGTCTGGCGAGTGCTGCGGCAGGCCCGTTCTACTGCCCGGCCGATCAGCAGGTCTATCTCGATCTGAGCTTTTTCGCCGAGATGGCGACCCGCTTTGCCGCGGCGGGGGACTTTGCCCAGGCGTACGTCATCGCCCATGAGGTGGGCCACCATGTGCAGACGCTGCTGGGCGTGACGCAGCAGGTCCAGCTGGCGCGCCAGCGCGGCGAGCGACTGGAGGGTGCCGGCGGGCTGCTGGTGCGGCAGGAACTGCAGGCCGACTGCCTGGCCGGCGTCTGGGCGCACCATGCTCAGCAGCGTCATCAGTGGCTGGAGGCGGGCGATCAGGAAGCGGCGCTGCAGGCTGCCAGCGCAATTGGCGATGATCGCCTGCAGCAGGCGAGTCGCGGCACGGTGGTGCCCGACGCCTTCACCCATGGAACGTCAGCGCAGCGCGAGCGCTGGTTCCGCACTGGCTTTGAGACCGGCGACACCGCCACCTGCCACACATTCGCCGCTGCAAACCTCTGACGAAATCCGCGCCCGGCCTCCGCCACGCAGCTGCCGCTGCCGTTTGCTGATAGAATCGCGTCTTTCCGTTTTCACTCAGCCGGACCAGACTCGCGCACGATGGAAGAGCATTACCACCCCCAGCAAATCGAAGAACAGGCCCAGCAGTTCTGGGAGCAACAACAGAGCTTCCGCGCCGTTGTCGACCCGAATCGCGAAAAATTCTACTGTCTGGCGATGTTCCCCTACCCCAGTGGCAAGCTCCACATGGGGCACGTGCGCAACTACACCATCGCCGATGTGATCTCCCGCTACCAGCGGATGCAGGGCAAGAACGTGCTGCAGCCGATGGGGTGGGATGCGTTCGGGCTGCCGGCCGAGAACGCGGCGGTGCAGAACAAGGTGGCACCGGCCCGGTGGACCTATCAGAACATCAACTACATGCGCAGTCAGCTGCAGCGGCTCGGCTTTGGCTATGACTGGCAGCGCGAGCTGGCCACCTGCAGCCCCGACTACTACCGCTGGGAGCAGTGGTTCTTCACCCGCCTCTACGAGAAAGGCCTGGTCTACAAGAAGACCGCGGCGGTGAACTGGTGCCCGAAGGACGAGACCGTCCTCGCCAACGAACAGGTTATCGAAGGCTGCTGCTGGCGCTGCGACACACCCGTCGAGCGCAAGGAAATTCCGCAGTGGTTCATCCAGATCACGGCGTACGCCGACGAACTGCTGGCTGATCTCGACAAACTGCCGGGCTGGCCCGAGCAGGTCAAAACCATGCAGCGCAACTGGATCGGCCGCAGCGAAGGCGTGGAGATGCGTTTCCAGCTGAGCGCACCCATCGATGGTGTCGCCGATGGTTTCGAGGTTTACACCACCCGCCCCGATACGCTGATGGGCGTCACCTATGTGAGCCTGGCAGCCGAGCACCCGATCGCCCTGCATGCGGCGGCCAGCAATCCCGAGCTGGCAGCGTTCATCGAACAGTGCAAGCATTCCTCGGTTGCCGAGGCTGACCTGGCGACGCTGGACAAGCGCGGCATGGATACCGGGCTGCGCGCCCTGCATCCGCTCACCGGGCGCGAAGTGCCGGTGTGGGTCGCGAACTACGTATTGATGGATTACGGCTCCGGCGCCGTCATGGCGGTACCTGCGCACGACCAGCGTGACTGGGAATTCGCGAAGAAGTACAACCTGCCGATCGAGCAGGTGATTGCACCGGCCGATGGCAGCAGCATCGACCTCGAAGCCGAGGCATTCACCGACAAGGGAGTGCTGGTCAACTCCGGCGAGTTCGATGGCCTCGATTTCGATCAGGCCTTCAAGGCCATTGCCGACAAGCTGACCGAGCTGGGCCGCGGCCGGGTCACCGTCAACTACCGGCTGCGTGACTGGGGCGTCTCGCGCCAGCGTTACTGGGGTGCGCCGATCCCGATGTTCAACCTGCCCGAGGGCGGTGTCATCCCCGTCCCGGCCGATCGCCTGCCGGTGCTGCTGCCCGAGGATGTCGAGATGGACGGCGTCTCCTCGCCGATCAAACGCGATCCCGAATGGCGCAAGGCGGAACTCAACGGTCAGCCGGTGGAGCGTGAAACCGACACCTTCGACACGTTTATGGAGTCGAGCTGGTACTACGCCCGCTTCACCTGTCCCGATTTTACCGGCGGCATGCTGGACAAGGCGGCAGCGGACTACTGGTTGCCGGTGGATCAGTATGTGGGCGGCATCGAACACGCCATCCTGCACCTGCTCTACGCGCGCTTCTTCCACAAGCTGATGCGCGACGAAGGCCTGCTGAGCTGTGACGAGCCGTTCGCCAACCTGCTCTGTCAGGGCATGGTGCTGAAGGACGGCGCCAAAATGTCGAAGTCCAAAGGCAACACAGTCGATCCACAGGAGCTGATCGACCAGTATGGCGCCGACACCGTCCGCCTGTTCACGATGTTTGCGGCGCCGCCCGAGCAGTCACTGGAATGGTCAGACTCCGGCGTGGAGGGCGCGCACCGGTTCCTGCGGCGGCTCTGGAAGCTGGTCCATACACACATCGACGCTGGCACGCCGCCGGCGCTTGATGTCGGAGCGCTCGACGGTCCTCAGCGCGACCTGCGCCGCAAGGTGCATGAGACGATTGCCAAGGTGAGCGACGACTACGGACGTCGCCTGACCTTCAACACCGCCATCGCTGCGCTGATGGAGCTTTCCAACGAGCTCAACCGCATTACCGATCGCAGCGGCCAGTGGCTTGCCATCGAGCGTGAAGCGCTGACCGCCATGGTGCAGCTGCTGGCGCCGGTCGTACCACACATCACGCACACGCTGTGGCGCGCGCTGGGTCGCGATAATCTGCTGGACGCGCCGTGGCCGCAGGCAGACCAGAGCGCGCTGGTGCGGGATCGCATCCAGCTCGGCGTGATGGTCAACGGCAAGGTGCGCGCCCAGATTGAAGTGGCCGCCGACGCCGCTGACGCCGACGTGATCGCTGCCGCCCAGGCTAACGACAACGTCCAGCGTTTCCTGGAAGGCAAAGAAATAAAAATGGCGAAAGTGGTGCCGGGCAAACTGGTCACTTTTGCGGTCAAGTGAGATCCTTGATGACATTGACGCGCCTGTCCCTGATTTCTCTGCTGGTGCTGCTGGTCGGCGGCTGCGGCTTCCATCTGCGCAATACTGCCACCGTGCCGGATCATCTGCAGCCGATCTATGTCGGTGGTGATGCCTCGTTCGGGGCTCTTGGCCAGCGTCTGCGCATCAAATTGCTCGACGACTCCGTGCAAGTGGTGCGCAATCCGGCCGAGGCGGCTTATCAGCTGATCGTCTCTGACCAGTACCATCAGGCTCGCAACGCCTCGATCGACCAGCGCGGACGGGTGGCGGAATCAGCACTCTTCACCGGTGCCACCTTCGAGCTGCGCGACAGCAGCGGTCGCACCGTGTGGGGGCCACTGCTGGTCGAGGAGCGCCGCACCGTCATCAATAACCCCGACAACATCACCGCTACCAACGAAGAGATCGAGCTGACCCGCGAGGAGATGCTTGATTCACTGGCGGCGCGGATTCTGCGGCGCGCCGGCGCCTATCAGCCGGACGCTGCAGCGACCAGCAACTGAGCCATGCGCCTGCGGCCGGACCAGCTCGCCAGACAGCTTGCCACGCTCGCACCGGTCTACCTTATCTCGGGCGACGAAGCGCTGATCGTGCAGGAGTGTGCCGATCAGGTGCGCGCCGCCTGCCGCAAACAGGGCTTCACGGAACGCCAGGTCTTTCATGTCGAAGCAGGCTTTGACTGGGAGCGCCTGGTGGCGGAAGCCTCTGCCCTCTCACTGTTTGCCGAACGCCGGCTGATCGAGCTGCGCATGCCAACAGGCAAACCCGGCGATGCCGGCAGTAAAGCAATCGAGCGTTACTGTCAGCACGCGGGCGACGACACCGTGCTGATGATTCTGTGCGGCAAGCTTGATGGCTCCAGCACACGCAGCAAATGGTACAAGGCCGTCGACGGCCGCGGCGTGACAGTGCCAGTGTGGCCGGTCGACGCCGCCCAGCTGCCGCGCTGGATTGAGCAGCGCATGCGCCAGGCCGGCCTGCGTGCGACGCCTGAGGCTATTCAGCTGCTGGCCGACCGGGTTCAGGGCAACCTGCTTGCCGCCGCCCAGGAGATTGAGAAGCTCAGGCTCTACAGCGTCGACGGCAGCGTCAACGCCGAGACAGTCGCCGAGATGGTGGGCGACAGCGCCCGCTTCGATATCTTTGGCGTGGCAGAACGCGCCCTGGCCGGTGATGCCGGCGCCACCCTGCGCGCGCTGGCCGGTCTGCGTCAGGAAGGCACCGAAGCGCAGCTGGTACTCTGGTCGCTGAGCAAGGAAGTGCGCACGCTCTGCAGCTGTGCCGAGCAGATTGCACAGGGTCACGGCATCGACCGCGTACTCGATGGCGCAGGCGTCTGGGACCGCCGCAAAGGACCCGTGCGCGCAGCGCTGCAACGTCTGCCGCTGCCTGAATTGCGGCAGCTCCTGCAGCTATGCCAGCAGATCGACGTCGCCACCAAGGGCGGCTCGGCTGACGATCCGTGGCAACTGCTGGACCAGCTCGCCCTCAGGCTCGCTGGTGTACGCTGAGAAGTAACGCTGAAGCATTCGTGCACTTTTCTGCAGACGAAAAAAAACCCCGGGGATTAGCCCCAGGGTTTCTCTCGAGAAGCAGCGCGGGGATTACTCCGGGCGCACCTGCTCGGCTTGCGGACCTTTTTTGCCTTGGCCGGCAACATAAGTCACGCTCTGACCTTCGGCCAGGGTTTTGAAGCCTGAAGTCTCAATGGCAGAGAAATGCACAAAAAGATCAGCGCCACCGCCAGCAGGGGTGATGAAACCAAAACCCTTGCTTTCGTTGAACCACTTGACCGAACCCGATTGACGATTAGACATTGCGATATTCCTAAAATAGAGAGAACTTCCGCCGCACTTTGTGACAAGCGGAGCCATCGCCGCAGGGTTAGGCAATTCGACTACACAGGGGGCAGAACGGAGTTCTACACGACCACGAGTTACGTGCCAGCTAACGACAGCAAAGCCACTCTACGACACTTCCCGGCGAAAAGCGACAAATATATTAGGGGGCTTTTACCTATGTCTCAGTGGCGCGAACGGGCGTTGTTTCGGCCGTCTCGCCGGCCGGATCCGCTGGCCGCAATGCGAGTTGAGCGACCCGGTTCCACAGCGCGCTGTCAGCCGGAACATTGATCGCAAACGTCTCTCTCAGCAGGTGATGAAGCTCATCTGAATCGGTGATGAGACGATGCTCTGACGGCGCTTCCAGATAGTGACGGGAGTAGCGATTGTCGAGCAGCGTATGGCGGCCATCCGGCGCTGGCAGCGCCGCAATAAGATGATTGACGAAGCGTGATTCAGGATGGGTGCTGATGTACCAGTTACTCAGCTCATAATCGACCGGCAGCTGGGGACGGGTATCGAACTCGTAGAGCGACTGCCACTCACCGCCTACCAGCGCCTCGAGCAGATAGTCACACTCGTTAAGCTGGCGCACCCGGAACGACTCGTGCGAGGTAGTCTGAATCAGGTCGGGTACAAACCGTAACGGCGCCGTCTGGGTCAGGCCACCGAAGCCGACATCAGCCAGCCAGAGCTCACCCCCGACGCTCACCTGGAGCAGCATATGAGTCCGCGGCGGCAGCGGTGCCTCCGCCGGCAGCCGCCAGCGTACCCGGGCAGCAAGCCCTTCAACCTTAAAGCCCAGCGTCTCCAGCACCGCTTTGAACAGTCGGTTCTGCTCGTAACAATATCCGCCGCGCCGATCATGGACGAGCTTCCGCTCAATCTGATCGATCGCGAGTGGCACTGGTGCACCACTGAATGAGCTCAGGTTCTCAAACGGAATGGAGACGGCGTGGGCGTAATGCAGCTCCTCAAGCACTGCCAGCGACACGACTCGCTGGCCGCGATAGCCAACACGCTGGAAATAGGCATCAAGATCGATGGTCATAATCAGCTCCGCAGCCGGCCTTCAGACAGCCAGCTCGATGATACGAGCTTCAAAAGCGTTGTGCTCAACGATGATTTCAGCCACCGACACCGGAAGCTGAAAGCGACGCGGTCCGGCGCTGCCGGGGTTGAGGTAGAGCACACCCTCACGCCATTCGTTCAGAGGGCGATGCGAATGGCCGGCAATCACGACCTGAACGCCGGCCGCAGCGGGATCGATATCGAGCTCTTTGAGATTATGCAGCAGATGCACCTGCACTCCGCCAATCCGTTTGGTCAGCCGTTCGGGCAGCGATTCCGCCCAAGGCTCAGTGTCGTTGTTGCCGCGAACCACGGTCAGCGGCGCCACCTCCGCCAGTGCCGTGAGGATATCGGGCGAGCCGATATCGCCGGCATGAATGATGTGATCGACGTCGTGGAGCGCCGCCACCGCCTGCGGCCGCAGCAGGCCATGGGTATCGGATATGACACCGATGCGCAGCGAAACAGCTGACTCAGGCATTACTGGACCGCATTCGAAGACGAGAGATTGAGCATCACCACGCCGACCACGATCAGCACCAGACCGCCGATCGCCTGCAGGTCGAGCCGCTGACCCAGCACCAGCCAGCCGATCAGGGCGATCAGCGCGGTGCCCAGTCCGGCCCAGATCGCGTAGGCGATGGCGACCGGGATGCTGCGCACCGCCAGCGCGAGAAAATAGCAGGCGATGGCGTAGCCGGCCATGACCACCAGCGACGGCATCAGTCGAGTGAACCCCTCAGCCTTCCTGAGAAAGCTGGTCCCGATGATCTCAGCCAATATCGCCACTGCGAGAAATACCCAGCCCTGCATCGTCGCCCTCGGCCCCAGGTTGGAGGGCCCATGCTAACACCTCCGCGGCGGCGGTTCGGACGGCACGGCCGCTCAGCTGGCCGCCGACTCACGATTTGTCCGGCAGGCCCACCATCCACGCGACGCCGAACGGGTCGGTGCACATGCCAAAGCGGTCGGACCACGAGGACTCGGCGAGAGGCATCGTTATCCGTCCACCCTCCGCCAGGGCATTGAACACCCGGTCACATTCGGCGGCATTCTCCACCCACACTGCCAGCGAGAACCCCTGCAATCCCTGCTGATACGGGGGCGGCGCATCCGACGCCATCAGGCAGCGGTCGCCCAGCTGCAGCGACACATGCGCTACCTTGTCGGCCCACTCCGGTTCAGCCGCGCTGTCGCTGTCTGGCATCTCGCGGTAGCGCGTCAGCTCAAGCTCACCGCCCAGCACCTGCTGATAGAAGAGAAATGCCGCTTCGGCATTGCCGTTAAACATCAGATAAGGATTTATCTTCATGCTTGCAGCTCCCAGATTGCCGTCGTTATTCGGGTGAAAGTTCGCGGATCGGGCGGACCTCAACGCAGCCGACCCGGGCCGCCGGAATATTCGCGGCGAGCTGGATCGCCTCGTTGAGATCCCGCGCCTCAACCAGATAGAAGCCGGCCAGCTGCTCCTTGGTCTCAGCAAACGGTCCATCGGTGATGGTCACTTTGCCCTGCCGCATCCGTACCGTGGTGGCCGTGCTCACCGGCTGCAGCGCCTCGGCCGCCAGCATGCGACCACTGCTGTGGATGCGTTCCGCATATTCCAGACACTCAGCATCGCGGGGGCTTTCCGGCAGGGAATGAAGAAGGTTTTCGTCGGCATACACGAGGCAGAGGTATTTCATGACGTTGCTCCTTGCGAACGGATCCCGGACTGCACGTCCCATGGCGGATCCGGCTCTCGGACCGGTGAGGTATCAGCTAGTCGAAGCGGACGAGGGCAGATCGACAGCCGGGCAAGGCAAACGCGCAACCAATCAGAGCGAAGCCAGGCGCCGCTCCAGAAACAGCCGGTCCACCTCCTGCTTACTCAGCTCGATGGCGCGCTCGTACGCCAGCCGCGCCTCATCGCGTCGCCCGAGCCGCCGGCAGAGGTCCGCGCGCGCCGCGTAGCAGAGGTGATAATTGCTGAGGTCGCCGGCGGCCAGCAGCGCGTCTACCAGTTCGAGGCCAGCGGCCGGACCATCCCGCTGGGCCACGGCGACTGCGCGATTGAGCTCAACAACAGGTGAGGGATCGAAGCGCAGCAGGGCGTCGTAGAGGCCGACGATCTGCGCCCAGTCAGTCTCCTCCGGACAGATCGCCTCCGAATGCACCGCTGCAATGGCCGCCTGCAGCGTATAGGGCCCGAACCGGCGTGAGCGCAGCGCCCGCTCAACCAGATGCTCGCCCTCCTCAATCAGATCCCGGCGCCAGAGGGTGCGGTCCTGTTCGTCGAGGGCGATCGCCAGACCATCGGCGGAAAGGCGGGCCGGCCGCCGCGCCTCATGCAGCAGCATCAGCGCCAGTAACCCCTCCGCCTCCGGCTCCGGCAGCAGCTCCACCAGCAGCCGTGCCACCCGGATCGCCTCGCCCGACAGCTCAGTGCGGGTCAGCGATTCGCCGGAAGAGGCGAAATAGCCCTCATTGAAGACCAGATAAAGCACCTTCAGCACCGCATCCAGCCGCTCCGGCAGCTCACTGCGGGCGGGCACCTCATAGGGAATGCGGGCAGTGCGCACCTTCTGTTTGGCGCGGACGATACGCTGAGCGATGGTGGCGGGTGAAACCAGAAAAGCGCGGGCAATCTGTTCGGTGGTCAGGTCGCACACTTCACGCAGGGTAAGCGCAATGCGCGCCTCCACACTGAGGGCCGGATGACAGCAGACAAAGATGAGCCGCAACCGGTCATCCTCGATCTCCTCGCCGATCGGCTGCTCCCGCGCCTCCTCCTCGAGCTCGGCGGCGATGGCGTTCAGCGAAGCGCTGAAGCGGGCACGGCGCCGCAGTCCGTCGATTGCTTTGAAGCGGCCGGCCGAGACCAGCCAGGCGCGCGGGTTCTGCGGAATGCCATCGCGCGGCCACTGTTCCATGGCGGCTGCAAACGCTTCCTGCAGCGCCTCCTCCGCCAGCTCAAAGTCGCCGAGCAGACGGATCAGCGAGGCAAGAATCCGGCGCGATTCCGCCCGATAGATGGCGTCGATGGCTGCCTGAGGAATCAGCGCTACCATGGTCGCCCTCCTCTGCTGGATGGTTGCGCGAAGACGCCAACTGTAACGCACCGAAGGTGGCCGGTGCTGCAGAAAAGCCCTCATGAGCAGTTACGACCCATTGCAAGCGCCCGCCATCGCCGTTACCCTTGCGCCTCAGTGTGACGCCGGGCCCCTCTGGCGGTGAAGCCTCTTCACCGTGATGTCGGAGTCACCAGGTTGCAATCCGACTTGGCGTATGAGGCCCTTCAATGGATGCGTTACTCCAGCTTTTAAGCACCCCTGTTTTCGGCACAGCCGCCTGGCTGTGGATCGTTTTCCTCACCATCGTCCTCGGCCTTCTGGCGTTCGACCTCGGCGTTCTGCATCGCGACGAGCACGAGATCGAGGTACGCGAGAGTCTTCTGCTCTACAGCGGTTACTTCAGCATTGGTCTGCTGTTCGGGCTCTGGGTCTGGTTCCAGCTGGGCGCCCAGAGTGCGCTCGAGTTCTATACCGGCTTTCTCGTTGAGCAGTCGCTCTCCATGGACAACGTGTTCGTGATGGCGATGATCCTCGGGTTCTTCGGCATTCCGAGAATCTATCAGCACCGGGTGCTGTTCTGGGGCATCCTCGGTGTGATCGTGCTGCGCGCCATCATGATCGGCCTGGGCGCCGCCCTGGTGCACAAGTTCGAGTGGATTCTTTACGTCTTCGGCGCCTTCCTGCTGTTTTCCGGCGTGAAGATGTTCCTTGCCAGTGATGAGGCGGAACACCCCGATCTTTCAAGCAATCCGGTGCTGCGTTTCGTCAAGCGCCATATCCGGGTGACCGATAACTTGCACGGCCGCCGGTTTCTGGTACGCCTGCCGCAACCATCCGGCAAGCCGCTGCTCTACGCTACGCCACTGCTGCTGGCGCTGGTCCTGATCGAACTGGCGGATCTGGTATTTGCGGTGGACAGTGTGCCCGCGGTATTCGCGATCACGCAGGACCCGTTCATCGTTTATACGTCGAACATTTTTGCGATCCTGGGCCTGCGCTCGCTCTACTTTGCACTGGCAGCGCTGATGCACCGCTTCGTCTATCTGAAGTATGCGCTGGCGCTGGTGCTGGTATTCATCGGCGGAAAAATCATCGCGCACGGTTTTATCGGCAAAATCCCGGCCGGTATCTCGCTGGGTGTCACCTTCTCGCTGCTGGCCGGCGGCGTGATCCTGTCACTGATCAAGACCCGCGACAAAGCCCACAGCTAAGCCGACTCCGCCAACTACCCCTCAAACTGAGCCGCCGCACAGAATCAGCCGCTGGCGGCAGAGATAACCCGCTGAGTGGGGTTCCGAAGCGGGTGTCTCTGCCGCCAGCAGCGAGCTACGAAGCTCCCATCAAAGAGCGACGCAAGCCTCGCTTATTTGAGCAGGCTGAGGTCCACCTGCTTGTCGGCATGGTACGAAGAACGCACCAGCGGGCCTGAAGCCACTGACTTGAAGCCGAGTGATTCGGCGATACGGCCGTACTCCTCGAACTCCTCCGGCGGCACAAAGCGGTCCACCGGCAGGTGGTTGCGGCTCGGCTGCAGGTACTGACCCAGCGTGATCATGTCAATGTCATGCTCACGCATGTCATGCATCACCTGAATCAGCTCTTCCCGCGTCTCACCCAGGCCCAGCATCAGACCTGACTTGGTCAGTACATCGGGACGCCGTTCCTTGAATCGCTTCAGCAGATCGAGCGACCACTGGTAATCGGAACCCGGGCGGCACTGCTTGTAGAGGCTCGGCACCGTCTCCAGGTTGTGGTTGAAGACATCCGGCGCCTCGGCCGTCAGGATGTCCAGCGCAATCTCCATCCGCCCGCGGAAGTCCGGCACCAGCACCTCGACCCGGATGCCAGGCGAACGCTCGCGCGTTTCACGAATACAGTCGGCGAAATGCTGGGCACCGCCGTCGCGCAGATCGTCGCGGTCCACCGAAGTGATGACCACGTACCTGAGCTTCATCTCGGCAATCGCCTCGGCCAGCTCGCGCGGCTCGTTCTCATCGAGCGGATTGGGGCGGCCGTGGGCGACGTCGCAGAAGGGACAGCGACGGGTGCAGATGTCACCCATGATCATGAAGGTGGCGGTACCGCCGCTGAAGCACTCGCCCAGATTGGGGCACTGCGCCTCCTCGCATACCGACGCCAGCTTGTGCTTGCGCAGCAGCTGCTTGATGCGCGTGACCTCGGGGCTGATTGGCATCCGCACACGGATCCAGTCCGGCTTGGGCGGCAGCTCCACGGTGGGAATCACCTTCACCGGGATGCGGGCGACTTTCTCTGCGCCGCGCAGCTTTTCGCCGGCGACAACTTTCCTGACGCTGACAGGAGCGGCCGGCGCCTCCTGGGCGGTGGCAGCGTTCTGTGCAGCAGCGCTTTCGCTGATATCGGTCATGTCGATTCTCGTTACGTCAAACAGACTCGCTGTTGGCGAGGTGTTGTATTCCGCCCGGCAGGCTCGTGGCGAAGCCGGTTACGCTGCGGACGCGGGCGCTATCGTAGCGGAGTTGGCGGCAAATTTCGTCTACCAGATGACTCTCAATAAGCGCCAGAGGTGGCAGTTCCGAGACTTCGTCCACCAGTCTCGCAACCGCCATGCCCTGATAGCCGCAGGGATTGATGCGGCTGAATGGCTCCAGATCCATATCGATATTGAGGCTGAGGCCATGAAAGCTGCAGCCGCGCCGTACGCGCAGCCCCAGTGCGGCAATCTTGGCACCGCGTCGCGGGCCGTCTGCCAGGTAGACGCCGGGAGCATCGGCGCGCGGCTCGGCAGGTACTCCGTAGCGGGCCAGCAGCGCGACCAGCGCCTGTTCGATGGCCGTCACCAGCGCACGCACACCGAGGTCACGGCGGCGCAGATCGATCAGCAGGTAAGCCACCAGCTGACCTGGACCATGGTACGTCACCTGACCGCCGCGATCGACCTGAACCACAGGAATATTGCCCGGAGCCAGCAGATGTTCGGCCCGTCCTGCCTGCCCCTGAGTGAATACCGGCGTATGCTGGAGCAGCCAGATTTCATCCGGCGTGCCGGCATCGCGACTGTCGGTAAAGCGGCGCATCGCCTCCCACACCGGCTCGTAGTCGGCCAGGCCGAGGAGGCGTACCACCAGCGGCAGATCGGCGGGCGCTTCAGAGGACGGTGTGGACACGGCCCGAGTCCTTCAGCTCACGGTGAATGGCCTGGAGCTGGTCAACGCCCGTCGCCGTGATGGTGACTCTCACCGACAGATACTTGCCCGAACGGCTGGCCACCACTTCCACCCGCTCGTCCGCCAGCGGGCCGGCATGGCGCTCCATCACCGCAACGACAAATTCGCGAAAATCGGCGGCGGCATTGCCGACCACCTTGATGGGGTAGGCGCACGGAAACTCGATACGCGGCGGCTCAGGCGCGGACGCCGGCTGCCTGGTGTGATCTGCCATCTTGCTACTCCTGAACAGGTGCGTCCGGCGCCCTGACACCGCTGCTCACCTGTTGCCGAAAGGTCTGGTACCAATGCCACATATTGTAAAACAGCGGACCCACCACCCCGCTACCGACCGGCCGGCCATCCAGTTGCGTCACCGGTACCAGCTCGCGCGTTGAGCTGGTAATCCACAGTTCGCTGACCCGCGCCAGCTCAGCCACCGTCAGCGCCTCCTCGCGACAGGGCAGCCGATGCGCCCGCGCCAGCTCCAGCACCAGATCGCGGGTGATGCCTGCCAGCACCCGCGGCCCCAGCGGTGCAGTCCGCAGAACGCCGTCGAGCACGCCGAACACATTGCTGCTGGCCCCTTCCCACACGCGGCCATCGCGCACCAGCAGCGCCTCGGCGGCGCCGGCCGCCAGCGCTTGCTGAATCAGCATCACGCCTCCCAGCAGGGCTGTAGTCTTGATGTCGCAGCGATGCCAGCGGATATCCTCTGCCACCACGGCAGCAATGGCAGCCGGTGGCGCTGCCGAGGGCGGGCTGGCCGGCCGGCTCATCGCAAACAGCGTCGGGCGCAGATCACTGCCGAACTGGTGGTCACGCGCTGCCGCCACGCCGCGCGTCACCTGCAAATAGAGAATCTGATCCCCACCCCCATGATCCGCGATCAGCCGCTCACAGAGCTGCGTCATCTCCGCAGCGGTGAGCGGCGGCGGAATCCGGACGGCACTGAGGCTGTAGTCGAGGCGCCGCAGGTGGTGGGCCAGCCGCAGTGGATGACCCCCGAATACGGGAATGACTTCGTAGACCGCGTCGCCGAACAGAAAACCGCGGTCCATGACCGAAATTTATGCCTGCTCAAGTGGCACAAACTCGCCGTTCAGATAAACGCTGGCCATCGCCTCCTCCGCGTACCGGTAACCGGGCCGGCAGCAGTGCAGAGCGACGGCGCGGCGCTTATCAGCTAAGCAGACCGGTTACGAATAGGACCAGGGCATCCCAGATCCGTTTGAAAATGCTGCCCTGCTCAACTGCCTCAATCGCCACCAGCGGCACGGTTGCCAGTGTCTCGCCACCGAGCGAAACCACCAGTTCGCCGTAGCTTTCACCGGCAGCCACCGGCGCTTTGATCACCTGATCGACGTTCATCACGGCTTCCAGCTCGCCATGACGACCGCGCGGAATGGTCAGCACCACATCATCCGTCACGCCGAGCTGCAGCTGGTCTTTCTCGCCGCCCCAGATGCGCGTCTGGCTCACCTGTGCGCCGGCCTCATACACCTTGTGCGTCTGGAAGTAGCGGAAGCCGTATGACAGCAGCTGTTCGGTCTCGCGCTCGCGAACCGATTCGCTGGCTGTGCCCATGACTACCGAAATCAGCCGCATGCCATCGCGCACCGCTGATGCCGCCAGGCAGTAACCCGCTTCGTTGGTGTGGCCCGTCTTCAGGCCATCCACGGTCGGATCGCGAAACAGGAGGCCGTTGCGGTTGACCTGCCGAATGTTGTTGAAGGTGTACTCCTTCATTTTGTAAAGGTCGTACTCCTCCGGGAACTCCATGATGGCGCGCGACAGGATCGCCAGATCGCGAGCACTGGTGTAGTGCTCCGGATGCGGCAGGCCGTGGGAGTTGACGAAATGAGTGTTGGTCAGCCCGAGCCGCTCGGCATGCTGGTTCATTACGTCGGCAAAGGCGCTCTCCGACCCGGCCAGGTACTCGGCCACCGCCACCGAAGCGTCGTTACCGGAAGAAACCACGATGCCGACATGCAGGTCGTGCAGGCTCACCTGCTTGCCTACTTCAATCCACATCAGCGAGGAGCCGCGGAACACCGGGTTCTGTGACCAGGCGTTCTTGCTGATGGTGACCATGTCGTCGCCGCTCACCCGGCCCTGCGCGATCTCGTACGAGACCACGTAGCTTGTCATCAGCTTGGTGAGGCTGGCCGGTGGCAGCCGCTCATCGGCATTGTGCTCCACCAGCACGCGACCACTATTGGCATCCATCAGGATGTAAGAACTGGCCGACAGCGTGGGCGGCGACGGCACGATGGCCGTGCTGCCGGCTGCTGGCGCCGGCAGCGGTACGGTCTGGGCTACCACCAGTGCGGGCAACAATGCCAGGGCGGCAATCACCATCCGAAAAGCTTTCATGCAGTTCCCCTCAACAAAAACAGGTCTTCACTCTGGAAATTTGTCCGCGGCGCTCACCGAACCACCCGAGCTTCCGATACATAACCGGCCAGCAGCTGCGCCCTGAGCTGCTCGGCCGCCTGCTGATCGGCGACCGGCCCGACCTTGACCCGGTACAGCACCGGTTTGGAGCTGGTCGCCTCGATCTGGACCGCAAAACCGGTCGCCTCAGTCAGCTGCCGGCGCATCGCTTCCGCAGCGCTGATCGAACCGAAGGCGCCTACCTGAACGTAATGGCCGCCGACGCCGGCCGGCCGCATGTTCGGGGTGCTGGCGGAGGATGAGGTGTGAGGCTGAGTCGACAGATCGCTCGACGGAGCAGCAGATCGCTGGGCATAGGCTTTGCGCGGTGGCCAATTATCCACGTCGATCGCTTCCACTTCCACCCGCGCCGTGCCTTTGTGCGCAAATCCGAGCTTGGTAGCGGCCGCATATGAGAGATCGATCAAGCGGTCGTGCACAAAGGGCCCGCGATCATTCACCCGCACTATCGCCTGCCGGCCGTTTTCCAGGTTGGTGACCCTGACGTAGG
This sequence comes from Gammaproteobacteria bacterium, assembly GCA_029265075.1. Classification (GTDB taxonomy): domain Bacteria; phylum Pseudomonadota; class Gammaproteobacteria; order Pseudomonadales; family CAMLJR01; genus CAMLJR01. The sequence continues at coordinate 11,461 of JAJUJZ010000019.1, read as the reverse complement.
TCGGGATTGGCAGCGAGGTATGGGCCGCGGTCATGCCGTAAACGTCATAGCGCTCGCCGTTGGAAGTGGGCCGGCCGTGAAATTTGGTGCCGTACCACGATGCGATGCCACGGGCGCGATACCCTTTGGCCGTAGGTAAAACCCGGTAGGTTTTACCCAGCACGGTATAAGGGCTCTTGTTCCCGGCCGCGCGGATCGGCTCATGGCGCGGCACGGCATCGGGAATCCGGTCGGGATCAAGCCGTCGCGACGGCGTACCATCGCCCGTGGGAGTGGTGCCGCACGCACTCAGCAATATTGCGAGCAGCAGCGCGCCAAGCGGCGCCGCCGCCCTCGCGATCCACCGTCTCATGGTCCTATCTCACAGCCTGAAATTGCACGTCCGTCTGGGCCGCAATCGCTTCACCAAGCTGCAGCACCGCCATCGCATACATCGGGCTGCGATTGTAGCGGGTGATTACGTAAAAATTGTTGAAACCGACCCAGTACTCCAGCCCCTCGGCCCCTTCGAAGCGAAACAGGGCAGCGCGCGCGGCGTCATCGACGCCGGGCGGGACATTCACACCCTGCTGGCGGAATTCACCGACACTGCGCTCCAGCTCCAGGCCGCGGGCGACCAGCGGATCTGCCGCCGCTGCCGCAGTGCGCGCCTGCGCCACGGCCACCTCACCACGGCGCCAGCCATGCACCTTGAGATAATTGGCGACGCTGCCAATGGCGTCCTCGATATCATTGATGATGTCGACCCGCCCGTCGCCGTTGAAATCAACCGCGTAGGCGCGATAACTGCTGGGGATGAACTGACCGAAGCCCATGGCGCCGGCATACGACCCTTTCACCTCGCGCATCGGTAGCGCCGCTTCGCGCGCCAGCACAAAATAATGAGCCAGCTCCTGCCGAAAAAAATCGGCCCGGGGCGGATAATCGAAACCGAGCGTGGCCAGCGCATCGAGCACCCGCCAGCTGCCAGTATTACGTCCGTAACGCGTTTCCACGCCGATGATGGCCACAATCACCGCGGCGTCGACATCGAATGTCTCCTCGGCACGCGCCAGCACCTCGGCATGCTCTCGCCAGAACGCCACGCCCTGCGCAATACGATCCGGCTGGATAAAGATCTGGCGGTATTCATGCCACGGCTTCGCTTTTTCCGCAGGCCGTGAAATGGCATCGAGAATCGGCTGCTGACGGCGTGCCTCTGCCAGCAATGCCTCCACCTCGGCACGCTCGAAACCGTGCTCGCTCACCATGGTGTCGATGAAGGCCGGCGCCAGCGCATGCTCCCGATAATCGGCCTGGGCTGAAAGGCTCGTCAGCGCGATGCCGAGCAGGCCGGTGAGCAGAAAAACTGAACGTAGTGTCACGACAAATGCTTCCGGTCAGACGGCCACGGCGAGCGGCCGGATATGTTGGGAGAATCAGCGCATCAATGTACGCTTTTCGGCAGCGATCGCCATCAGCAGACCAAAGCCTGCGAACAGCGTGACCAGAGCAGTGCCACCCTGGCTGATCAGCGGCAGCGGCACCCCTACCACCGGCAGCAGGCCCGACACCATGCCCATGTTCACGAACACGTAGACAAAGAACGTGAGCACCAGGGCACCTGCCAGCAGCCGGCCAAAACCGCTGGCGGCCCGCACCGCGATCCACATGCCGCGCATCAGCAGCAGCGTATACACCAGCAGCAGCGCCAGCACGCCGCGCAGCCCCCACTCTTCGGCCAGTACCGCAATGATGAAATCGGTGTGGCCTTCGGGCAGAAAATCGAGGTGGGACTGGGTGCCGTGCAGCCAGCCCTTGCCTTCATAGCCGCCCGAACCGATGGCGGTCTTGGACTGAATGATGTTCCAGCCCGCACCCAGTTTGTCCGACTCGGGATCGAGCAGTGTCAGCACCCGCCGCCGCTGGTAATCGTGCAGGCCAAACTGCCACAGCGGCCATACCGACGCAAGTAGCACCACTATCGCGGCCACGATGTAGCGCCAGCTCAGACCTGCCAGAAACAGCACGAACGCACCGGACGACGCCACCAGAATGGCAGTGCCGAGATCAGGCTGTTCGGCAATCAGCAGCGTCGGGATGGCGATGATCAGCAGCGACACGCCAATATGCCTGGCACGCGGCGGCAGGTCGCGCGCCGCCAGATACCAGGCCATCGCCATCGGCATCGCGATTTTCATCAGCTCCGACGGCTGAAACTGAAAGCCGCCGAGATTGAGCCAGCGCTGCGCTCCCTTGGCATGGGTGCCGAAGAAAGTCACGGCCAGCAGCAGCACCACGCCTCCCAGATAAGCCCACGGAGCCAGCCGCGCCACGCGCTGCAAATCGATCTGCGCCACCACCAGCATGACGCCATAGGCGAGCAGGAAGAACCGCCCCTGACGCTGCACCGTTTCGAGATCCTGACCGCTGGCGCTGTAGAGCACGACCAGGCCCGTCGCAGTCAGCAACAGCAGCAGCGCCAGCAGTGGCCCGTCGAGACGAATTCGCTGCAGCAGGGTGCGCCGGCGGTGCAGATCACCCGCGCCCGGCATGCGGCGTACAAATTCGCCGTACTTCATCCGCTCTGCTCCATAGTGACAGTACGCTGGGTCACCGCCGGCGCCTCGCCGCTGGCATCACGCTGCTGCACCAGCATGCCTTCCTGTCTGAGCTGGCCGTCCGGCCCCAGCAGCCAGGCATCCATCACCTGACGCGCCACCGGCGAGGCGGTCGAGCTGCCGTGCTCGCCATTCTCGACCACCACGGCAACCGCGATCTGGGGATCGTCCAGCGGTGCAAAGCCCACAAATAATGCGTGGTCGCGCAGCCGCTCCTTCACCTTGGAGGCATCGTACTTCACACCCTGCGCATAGCCGACCACCTGCGCGGTGCCGGTCTTGCCGGCAATTTCGTAAGGCAGATCCCTGTTGATGATGCGGGCGGTCCCCTGCTGCCCGTGCACCACCTCGCGCATGCTGTCGATCACTACATCCCAGTGGGACTCGCGGCTTAATTCAATGCGTTCCAGAGTCGGCGCCTCCAGGTCGCGTTCTCCGACCTGCTTCACCATCCGCGGCTCATGGCGCACGCCGCGATTGGCAATGGTCGCAGTGGCCACCGCCAGCTGCAATGGCGTGGCCAGTGTGTAGCCCTGACCGATGCCGGCGCTCAGGGTCTCGCCGGGATACCAGGCAACGCCGCGAGTCTGCCGCTTCCACTCTCGCGACGGCATGATGCCGCGACGCTCATGCGTGTTGTCGATATTGGTGGGGTGGCCGAAACCGAACAGGATGGCGAAATCATGCAGGCGATCGATGCCCAGCTTGTGGGCCAGATCGTAGTAATAGACATCGCACGACTGGGCCATCGACAGCTTCAGATCGACCCACCCATGACCACCCCGTTTCCAGTCGCGATAGTTGCGACTGTCGTTGGGCAGCCGGTAGAAGCCGGGGTCCCAGACGCGGGTCTGCGGCGTCACGATGCCGTAGTGGAGTCCCGCCAGCGCATAGATCGGCTTGATGGTGGAGGCCGGCGGATACTGTCCCTGCAGGGCACGGTTGTAGAGCGGCATATCCGGCGAGTCGCGCAGCGCGCTGTAGTCCTTGCTGCTGATGCCGGTAACAAACAGGTTAGGGTCGAAGCCAGGCGTGCTCACCAGCGCCAGCACGCCGCCGGATTTGACGTCGATTGCCACCACCACGCCGCGGCGCCCTGCCAGCGCGTCATAAGCGACCTGCTGTACGTGCGCGTCGAGGTGCAGCACCAGATCGTTCCCCGGAATCGGATCGCCGCGCTCCAGCACGCGCAGAATGCGACCGCGTGCATTGGTCTCGACGTTCTGGTAGCCGACCGTGCCGTGCAGCTCGTCTTCATAAAAGCGCTCGACACCGAGTTTGCCGATGTAGTGCGTATCGGAGTAGTTGACCGGATCGAGCCGTTCCAGCTCCTGCTCGTTGATGCGACCAACGTAGCCGATAGCGTGCGAGAACACCTCGCCCTGCGGATAGTGCCGGACGAGCTCCGCATCGACGCTGACTCCCGGCAGCCGCGGCCGGTGCACGGCCAGCTGGGCGATCTCCACCTCAGACAGGCGCATGCGCAGCGGCACCGGCTGGAAGGGCCGCCGCTCTCGGGCCCGGCGCCGGAACTTGGCAATATCGTCGTCGCTGATGGCGACCAGCCCGGACAACGCCTCGATGGTGCCCTCCAGATCCTCAACGCGCTCTACGACCAGATTAAGGCTGTAAGTCGGCAGGTTCTGCGCCAGCAGCACACCGTTGCGATCGTAGATCAGCCCCCGCCGTGGTGCGATCGGCTGCAGCTGCACGCGGTTGCGGTCAGAAGCGGTGCGGTATGTCTCGTAATGGTTGACCTGCAGATCGTAGTAGCGATAAGCCAGAATGCCGAACCCGACCGCGACGAACAGCGCAGCGACCAGCAGCCGCCCGCCGAACAGGCGCACTTCGCGTGAAAAATCCTTGAGGGTAAGGCGCTCTGGCATGTAGTGATGTTATCGCTGCGACGATGCTGGCTATATGATTCGCCCCGCCATAGTAAAGAACCATCCTGACAGATGCGATCAGCGGTGATACGGATGTCCGGCGTTGATCGACCAGGCGCGGTAAAACTGCTCGACCAGCAGCACCCGCACCAGCGGATGCGGCAAGGTCAGTGCCGACAGTGACCACTGCTCGCGCGCGCGCCGGCGACACGCCTCCGCCAGCCCGTCAGGACCACCGACCAGCAGCGAGACATTGTCACCCTGCATCTGCCATTCGGTGAGCCGGGCGGCCAGCCGCTCGGTCGACAGCGGCCGTCCGCCCACCTCAAGGGCAATCACGTGATCCCGCTCCGGAATGGCGGCCAGCATCTGCTCGCCCTCCTGCTGCAGGACGCGGGCAAGATCGGCATTGCGGCCGCGGTGACCCAGCGGGATCTCGCGAATATCGAACTGTAGCTCAGGCGGCAGGCGTTTGCGGTATTCGGCGACCCCGCGCTCCACCCAGTCGGGCATGCGGGTGCCGACGGCAATCAGGCTAACGCGCATCGCCGGGTTGCGCGGCAGGCGTGCTCCAGAGCCGCTCCAGATCGTAGAAGGCGCGGGCCTCAGGGGTCATTACGTGCACCACAACGTCACCGAAATCGACCAGCACCCAGTCGGAAACCTGCTTGCCCTCGATGCCGAATGCCTGGACGCCGGCCTTTTTCGCTTCTTCCTCGACGCTATCTGCCAGTGATTTCACGTGGCGGCTCGAGGTCCCGGTGCAGAACACCATGTAATCAGTCACACCGGTCAGCTCGCGGACATCGCGCACCACGATGTCGCGCCCCTTGAGGTTTTCAAGGGCAGTACAAACCAGGTCTTTCAACTCTTCGGCAATCATCTAGCTCAAGGTCTCGTGTGGAATCTGCTCTTCAGGTGAGGCATTGCCGCCATGATACAGACGATGGCGGCAGATGTAGTCCCAAACTGCATCCGGCACCAGCCCGCGCGGCGAACGCCCGTTGCCCACCAATGTGCGTATCTGGGTGGCGGAAATAGCCAGCGGTGGCACCGCCACCACGGTCAGCAGGCCCGAGACGGCCTCGTGCAGCCGCTCGGGCGCGACCTGGCCCTGCCAGAGCGCATGCAGCTCGCCGCTCACCGGCGGTTCGAAGCCGGGCCGGTCGACCACGATCAAATGCGCCAGCGTCAGCAGCTCGCGCCAGCGGTGCCAGCTCTGCAGTCCGGCAAACGCATCCGCTCCCATCACCAGGCTGAGACTGCAGGCCGGACCCAGCTCAGCGCGCAGCTCTTCCAGGCTCAGCACGGTATAGGAGGCGCCGCGACGGCGCAGTTCGCGGTCGTCGACGACCAGTCCGGGCTCATCGGCCACGGCCAGACGCACCATTGCCAGCCGCTGACTGGCCTGCGCGCCCGGCCGGTCGCGGTGGGGCGGCGTATGGCTGGGCATGAGCCGCAGCTCATCGAGACCGAGCCGCTCGCGCAGCTCGATCGCAACCCGCAGATGGGCGTTGTGGAAGGGATCGAAGGTGCCGCCCAGCACCGCAACGTGGCGGCGCTGGCTGTTCATACGGAACGACTCACTGACGGATATGGCCGTCGCCGAGCACGACATATTTCTGCGAGGTCAGCCCCTCCAGACCGACCGGCCCACGGGCGTGCAGCTTGTCGGTAGAGATGCCGATCTCGGCGCCGAGGCCATACTCGAAGCCATCCGCGAAGCGGGTGGAGGCGTTGATCATCACCGAGCTGGAATCCACCTCGCGCAGGAAACGGCGCCCCCTGGTGTAGTTCTCGGTGACGATGCTCTCGGTGTGCTGCGAACTGTAGCGGTCGATGTGGTCGATGGCCGCATCGATGCCGTCCACCACGCGAATGCTGAGGACCGGCGCCAGATACTCGGTCTGCCAGTCTTCCTCGGTCGCTGCCGCGATTCCCGGCAAAATGGCACGGGTGCGCTCGCAGCCGCGCAGCTCGACACCCTTCTCCTGATAGCCGGCTGCCAGCCGCGGCAGGATCTGATCCGCCACTGCCGCCGCCACCAGCAGCGTCTCCATGGCGTTGCAGACGCCATAGCGGTGGGTTTTGGCATTCATGGCGATGGTATAAGCCTTGTCGAGATCGGCCTCGTCGTCGATGTAGACGTGGCAGATACCGTCCAGGTGCTTGATCACCGGGATGGTGGCTTCACTGCTGATGCGCTCAATCAGACCTTTGCCGCCACGCGGCACGATCACGTCGACGAAATCCCGCATGGTGATCAGCTCGCCAACCGCAGCGCGGTCAGTGGTTTCCACCACCTGCACCGCCGTCTCCGGCAGCCCGGCTGCAGCCAGCCCCTGCCGCAGGCAGGCGGCGATCGCCTGGTTGGAGTGGATGGCCTCGGAGCCGCCCCGCAGAATGGTGGCATTACCCGACTTGAGGCAGAGACTGGCCGCCTCGACTGTCACGTTGGGGCGCGACTCATAGATGATGCCGACCACGCCGAGCGGCACCCGCATCCGACCGACCTGAATACCGCTGGGCCGGTAGGACATGTCTGTAACCTCACCGACCGGATCGGGCAGCGCCGCAACCTGGCGCAGCCCTTCCACCATGGCGGCGATGCGCGCGGGGGTCAGTTCGAGCCGGTCCAGCATGGCGGCATCGAGTCCATTCTCCCGACCGCGTTCCAGATCGCGGGCGTTCTCCTGCACCAGCGTCTCGACGCTCGCTTCAAGCGCTTCGGCGGTCTTCAGCAGCGCGGCGTTTTTGGTGCCGGTATCGGCCATGGCGAGCACGCGGCTGGCAGCGCGCGCCTGGCGGCCGAGAGTGTGCATGTAATTGGCGATATCCATGGTGCTCTCGTGGTTCTGGGCGTGAGGATGACCGGCGGACAGAGCCGGCAAATCAGGCCAGCGAGTATACCTGATGGCAGGGTAGCCCGGTGACAGCGGGCCTGCCGGGGAAAAGCTCAGCCGCCGGGCCGAATTTATTCGCCTGCTGGACAGGCTCCTGCGGGAGCTGCGGCATGTGGCCGCGCCCTACACGGCGACGCGTTTCTGGACAGCGCCGCGGCGCTCCGTGCTGACCCGGCTGATCAGTCCGCCATCAAGCTGATAATGCACATCAATCGGCACCAGCAGCCGCTCACCCGCCTGCAACGGCATGATCGGAAAGTCAGGCGCTGCAGCAATGGCGGTGAAGTGCGCGTTGGTGTGGACCGTGATCGCTGCATCGCTTGCCTCAATATCGAGGATTTCGATGTTTTCCTCCACCGTCCGCGTCTGATTGCGGTAGAAGTCGCCCACGGTCTGTTTACCCCGCAGCACGCCCACCGACCCCAGCACCACCTCCACCTCATCGGTATAAAAGGTGGTGAATCGCTCGGCGTCGCCGCGTGAAAACGCGGCCAGGTAGGCGCGCAGCGCGGCAAGCTGCGAAGGATGACTGCCCAGCCGCGGGATCGTCGACACACCGCGCCCGGGGGGCCAGGTCGCGGACTGGAAGTGGGTCACCTTACCGGCCCGCGTGGTGTAGGTGACGAAGAACTTCACCGTGAGCGAGTCGCCCGGCAGTAGCGGACCGAACGGGAAATCGGGCCGCGGCCGGACGCAGTGAAAATCCATGTCGATCTCGGCCAGAATGTGGCGCTCATCCTGCAGCACCTTCTGCGGTCGCATCCGCTCCAGCACGCCGTCATGGGCGAAGGCCAGGAATTCGCGCAGCTGCGCTTTGCCTGCACAGGTGCGGCTCGCGGTAATGAACTCAATGTCATCGGCGAAGAAGCGCTCCACCAGCCCATCGTCATCGCCCGCGTTAAACAGCCGTTCGTACTCCTGGTAATCCAGCATTCAGCTCTCCTGCAAATTTTGTTGAACGCTACTGCTCTGGTGATTACACCCGTCCGGGCGGATCACCGCCGCAATGACGCAGGCATTGAAAATATTGAGTGCGGTCAGCACGCGGAAGAAGGTGCCATTCATCCCGGCAGAAACATCAGCTTCAGCCCCCGACAGTGAATATCGAGCTCAGCCCTGCCGGGCGCATTCACACCTGTAAACCGCGGGGTCTCGGGAAAACCTGTTATCGCCGCCCCGCCAACAATGTCAGGACATGGTTGTCTGGACAATATCAGCTGTCAAGCAGACATTCCGTGGAAGGCTGCCCTGCAGGCGCATAACTTCGGCACGGCACCCGAGCCTACCCGGCAGTGCCGGCGCCTGCGCTAGCTGCCCAGCTGTGCCCGGTTGTGGGGCCGGCCGTAGTCCAGCTCCGGGCCCAGCGGCACAATGCCGGTCGGGTTAATGTTGCGATGACTGGCGTAGTAGTGACGTTTGATATGGTCGAAGTCGACGGTGGCAGCAACGCCCGGCCATTGATAGAGATCGCGCAGATAGTGACTCAGATAGGGGTACTCTTCGAGCCGCTGACGGTTGCACTTGAAGTGCCCGTGATAGACCGCGTCAAACCGTATCAGGGTGGTAAACAGCCGCCAGTCCGCCTCGGTGATGCGTGAGCCCAGCAGATAACGGCGCGTTGCCAGGCGGGCATTCAGATCGTCGAGCGTATCGAACAGCGCCCGATACGCCTTCTCATAGGCCGCCTGCGTAGTGGCGAAACCGGCGCGATAGACGCCGTTGTTGACCTTCTGATAGATGGTTTCGTTGAGTGCATCAATTTCGCTGCGCAGCGGTGCCGGGTAGAAGTCGAGTGTATTGCCGGTCAGCGCATCAAATGCGCTGTTGAAGATGCGGATGATGTCAGCCGACTCGTTGTTGACGATCCGGCGCTGCTGGGTGTCCCACAACACCGGCACAGTGACGCGGCCACTATAGTCTGGTGTGTCCGCCGTATAGAGCTCGCGATGGAAGCGAAAGCCATTGAGCGCGTCGCCGGTGCTGCCCTCGCTCTCTTCATAGGTCCAGCCATCGGATCCCATCAGGGGACTCACTACCGACACGCCGATGTGGGACTCCAGCCCCTTGAGCTTGCGAAAGATGAGCGTCCGGTGCGCCCACGGGCAGGCAAGCGAGACATAGAGGTGATATCGGCCCGATTCGGGCGGAAAGTCACTGTCGGGCGCAATCCGGTGCCGAAACTGGGCATCCTCGCGCACGAACTCGCCGCCATGGGCCTCCGTGTCATACCACTCGTCGTGCCACTGGCCTTTTACTAACAGTCCCATCGCTGCCTCCCGTCTGGTCTGATGCCGCCGCCTTCGCTCCCGCTCTGATAAGAGACCATGCGGCTGCCGAATGACTCAACCCGGTGTCACCGCTCGTCTGTTGCGCGCCGAAATTTTTCTATAGACTCGGAACATCCTCATTTCTGCGCGTCCGGAACTCCAATGCAGTCGTCGCAACAGACAACACTCGCCGCCATGGCCGGTACGCGCGCCCGTCCGCTGGTCTATCCCCACTTCTGCGATCCACCGCGCTTCTGTCAGACCGAGCGCTGAGGAAGTGTCAGCTTCCGAGGCCTCGTCCGCGATGCGATGCCGGATGATGATGGATCGGAGCTGTGGATGAACCTGTTGTTGATTGCGCTGCTGCCCTGGGCTGGAGCCGCGCTGCCGTTGCTGATGCGTCAGTCGCGCAACCTTACCGCGTGGAACGCCGTCGTGGCACCGCTGGCGGCGCTCGCGCTGCTGCTGACCCAGACCGACGCCGTATTCAGCGGCACCGGCCTGCGCTTCTCGGTCGCGTGGATTCCCGCCATCGGCCTCGACTTCAGCCTGCGCCTCGACGGGCTGGCCTATCTGTTTGCACTGCTGGTGCTGGGCATCGGGCTCCTCGTCATTCTTTACGCACGCTACTACCTGGCACCGCGCGATTCGCTGCCACGCCTCTACAGCTTGCTGCTGCTCTTTATGGGCGCCATGCTCGGCGTGGTGACGGCCGACAACCTGTTGCTGCTGGTGGTGTTCTGGGAGCTCACCAGCCTGGTTTCGTTCCTGCTGATCGGCTACTGGGGCCATCTTCCGGCAGCGCGCCGCGGCGCCCGCATGGCGCTGACGATCACCGGCAGCGGCGGGCTGGCACTGCTGGCTGGCGTGCTGCTGCTGGGGTGGATAGTCGGCAGCTTCGACCTCAGCACGGTACTGGCGAGCGGTGAGCTGATCCTCAGTCATCCGCTCTACCCGCTGACGCTGGGGCTGATCCTGCTGGGCGTGTTCACCAAGTCGGCGCAGTTTCCGTTCCACTTCTGGCTGCCGCATGCGATGGCCGCCCCAACCCCCGTTTCCGCCTATCTGCACTCGGCCACCATGGTGAAAGCGGGCGTATTTTTGCTGGCGCGGCTTTATCCGGCGCTGGCGGGCTCCGAGCTCTGGTTCTATCTGGTGAGCTGCACCGGTGCCATCACCCTGCTGGTGGGTGCCTATACGGCGCTGTTCCAGCATGACCTCAAGGGACTGCTGGCCTACTCCACCATCAGCCATCTCGGACTGGTGACGCTGCTGTTCGGCCTGGGCAGCGACCTCGCGGCGGTCGCCGCGGTGTTCCATATCATCAACCATGCCACCTTCAAGGCCTCGCTGTTCATGGCGGCCGGCATCATCGACCATGAAACCGGCAGCCGCGACATGCGGCGCATCAATGGCATGTGGAAATACCTGCCGCATACAGCGGTACTGGCCATGGTCGCGGCAGCCGCCATGGCTGGTGTGCCGCTGCTGAACGGTTTCCTCAGCAAGGAGATGTTCTTCACCGAAACACTGGGGCTCGATCAGCTGGGTAAAGCGCAGTTCCTGCTCCCGCTGACGGCTACGGTGGCGGGCATCTTTTCGGTGGCTTATTCGCTGCGCTTCATTCACGACGTGTTCTTCAATGGCGAACCGGTGAACCTGCCGAAGTTTCCACCGCATGAGCCGCCCCGCTACATGAAAGTCCCTGTCGAAATACTGGTGGCACTGTGCGTACTGGTCGGCCTGCTGCCCGGCCTGACCGTCGGGCCGCTGCTGGCCAGTGCCGCCACGGCCACGGTCGGCGG
>JAJUJZ010000211.1 GCA_029265075.1 Gammaproteobacteria bacterium | reverse complement strand
CCCCGGTACGGCGTTGTGCCTGGACCCCGGTGGCATCAGCCCTGACGCTGATTTCCAGATCGTCACTGCGGCGCGGATCGCGCACCATAACCCGGTGCACCGCCTCAATCATAGCCTCATCCTCGGCGCAGCCGGTCACAGGTCGAACACAATGAGCAGGTTGAGATCGAGACGCTCAAGCCGCATGGTATGGTTCTGTACCCGACGCGTCCCTGAGCCTGCGCGGTGACCCCGCTCGCTCAACTCTGCCAGCAGGCTATCCCCGGCTGTCAGAAATATCCACTCGGCGGCATGAGGCCGCCCTTATTGAGAGTATGTCTATGGCAAAACCCCAACCACGTCTGCTGACTGTACTTCGGCAGCAGGACGTGACGCCTAACATGCGGCGCATCACACTCGGTGGTCCTGGCTATCAGGGATTTCCCGCCGATCAGGAAGGCGCCTATATCAAGCTCTTTATTGAATCCGAACGTGGCAGCGGCGTGCGCACCTACACGGTTCGCAAACAGCGCCACGAGCAGGGCGAGATCGATGTCGATTTCGTGCTGCATGGTGATCACGGTCTCGCGGCACACTGGGCAACCAACGTGCGCCCCGGCGAAGAGATCAAAGTGGGCGGGCCAGGGCCCCGCAAGACACTTGATCCCACCGCAGACTGGTTTTTCGTGGTCGGTGACATGACGGCGCTGCCGGCAATCAGCGTCAACCTCGAACTGCTGCCGGCTGACGCTCAGGGCGTGGCAGTGCTGGAAATCATTGACGAAGCTGACCGGCAATCGCTGCAGGCCCCCGCCGGCCTCGACATCCAGTGGGTGGTCAACCCGCACCCGGGTGAAGGTGACAGCGTGCTGGCAGCTGCGGCGAAGTCGGTAGCATGGCGCGATGGTGCAGCCGCAGCTTGGTCTGCCACCGAATTTGAAACCATGCGAGAAATGCGCGCCTACCTGCGCGGGCGCGGCATCGAACGTTCGCGTTTCTATGTGTCGAGCTACTGGAAATATGGACTGAGCGAAGATCAGCACAAGGTCGTCAAGCGGCAGGATGCTGAAACGGTCGATGAAGGCTGAATGGGTATCGCCAAGCGTGATGGTATTCATCGATTAATTCCATCCGTTAGCAGCGCGGATGGATTTATGCTCTGAGGCTGGCCGCAACGGCGCGAGACCGCGACCGGCCAGTCGCAATCAGATCAGCTCCAGATAAAAAAGTAGTGGCAAGTGTGGCCGATGCTCTGCCGGATGCGGGGGAATTCGCATGCAAGCGGCTGGTGATGTTTCTGCCGCAGCCATTGCTGATGCAGGTGCTGCGCTCACACGCCGTGCCGAGTTTGCCCGCAACTGGCCGGTGGTTGCCAATGCAGCGGCCGGCTGTGGTATCGCCATGGGCGCGGAAGCCGATCTGCTGGGCTACTTCACCGCCCGCTACTTCGGGATAGCGACCTACGGGCGAGCGTACAGCTGGCAATATTCGGCCTTTATTGTGGCCGCCGGTCTCAGTCCGGTCTGGATCGGCCGTATCTTCGATACCCAGGGCAGTTATCATCCGGCCCTGCTTATCAGCGCCGCGCTGCTCGCGGTGGCGCTGGTGTTCTTTCTGCGGT
>JAJUJZ010000204.1 GCA_029265075.1 Gammaproteobacteria bacterium | reverse complement strand
TACCTGATTCCGGTCTCCTTCGGTGTACCGTGCGGCGCCATTTTCACCGGCCACCTGATGGCGCGCACCGGTCGCTATCGCCCCATTCACCTTACCGGGTCGGTGATCGTCGGACTGTCGATGATGGCTGTCGGGCTGCTGGGACCGACCGATGTGTGGCCGATGATGATCGCGACCTTCCTGGTCGGCTTCGCCGGCGCCATGCACTTCCCCAACTCGATGATCGCCATCCAGAACAGCGTCCGACGCGACCAGATCGGTATTGCCACCGGTTCCTATTCGCTGTTCCGGACTCTCGGGCCGACCGTGGGTGTCGCCGTGCTCACGTCGCTGCTGCTCGCCCTGCTGCATCAGGCAGACCTGCAATTGCCACCCATGGCCGGCGAAGCCAGCGACTTTTTATCGGAACTGCTGCGCCAGGTCCTTTCCCCGACCCCCGGCGTCGACCCGACGCAGCTGCGCGCCAGCATCGAAAATACGTTTCAGCAGCTGCAGCTGGCCACCGCAGCGCTGTCGCTGCTGACCCTGCTGCTGGCGCTGGCGCTGCCTGAGGGCCAGCTGTCGGATCAGAAATGAGAAGCTCGATTGGCGTCAGCCCGGGCCGCTGACTAGTATGCGAGCTGGTGTCCTCAACCCGGCAAGCGATGAATCTCAAACGGCTCGAATATTTCATGCGCGTGGCCGAGCTCGGCAGTTTCAGCCAGGCCGCCCTGATGCTGAACATTGCGCAGTCGGCACTCAGCCGTCAGGTGCGCGCGCTTGAGGAGGAGCTCGGCACCCGTCTGCTGGAGCGTACCGGGCGCGGTGTGCTGGTCACCGAGGCGGGACGGCGGCTGCTCGAACACGGCACGGGCATTCTCCAGCAGGTCGAACGCGCGCGCGAAGATATGCGTGGCGGCGAGCTGGCGGGGCGCGTTGTGGTAGGCATCCCGCCCAGCATCGGCCGCCAGCTTACGCTGCCGCTGGTGGCGGCGTTTCAGCAGCGGCTGCCGCATGCCCGGCTCGCCATTGTCGAGGGGCTGTCCACCCATATCAGTGAGTGGCTGGCGACGGGGCGCGTCGACATCGGTCTGGTCCATAATCCGGACCCGCTGCAGGGGATTGCCACCACGCCACTGCTGGACGAGGTGCTCTGTCTGGTGTCACCCGGCAAGCCCGACGGTGCGCTGCCACCCCTGCCGTTAAACGCATTGCCACAGCACGCGCTCATCGTTCCCGATGGCGCGCACACCATTCGCAAGCTGGTCGAGGCGCAGGCGGCGCTTTCTGGCCTTAAACTCAACATCGCCTGGGAAGTCGCCAGCGTGCCCTCGATCATCGATCTGGTCTCGGCCGGCTATGGCCACGGCGTGCTCAGCGCGGAGGCGGTCCGGGTGTCGGCCCGTGCTGCCGAACTCACCATCCGCCCGCTGTGCGATCCGCAGCTGACCAGTGTGCTCTGCCTGGCTGTGAGTTCGCAGAAACGGCGGACGCCGCTGGTAGCAGAAGCCGCCGCGCTGTTAAAGCAGCTGGTGGCAGAGCTGCACGCAGTCACGGCGCCGTAGCTACCTGCCTCAGGCGGATCGGCCGCGCGCCGGACCCTACCCGCGGGCGTAGCCGCCCCCCGGGGGGACGGCGCTCTGATCCACCAGCGCGAGACCACCCCTGCAGGCGCACCACCCGGTAATGCAAAAATTATTGCGCCGGCTCAATGAATGGTCATTTTACGACCACAGCCAATCCCGCGCTGTGGCAGGATGAGCGGGAGATTTCGAGCGTGCAGAGCGGGGTTGTATGCCGAAATGAGATAGCAGCTATGGCGGCTAGGCCCTAGACAACCCCCCTCCCTGAGCCGAGAATGACACGCCTCTGAATTCAACCAGCCCGGATCTCGAGATGACGCAAACGGCCATTCCCTGTCTGTTCATGCGCGGCGGCACTTCGCGCGGGCCATTTTTCAATGAAGCCGATCTGCCGGCTGACGTGGCGACCCGCGACCGGGTTCTGCTGGCCGC
>JAJUJZ010000065.1 GCA_029265075.1 Gammaproteobacteria bacterium | reverse complement strand
GGCAATACTTCGGCGCGCTGAACATACAGCACATGGATGCAGACCGGCAGACCGAGGTCGGTGGCCGCCTTCCAGGAGTTGTACGCGGCATCAGAGTTGAGCCAGTCGAGCGGGCCGCTGGGGAACGAGGCCGAGGAGAAGCGCACGCCGCGGATATTGCGCTCGCGCGCCAGTTGACGGAGCGTGTCCGGTGTGGCCGGATCGACCGCGTTGAGGACGGTGACTGCCAGAAACCGGTCCGGATAACGCGCAGCCATGTCCATGATATAGCTGTTGTCGTAGCCGTAGACATGGGCACGCTGCACCGCGCAGGCACGCGCGACACCCGCCTGATCCATCAGCCCCAGCAGCTTTTCCGCTGTCATCGGGTCATCGAACTCGCCCGGCTGAAGTTCGCCGCGCAACGGTTTGGGCGGATAGGCCGTCTGATCTGCACAGATGAGATGGGCGTGACTGTCAAAAATCATGTTCATCTTCCAGAGTTGTTAGTGGCAGGGTGAATTGATTGTCTAACAAAGCAATTGAGGCCCTGATTTTGCGGTCAGCTCGCTCTTTTAAAGCCCCTGAAGCGCGAGGGGAGAACGGCTTGACCCGAGCCTAGCACAGGACTAGAGTATTGTCCTACAAGTTCGACAAGGAGTGTTCAAATGAGCAGAGCAACTGCTGAGGCCGGTGTTAAACGCTCGGTTGTTGAGCGTGCTTACGACATTATTTCCGAGCGGATTACGTCCGGCCACTTTGCCGCAAATGAGCGCCTGACCGAAGCGCGCCTGACCGAAGAAATCGGTGTGGGACGGGGTGCCGTCCGCGAAGTGATGAACAAGCTGGCCGCCGATGGTCTCATCGAGCTGGTGCCCAACCGGGGAGCTGTCGTGCGCGCGGTGACGCGCAAGGACATGGCCGACTTTTTCCAGGTTCGTGGCCTGTTTGAGTCCTTTGCCGCTCGCCGTGCCGCTGAGCGCATCAATGAGCCTGGCTCGCGCGAACTGGTGCTGGGGCTGATCGACGAGATCGACGAGCTCGAGCGCAACATGGATCTTAAGTTGTTCGCCGAACATGACTCCCATTTTCACGGCGGGCTGATGGATCTGTCGGGCAACGAGATCATGGCTGCCGAATGGCGCCGGCTGCGTCGCTCCCGTTTCCGTATTGCTTTCCTGCATTCGCTTTCCGAGGACGAGATCCGGGTGTCGCTCAAGGAGCACCGAACGATCCTGCTCGCCATTCTTTCGGGAGAGTCCGAAATGGCAGCGGACCTGGGCTGGCGCCATGTGCGTCTCACCAGCGGGCGCGTGCAGCGCATGAGCAACCAGGAGTTCGAGGCGATTTTCTGTCCCTCGTCACCTGGCCATAACAGAAAGGCAGTCTAGGCTCGGCCATATTCGGGACTACCCTGAAGGCCAGAGAATAAGGAGTAGGACATGGCAGTAAAGCAGTTGGCCTATATCGTTTTCGATATCACCCCCGATAAGCTTCCGGCGATGAAGGATATCTTCGAGAAGCTTTATCAGGCGCCTGTGCTCCAGGGTAGCGATGGCTCCTTGAAGGTGCGTCTCGATGGACGTGACTTCCGCCTGATGCTGCGCCCGGGCGACAGCGACCGCATGGCTGCTGTGGGCTGGGAAGTTGAAGACAAAGCAGCGCTGGAGAAGCTGGTTGCCGCGGTTGAGGCTGCCGACCTGCCCGTTGCGCGTGCCAGTGCAGAAGTGTGCGCTCAGCGTAGTGCGCAGGAGATTGCAACGTTCACCGACCCGGCAGGATTCCCGGTAGAGCTCTTCATCGAACAGCCGTTCGAGCAGAAAGCCGATTTTGGCTTCGTGTGCGGGGAAGGGGACAACGGCGTGTTTGGGCTTGGTCACCTGGTCCAGGCGTGTGGTGATCTGCAGAAAGCGCTGAGCTTCTATAAAGAGGTACTCGGTTTCTTCGAGGTCGACGAGATCGACTGGAAAGAAGTAAACGCCGACCTGCGTTTCCTCTCCTGTAACAATCGTCACCACAGCCTGGCCCTCATCAACGAGGCGCTGGGTCTGAAAGGTGGTCAGATCGACCACGTGATGCTGCAGGCCAAATCGCTGGAGCAGGTGGAGCGCGCCTATGAAGCACTCGACGAGCTCGGCGTGGTGCTGTCCCAGACGCTGGGCGAACACTCCAACGATCATGTGCGTTCCTTCTATTTCCTGACGCCGGCCGGCTTCCGTATGGAGTTCGGTTACGGTGGCAAGGTCGTCGAAGACCGGGACAGCTGGGAGTTTGCGGTCTACCCGGGGCCCAGTAATTGGGGTCACGAGCCGGTCAACGTCTGACCCTGCGTCCGATGTAACCACGCATCTTCGGGCCTGCTGAGCAGGCCCGCGCTTTCTTGCGGGCATCAGGCCACCCTGCTGCCCGCCTACCCCTCGCAAGGAGAATAAGATGAAGCTCGTCCGTTTTGCTGTGGATGACAACGTCAGAACCGGTGCTCTGATTGGTGATGGCATCGTTGACCTCCACGAAGTGATTCCCGGCCTGGAGCGCGAAGCGGCGCCGGGCGATACGCTGGCGCTGATCAGCCTGGGCAGCGCACGCCTGGCAGAGCTTGGCCAGCTGGTAAGCCAGCAGGCGGACAAAGCACAGGGCGGCCGCAAGCTGCTGGCGCCGCTGGTCAACCCGCCCAAGATTATCTGCGCATGGGTGAACTACCCGAACCCGGCCGTTGCGACCCTGCCGCAGGTGCCGATCTTCTTTTCGAAATACGCCAGTGCCATCACCGGTCCGGGCGAGCCGATCAAGCTGCCGCGTGTCGGTGATCAGATCGTTGTCGAGCCGGAGCTGACCGCAGTCATTGGCAAGGGCGGCAGTGATATCAGCGAGGCAGATGCGCTCTCCCATGTTGCTGGCTACACCATCGTCAATGACGTCACCGCGTTCAGTCACCGGCTGCAGAACTTCCTCGGCTCACCCGGCCCTTACATGATGGCGAAGACTTTCGACAGCTTCGCTCCCATGGGTCCGTGCATCGTCACGGCCGATGAGATTGCTGATCCGCATTCGCTGGATATCCGCCAGTACCAGAATGGGGAGCTGATGACCGAATCGAACAGCTCGCGTGCCATCTTCAAGCTGCCGCAGCTCATCAACTATCTGTCGCAGCACCTGACGCTGCAGCCGGGGGATCTGATCCTGACCGGTTCGCCGCCCCCCAGCAGCGGCAAGCCGGCATTCCTGGCAGATGGCGATCATATTCGCATCGAGATCGACGGTGTGGGCGTACTCGAGAATCCCGTCGTCAAGGTGGGGTAACTTACGGAGCGTGAATGATGTATCTCTATTTCGGTACCTTTACTGGCGGCTTCATGGGTGGTGCACCGTCAGAGGGTATCTACGTCTGGCAGTTCGACCCGGATTCGCTCGAAGCCAGACCGGTACAGACGGTAGGGGGGCTGTTCAGCCCCTCGTTCCTCTGCAAGCATCCGACGCTGCCGCGGCTCTATGCCGCGGAGCGGCAGCTGACCGCAGACGACAACAGCACCGGGGCACTCGCGACCTACGCTATCGGTGGCGATGGTCAGCTGTCGCTGCTGGACCGACGTTCCACGGAAGGTGCGTTCACAGCCCACGTGAATATCAGCGCCGATGGACGTCTGCTGTCGGTCGCCAACCCGCTGGGCCCGACGGTAACCACCTTCCCGGTGGATGCCAATGGCGTTCCAGGGACGGCGGCTGCCAATCCCAGATATGAAGGCAAGGGGGCTCGACCGCGCCAGTCCGCACCCTGGCCACACAGCAGTTACACCGATCCCAGCGGGGAGCGGCTGTTCGTCTGTGACCTGGGACTGGATCGGGTCTTCATATATGACATCGACAAGGCCAGCGGCAGCCTCACACCTGCCGGCCAGCCTTTTGCGCAGGTCAGTTCCGGTGCTGGCGCGCGTCACATGGCGGTACACCCGTCGGGTCAGTTCCTCTGTGTCGTCAATGAGCTCGACAGCACGCTGTCGGTGTTTGCCTACGACGCGGAAGCTGGCAGCGTCATCGCTGTACAGACGCTGTCAACGCTGCCTGCCGACTTTGAGGGGGCCAGTCAGCCCGCGGAAGTGGCGTTTGACGCGGAAGGTAAATATCTCTACATCACCAACCGCGGCGCCGAGACGGTGACGGTTTTTGCTTTCGACGAAACGCGGGGGCGGGCAACGCTGAGCAGTTGGGTGCCAGTGGGTGGCGATACGCCGCGACACCTGGCGATTGCGCCGGACGGTAAGTTTCTGCTGGTCGCGAACCAGCTCAGTGCTGAAGTGGCGGTGTTTCGGCGAGACCCGGCCAGCGGGACATTGACCGACACGGGGAAGCGAATCCCCGTGCCGAGCGTCTCCTGCACAGTGTTTGGCTGAGGTTCAATGCGGCGGGCTGGGCGCCTGTGTGCAATCAGCCCGCTGTCGGCAGTTCGGGTGCCAGCTTTTCGAGCAGTGCCCGAACGAAATTGACTCCGCGATTCTGCTCAGCCTGCGGCAGGCTGCGAAAGGCAATCCAGGCGGCACCAAATTCTTCACCACGGGTGCTTAGCACCTTGTCGGCGAGGTTCTTTCCCTTCCGCGTCAGGCGGACCAGCTGGCCTCGTTTTTCCTGAGTATTGGGGACACGTACCACCAGCCCGCGCTCCTCAAGCCGGTCTACCTGCTTGCTGACGGCCCCCGATGTGATCAGCAGTCGCTTGAAGAGATCCGTGGGGCGCAGCTCATGGCGGTCAGCACGCCTCAGTACCAGAAGGATGCGCACATCACCGGCCCCGAGCCCGACCTTGTCATTAACCATTTTGTGGAATTCCTTCCCCACAATCTGGCTCAGCAGCACGATACCAATAGCCACCTGCAGAAAGTCCTGCTCTTCGCGCGCACCGCCTCCGGTCCAGCGACCGAGCAGATCATCTAAGTCCGTCATACCCTTCCTTATTTCGTTAGTACTCCCAAGCAGCTGAGGCTAATTGAGCGCCTTTCGCTTGGCAAGTTTTGCGGCTGCTTTTCGTTGGCAGCTCATCGAGCTGACAACAGCATGGAGTCTGCCGCTACCGAAAGAAAAAAGCCACGCCACCTTGACAAGAACTAACCTTCCGAGGAAGATCCGCGTTTGTATGACAATCCGCTTAACGGTGAGGCGATGATTAAGACAGTACACGCGGTCCGGATCGTGCTCGGCATCTTTCTGTTTCTGAACGGCATGAACATGTGGCTGGGGATTTTGCCGATCTCAAGCCCGCGCTCCGGTCCGGCTTTCGAACTCATGAATGGCCTGGTGCTGTCCGGCTTGTTCGAATACGTGAAGATCATCGAGATCGTTACCGGACTGCTGTTCATCTTCAATATCTTCGTGCCGCTGGCGCTGGCGGTTATGGCGCCGCTGGTATTCGTTATCGCATTCACCGACTTCATCCTGCTCGGCACGCCGAACGCCATCGCCTTTGGCGTTGCCATGGTGCTGCTCTGGGGTATCCCGATGTGGGCTTATCTGCCGTACTTCTTTGGCCTGTTCCGGATGAAGGCTCAGCCGGAGTGCGTCTCGTTCGATGATATTGCCAGCGCGGTGACCAGCAAGCAGAAGCCGGGCTGAGCCTGCTGGAACAGCCGTAATCAAAACAGTCGTTGGCGCAGTGGTCCGGGCTGCGCCGACGGAGCTGGCGGCGGTTTGCCCCGCCGCCAGCGAAGCAGGACCACCGGAACGCTCAAAGCATATTGAACATATAACACTGATAAATAGCTCTGAACCCAGCAGTGATCGATTAATGACGAGTGGATGGATCAGCGTCGTATAACTCAAATCACAGCGTCATCGTGGTCAACGCTGCATTGCAGTCCTGCGGTTCGTCATAGATCAGAACGCTTCTGAGTCGGGGCATACTCCAGGAGAGTTGCCATGACAGTTGCGCATCATACCCACAGCCTGTTTGCCCGTTTGCCGCGACGCTCTGTGCTCGCTGCAGCGATCGCAGTAGCCTCGATCAGCGTCGACGCCGCGGCGCAGGAACAGCAGCAACGCGCGGGCCGGGCCGCGCTTGAAGAGGTGGTTGTTACCTCCCGCCGTGTCACAGAATCACTCCAGTCGACACCGATCTCGGTGGTGGCGGTCAGTTCTGACCAGCTGCAGAACATGGGTGTAACCGACCTCGGCAATCTGGACGCCTTCATCCCCAATATCAGCACCGGCACCGGCATGGGCAGTAACGGCTGGGCCAGCTTCTCGATCCGCGGCGTTGGCGGCGGTCAGGGCTGGGTCTACCAGGAGAGCGGGGTAGGGGTTTACATCGACGACATCTATTATCCGCGTGCGATGGGCGCGCTGCTCGATGTGGTTGACGTCGAACAGATCGAAGTACTGCGCGGCCCGCAGGGCACTCTGTTCGGTCGGAACACTTCCGGTGGTGCGATCCGTTACGTCACCGCCAAACCCGAGCCGGAGTTCGGCGGAAAATTCATCGGTGCCATCGGCAGTTACGACCGTCGTGACGTAACAGGTATCGTCAACATCCCGCTGACCGACGAGCTCTCCAGTCGCTTTACTGTCGCGTCGAAGAGCCGCGACGGCTTCATCCGTCGCCAGATCGACGGCATTAAAATGGGTAACTCGGAAATTACCGCAGCCCGCGCTCAGCTGCGCTGGCAGACCGATGACTGGGATGTCAACCTTGCAACTGACGTGCTCGAAACGAAGAACGACGGTGTCGCACGCGTAATTCCGCGCCGTGATCCGACCCACATCTATCCGAATCTGCTCGGCGATCCCACCTATAGCCGTGCAGTAACGGGTGACAAATACACGGTTGAGGGCGGCGACAAGCCCGATTATGCCAATGTCGAGTCGTTCGGTATCACCCTGACGGCGGAGCACAACCTCAATGAGAACTGGTCGATCAAATCGCTGACCGGTTTCCGCGACAACGAAAGCAGCGCTTATCAGGATTGGGATCTCAGTACCTACAACCTCTACCAGACCCAGCAGGACACCGAGTTCTCAAACTGGTCGCAGGAGTTCCAATTCAATGGCTCGCTGTTCGATGGCCGCCTCGAGCTGGTCAGCGGTCTGTTCTATATGGTGGAAGAAGCCGAGTTCACCAACCTGCGACTAAATCCCGGTGTTCCTAATGGAGCACTGGTTGAGTTCATCGATCTGGAAACGACCTCCAAGGCAATCTATGGCCAGGGCACTTTCAAGGCAACAGACCGCCTGAGCTTCACGCTCGGTCTGCGCTGGAGTGAAGACGAAAAAGACTTCTACTCCGCATACGGTCCGCTCGTTGGTGAGAACAACGAGAGCTGGAGCAGCGTGACGCCGCGTCTCGGTACCGAGTTCCAGATCAACGACGACGTGATGGTATATCTCTCCGCAGCCAAGGGCTTCAAGTCGGGTGGCATGAACAACCGGCCACAGGCAAACATCCCCAACAACGGTATCCTGCCCTACGATCCCGAAGAGCTCTGGACGTACGAAGCTGGTTTCCGCTCAGAGCTGGCTGATGGACGAGTCCGCTTCAACGCGACCTATTTCCATACCAAGTATGAAGATATCCAGACCACTGCTCCGCGCGTCGTGAATGGTGTTCCGGTGCAGTTCACCGAGAATGCGGCCAGCGCCACGATGGAAGGTATTGAATTCGAGCTGACGGCGCTGCTGACCGATCGGTTGACGCTGCGAGCCGGGGGCGGCTGGATTGATGCTTCCTACGACGACCTCGGCGGCGCGACCACGCTGAATAAGGACACTCCGTTCCAGCGTACGCCGGAATACTCGTACAACATCGGGTTCAGCTACGACCAGCCACTGGCCAGTGGCGCCCAGCTCAGCATGAACCTCGACTGGGGCTGGAAGGACAAGCAGTTCAACAACGACAGTGCTGTCAACGGTTTCTATCTGCCGTCGTATGGCCTGCTCAACGGCCGTATCGCCTATGAGCCGGCATCCGGTAAATGGGAGCTAGCACTGGTCGGTACCAACCTGACCGACAAGTACTACAAGGTGACCGGCTTTGGTGGCAACCCTGCCGAGACCTTCTTCGGTTTCGAGCAGGCTGATATCGGCCGCCCGCGCGAAGTGGGTGTCGAACTGACCGTTCACTTCTGACGGAGAAACGCGGCTGCGAGAGCAGCCGCGTTGTTTGGTAAAAAGGAGCATCAGGCATGAGTAAAGAGGTTGATCAGGCGGGCGAGGTGACTGTTTCGCGGCGCCGTATGACGATAGCGCTGGCAGGTGCTGCAGGGCTGGGGCTGACCGGTGCGGCGTTGGGAGCACAGACGGCGCCTGTACCGGCCGGCAAACCGGCCCGGATTGGCGCGGGAGACAAGCTGGCCATCATCGAGCTGATCGGTTTGTATGCCTGGTATTACGATTGTGGCGATGCAGCCGCTTTCGCAGGTACCTTCACCGAAGACGGGGTTCTGGAGATTTTTGGAACGCCGCGCGGGCAGGGGCGCGCGGCCATTGAAGCCTTCATCAGAACCGGTTTCGAAATGCGCGGTGATGCCGGGTGGCAGCATCTGACCGATCATCATCACTTTCGTGATTACACCGGTAACAGCGTCAAGGTCTACTCCTACTACCTGATGCCGGTAAGCGATGCCAATGGTGGCAATGTCACTCTGCGCGCGATGGGTTATTACGTCAGCGATTGCGTCAAAGTGGACGGCGAGTGGCTGTTTGCGCGGCGCGAGGTGTTCCGCTGGACCGGGGCACTGCCGTGGCAGGCCTGAGGCGCATCACGGCAATACGGCTGAACTGGAGCTGAGCATGAACCTGCGCGATAACAAGCATTTCATTTATTTCGCGTTTGCCTGCCAGACCTTCTTTGGTGCGTGGTATCTGATGCATGGCCTCAACTACTACGTCGAGTGGGTCAAGCAGCCGCCGGGCGCCGCATCGCTGACCAGAGATCTGATCTCCGCACTGATAGCCACCGGTCTTTTTGACCTGGTGAAGATCATGGAGATCATCGTGGGTATCGCCTTGCTTGCAAACCGCTTTGTGGCGCTGAGCGTGCTCGCCGCGATCCCCATCAATGGTGTGATTTTCTGGAGCGGCATGTTCCTGAAGGCGGACTTCCAGGGCAGGGCAACTGCTACGGTTATTCTGCTGATCATGGCGGTGATGATTTACGCGGTATACCCGTATTACCGGTCGTTTTTTACCTGGAAGACCCGGCTGCCGGGATGAGATCCCAGGACCGGTCGCTGCAGCCGGCCTGTCCGGCTGAGCAGCGTACTCCTTTCAAGGCCGCGCCAGCCTTGACATCTCTGAATCTTCCGTGGAAGATTGCTGGCGAGACGCTGGACTGGACCGCTCATGGGCGGTGGTTGGATTAGAAGAATCGAAGAGGTGCTATATGCAAGCTGAACAGAGCAAACTGTTGACCGAAACCGGCCCGGGTACGCCCATGGGTAACCTGATGCGCCGCTACTGGCTGCCCATCGCGCTTTCATCGCAGGTTGCAGAACCGGATTCGGCGCCGCTTACCACCTGGCTGCTTGGTGAGCGGTTCGTAGTGTTTCGCGATACTTCAGGCAAAGTGGGCGTGCTGGACGACGCATGTATGCACCGCGGTGTATCGCTGGGCCTGGCCCGTAACGAAGAGGGTGGTCTGCGCTGCATTTATCACGGCTGGAAGTTCGACGTTGAGGGCAACATCCTTGACACCCCGAACCACGCCGATTGCGCCTACCGTGAGAAGCACAAAGCGCCCGCTTACCCGGTACGCGAAGCTGCCGGCCTGATCTGGACCTACATCGGCCCGAAAGAGCTCGAGCCGCCGTTCCGTACGTTCGACTTCTTCAACGTGCCCGAGTCCAACCGCTACGCGATCCGCGCCAACACCCACGCCAACTACCTGGCGCTGTGGGAAGGCGGTGTCGACAGCTCGCACGTTGGCATGCTGCACACTAACCACGTGCGTCAGTCGTGGGTTGCTCAGGCCAAGGGTGAAAAAGCCGAGCCGTCTGCATGGGATGCGCTGGCACCTACCTATGACATCGAGAACACTGAGTACGGCTTCCGCTACTGCGCCTTCCGTGACGTCCCGGGCGAGGAGGGTGTCAAGCACGCTCGTCAGACCGTGGTATTCCTGCCGTGCATGCGTTACATCCCCGGTGGCGACTTCACCATCGTGTTGATGGATGTGCCGATGACCGATACGACCACTGCGACCTATCAGATCGCCTATCGTCACGACGCGCCGATCGATCCGCAATGGGCCAAGGCGTTCCTGGGCTTCGCCAACGACCTGTATGACGAAGAAACCTGCTGGGTCAAGATGGAGTGGCCGCACAATATGATGCAGGACCGGGAAAGCATGAAGACCAACTGGAGTGGTTACCCGGGCGTGGAGATGGAAGACGTGGCCATGTCGCTGTCCCTACGTGAAGTCGATCGCTCGAAAGAGCACCTCGTGCCGGCCGATCTGGCAGTCGTACGTCTCCGTCGCATTCTGCTCAATGCCGTGGACAAGCACGAGAAAAGCGGTGAGGCACTGGGACTCAACGCTGAAGATCTGTCCCACGTGGTCGCTTACGACCGGATGCTCAAAAGCGATGAAAACTGGAAGACGGTGTAAGCGCGAGGCGCCGACCGTCAGATAACCATGAGCCGCGGCGCCCTATGGGGCCGCGGCTCAGGTTTTCCGGTTCTCTCACAATTTGTGATTGAATTGATCATAAAATATCGGATTGACAGATAGCTCGGAATTGCTGATATTGGGCCTCAACGGCAGGCGCAATCGCTCCGTTAGCTTGATCGAGTCAGCCGTAACGATCGAGTCATTTAGACAGAGGGCAACTTGATGAAAAATATCTTCGCACTCGCTGCCGGCCTCGTGTTCTCGGCCGCAATGCTGGCGACGCCGGCCGAGGCTCACCACTCGCCGGCTGCATTCAACCTGGAAACCCGGGATGAGGTTACGGGGGTTGTCAAGAAGGCGACCTTCCGCAACCCGCATGGGCATATCGATCTGGTAGTAACGGACGAGTCTGGCCAGGAAGTGGTCTATGAACTCGAAACCAGTGCTGCCAACCTGTTGCGCCGCCGCGGCTGGGATTTCAGCAAGGTGAAGCGTGGGGAGACGGTTACCGCCATCGGTCACCCCCACAAAGAGCAGAGCAACATCATGTACATCCGCGCCATCCGCCTGTCGGACGGCACAATGTTCGGTGATCCGGACGGTAAGGATCAGGCTCTCGACTGATTCATCTGGGGGCGACACCGATAGCGGGTCGCCCTCGTTTTTTGCGCGGATCGTCAGATCCTAACGATGTAGTTATGGGCTCGCGGCCCCGGTGTCGCGGTGACCATAGTCCACACCTTCCGAACTACCGTAACCCAGGGGAGAGCCGTGATGTCGTTCATCGAGTGGCTTCACGCTACCGGCTACGCGACTGTTATTCGCGAGTCGCTGATCATCTATCCGTATCTGCAGGTTATCCACATCGTCGCGCTCAGCTTCCTGGCTGGCAGTCTTACCGTGGTCAGCCTGCGTGTCGCAGGGCTGGGCAGCCGCATTCCGGCGCGTGACCTGATTCCCACCGTGATGCCACTCGCGTGGGCCAGTCTGGTTGTGGTGGTGCTGACCGGCACCCATATGGCAGTTGGCTTCTTTGAAGTTTTTGCCGTCAACGACCCGATGAAGATCAAGCTGGCGCTGCTCGCCGTGGTACTGATCTACACGGCGCGATTCCATTACCGGTTCAATCGTGAGCTGCTGCTGGGCAGTGGCGACCCCGTTTTCACCGGGCGCGACAAAGCGCTGGCCATTGGGGCAATTGTGATCTGGACGCTGATCATCACGATGGGCAAGCTGCTCGCCTACATTCAGGGCAAAGACTAACTGGCGTAGCGCGGACGTGCATTTGGAGGTTCTGTATCTATGAAACATATTGGCACTCTGGCAGTAAGCATGTTCAAGCCGCGTAACCTGGCGCTGGCGGTCGGTTTCGCTGCCACCTTCGGAGCAGGCTTCGCTGCGGCAGACAAGCCCGACTTTAGTGGCGTCTGGGAAATGGCCGACTTCGAGCTGGTGACCCGCCACGACGAAAACAATCCGCAATACACCGAGCAGGCCCGCGCTCAGCTCGAGTACTACCAGGAGAATTTCGACCCGGTGGTCGACGATCCGGCCCGCTTCTGTGTCAGGAAGGGCATGCCGTGGACGATCACCAGTCGCGCACGGACTTATCCCACTGAAATCTATCAGGACGAGAATCGCATCGTCATGCTGTTCGAATACATGGATAACCGTCGTGTCGTCCATCTCGACGGCCGCACCAGGCCGGATGGCTATTCCCCGTCGAGCGAAGGTTATTCGGTGGGACGCTGGGAAGGTGACACACTCGTGATAGAGACCACCGGCCTGACTGCTCATCACGAGATCGGGCCGTATGTGCGCTCCGAAGAAGCGAAAGTTACTGAGCGGTGGCGGCTGGTCGAGCATCCGGATTACGGCGAGACCATCGACATCACGGTCGTTATGGAGGATCCGGAAGTGCTGTTGCAGCCAGCAACTGGGCGGCAGGTGTTCAAGCGCGCTCCGGAAGAGGTGGTCGTCGGTGGTTACAACTGTGACTACGAGGTGTGGGATCGCCACGTGAGCTCGAAGGAACAAGGTTCGAACTGAGCCCATTGCGGGGAGAGGATAAATGGAAGCTCTGTGGCTATTTCTGTACGAAACGAGTTACGCCGAAATGGTGCGTTACTCGATGTGGGGCTACCCTATTTTCGAAACACTTCACCTGATCGGGGTTGCTCTGCTGTTCGGGTCGATCGTGCTGACCGACCTGCGCATGCTTGGGCTCGGTAAGCATCTGTCGGCGACCGAGCTGGCCGGCCGCTACCTGCTGCGCCTGACCTGGGTGGGTTTCGCGCTGGTGGCATTTTCGGGCTTCAGCCTGTTTGTGGCTTACGCCGAGGACAATGTTCAGAACCCGTTCTTCGTACTTAAGATGGTGCTGATCGCGGTGGCTGGTATCAACGCGCTGTTCTTCCATGTGCGGGTCTATTCCGGCGTCGCAGGATGGAATCTGAATGGTGCCGCACCGCTGGCCGGGAAAATCTCGACCGCGCTGTCGATGACGCTGTGGACTCTGACCATTGCAGCTGGACGGCTGATCGCCTATCCGGAGTTGTTCTGGTTTTGACCAACCATGATAGGAGCGCGTGACGAGCATGCTCGACAGGGTGACGCTGGATCAGCTTCGGGTCTTCGTCACTATTGCCGAGTCCGGAAGTTTTTCGGGCGCGGCGCGACGTCTGGGGCGTGTTCAGTCCGCGATCAGTCAGGCAGCCAGGACGCTGGAAGAGGCGCTCGGTGTTACGCTGTTTGATCGCTCCGGCCATAAGCCGGAGCTGACCGCTGCCGGTCGGGTGCTGCTGGAGGATGCGCGCATAGCACTTAACAGCGTCGAGGCTTTCCGACAGCGCGCGCGCGATATCGTAGAAGGACTGGAGCCGCAGCTTACCATCGTGATTGATGGAATGATGCCTAACGCGGTTCTGATGCAGGGACTGAAAAGCCTCAAAAGCCAATTTCCAACGCTACCGCTCACGCTGATGACTGAAGGTGAGAAAGCAGCAGTTCAGTACCTGCGGGAGGGGAGTGCGAGTCTCGCGATTTTTCCGATTCATCCGGAAGTAGAAACAGATGAGTTCGGTCGCGTCTACCTTGGCCAGATTCTAATGGTGCCAGCTGCCGCAGTCTCCCACCCGCTCGCTCAGATCAAAGGCGCAATCACACCGGAAGAGCGGCTCCCTCATACGCAGTTACGGCTGACCACCCGAGGTATTCGGGGCCCTGTCAGTGGCCCCAATGAATGGTATTTCACCAGTCAACAGTCGCGCCTCGATTTTCTTCTTGAAGGTTTCGGCTGGGCCTTCATGCCGCACCATCAGATTCAGCCTTATCTTGCCAAAGGCAAGGTCAGGCAGCTGCAGCTGAAGGATGTGCCCGAGCAGCTGATCTCCATGTATGCTGTTCACAAACGCGACACACCACCGGGCATCGCAGCGCAGTGGCTGACCTCGGAACTTCATGCGGTGCTGGCAGCGACCAATCTGAGCGGTCGCTGAACGGCAGGGGAGGTATCAATTGTTGCTTCCATGGAAGGTATGTCAGATACTGCCGCGAATTATTTTGAGAATTAACGGTCGGTGTAACCGGCGCAATTCGACATAAGGGGAAACCCATGACTATTTCGCCCGAACTTTTCAAGCAGGGGATGCGGCGCCTGACAGCCAGCGTCTGCGTTATCACTACCAAGGACAAGAATGGTGTCAGGCATGGCATCACCGCGACAGCGGTTTGCTCAGTCACCGCCGAGCCGCCAACGCTGCTCTGCTGCATGAACCGTTCAAATACCTCGTATGAGGCGTTTCGCGACGCTGGCCGTTTTGCTGTCAACGTGCTGGGCACCGACCATAAGGAGATTGCCGGACGTTTTGCGAGCAAGCTCGATTCCGAAGCACGGTTCGAAGGTGCCGAGTGGATTGAGGCAGAGACCGGTTCGCCCATCCTGGTAGCGGCCGCAGTCGGTTTTGACTGCCGCACCGTGCAACTGGTCGAGGCGGGTTCGCACACCATCTTCATCGGCGAGATCGCGGATATCGT
>JAJUJZ010000180.1 GCA_029265075.1 Gammaproteobacteria bacterium | reverse complement strand
TGTTTCAGGCGCTGTTTGCCAGTGGCGTCACCGTAGTGGCTACCTCTAACCAGCCGCCGGATGACCTCTATGCCGACGGCTTCAATCGCGATCGCTTCTTGCCGGCGATTGCGGCGATCAAGACGCATATGGACGTGGTGGCAGTGACTGGCCCGATCGACCACCGGCAGCATCCCGGGGCGCCGCGGCAGCGCTACTGGGTGGCTGACCGGGCGGCGCTGCAGGCGGAGTTCGAGGCGCTTACCGGAGGTCTGCCAGTCAGTACGGCGCCGCTGCAGCTCAACAGCCGGTGGCTGCCGGTCGTCAATGCCAGCGCGGCTGCCGCCTGGCTCCGGTTTGCGGACCTCTGCGAGCAACCGTTTGCAGCGGCCGATTTTATCGAGCTGTGCGACCGTTTCCCGGCCATCCTGCTGGAGGGTGTGCCCGAGCTGAGCGCACCCCAGCAGGAGGCGAAGATTGCACGCGGTACCGAAGATGCCGCAGAGCTGGTGGTCGCCGGCGGCAGAGAGCTGCCGCAGCTGTCGATCCACGATGACAGTGTTCGACGGTTCATCGCGCTGGTGGACGAGTGTTATGACCGGCAGGTGCCGCTTGCCATCGAAGCTGCGGTGCCGATGGACGAACTCTATCGGGAGGGCTATCTGGCGTTCGCGTTCCAGCGCACGCTCAGCCGGTTGCGCGAAATGCAGCTGCAGCGGTTCGGCAGGCAGACGGCGCTGCCGGAGCTCTCGGAATGACCAGCCTGGGCCACCGCGCCGACCGAGCTCCTGTGTTCTGAATCACAGCTTGTTGCTGGAACGGACGGTTTCGAGCAGTGTTGGAAATCAGTTCAGGAAATGTTCAGGAAAGCGACAGCGGGAGTTCAGGTACCGCTTCCTATGATGAAACGGCTACTCGTTGAGAACGTTTCGGAGGACGCCGAATGAAAAAGATCGCCATTGCCATTGGGTTAACTGCTGCTGGATTGACTGCTCTGCCCGCTGTTGCGGATATGCTCCCAGGACGCTCGTTCATCGGGATCGGCTGGGGTGAGTCCAGCGCCAACTATCACGCCAGCGGCCGTGCTCACGCGATGATGCCGCAGGCCAATTTCGACCGGGTCATTGACGACACGGATACCTGGAGCCTGCGGGCTGGTCAGGAGCTGGATTATGGCCGCGTCTACCTGGGTTACAGTTATGCGCGCGACAGCTACCACGGCATTCGCCTGCGTCAGCAGGCGCTCAGCGTCTCCTATGATCACTACCTCCCGCTGACATCAGAAACTCGTCTGTTTGGCGGGGTAACGGCCGGGGCGACCTATCTCAGTCAGATCTCGACCGGGTATACGGGCGACCGCGACTGGGGTGTGCACGCCGGGATCCAGGCCGGACTGCTGCAGGATATTGGCGATCAGGCGCAGCTCGAGCTGGGCTACCGGTACACGCGACACAGCCATAATGATGTCGACTTTAAGGATAATGTCTCCGGTATGAGAACCGGCTCTGCGCGGCTCAAGAGCACTGATCATGTTTACCTCGGCCTGAACTACCGCTTCTGACGCCGTTGCGCTGCGCGGCCGAGGTCGCGCAGCGGCACCGCCGGTCTGATGCTGCCGGCGCCGCTGATGATTCATGTCAGTGCTGGTTGCGGCAGCGCAGCATTGCTGCGGAGCAGGTAGAGGAACATGCGTGTATTAGTCGTTGAGGACAATTTGTTACTGGCGCATCACCTGAGCGAGCGTCTGGGTGAAGCGAACTTTCAGGTGAAGGTCGCCACCGATGGCCGGGAAGGGCTCCACTTTGCGCTGGAAGAGCCTCATGATCTGGCAATCATCGACCTCGGGCTGCCCGGCATGGATGGGTTCGAGCTGATCCGCTCGCTCCGTCAGGCCGGGCAGACGCTGCCTGTGCTGGTACTGACTGCCCGGGGCAACTGGGAGGATAAGGTCGAAGCACTGCAGCTCGGTGCCGACGATTATGTGGTCAAGCCATTTCAGTTCGAGGAGCTGAGCGCGCGTCTGAACGCGTTACTGCGACGTGCTGCCGGATTTGTTCAGCCACGCATCCAGGGCGGGCCTGTTGTGCTGGATCTGAACCGGCGCCAGGCTTTTGCCGCTGATGAGCCCTTGCCGCTCACGCTGTATGAATACCGCATTCTCGAATATCTGATGCTGCATCACCGCCAGGCGGTCACCAAAGAGCGGTTACTGTCGGTGCTGTATGAAGACGGCGAAGAGCGCGAACCCAATGTGGTCGAGGTGCTGGTGGGGCGTCTGCGACGCAAGCTGGAAGCCGCCGTCGGTGTCAAACCGATCGAGACCGTGCGTGGCCGCGGCTATCTCTATACTTTTCTCTGTCGCTGAGTACCGCTTATGCGGAGTTCAATTCGCAAACGCCTGCTGATCAGCGCCGCCATCGTTCTGCTCAGTTTTGCACTGGTGGTTGTGCTGGCGCTGCAGGAGGCCCACCGCGGCACGCTGGAAGAGTCGGTCAGACAGCGACTGGCGGCGGACAGCCGCACGGTCATGGCGGTGCTGGAGCAGAGTGAGGGGAATCTCGACATCCCGTCGCGCCTGCTGGAAAACCCGCGCTTCAATCGCGTCGATTCCGATCTGATTGCGCTGGTATTTGATGAACAGGGCGAACTCATCTGGCGGTCACCCGCTGCGGCCGATTTTCATCCGGATTATGTCCCGCGTTACCACGACGACCAGATCGAGTTTCTGCGGCTGCCAATGGCAGGGCGCCCCGACTATTTCATTCACGACATCGATTTCCGTCTGCATGGCCACGGCTTTTCGCTGGTGACCGGCGATACCGCGGAAGAAGTCGATCGCAGTCAGCAAATTTACCGCCAGCAGCTGCTCTGGTGGCTGGGCAGCAGCATGGGCG
>JAJUJZ010000191.1 GCA_029265075.1 Gammaproteobacteria bacterium | reverse complement strand
TGAAATGCAGCGGCGCGATGCCCACCGCGGGCTCGCTACGCTGTGCATCGGTGGCGGTCAGGGGGTAGCGTTAGCCGTCGAACGCTGATTGGCGCCCCCGCCACTTCCCGATACCATCCTTGCTTCGTCATGCGCTGCCCGATCCCGGGCAGCGCGCCTCATCGCGCAACAATCCCTCTGCAAGGAGAAGCACCGTGACCGCCATGGCCAAGCCGACGCTCTACCTGAAACACAGCTGCCCGTTCTGTCTCAGGCTCCGCATTTTTCTGACCGAAGCGCAACTTGCCGATCAGGTTGATTTCATCGTCTTCGAAGATGGCGACGCAACCCATCAGGCGCTGCGCCAGCAGATGGAGGCCAGGGGACTGAAGCCGAGCTTCCCAGCCTTGAAAACGGCGGATGGCGAATTTGAAACCGGCACGGACGACCTTATCGCCCGGTTCACCAGCCAGCACAATATCGACACCGCGCAGCTCCAGCTGCTTCCCTACTATGAGTCAGGCGTCTTTGTGCGGATGCGCGAGCTGTTCATGGAAAACCGCAAACTGAAAGGGGAAGCCTGACCTCTGTCTGCGTGGAAACACGCGTTGCGCCGCACGGGCGCAACGCGTAGCGGGCGGATCAATCGACCCGCTGGCCGATCTCCATGACCTTCAGACTGTTGGTACCACCGCTCTGCCCCAGCGGCTCGCCTACGGTCGTTACCACCAGGTCGCCCGGCTCCACAGCACCGTGCAGTAACAGAATCCGCTCAACCTCCTTCAGCAGCCGCTCCCTGTCGTCCGTTATCGACGCAATAGCGATGGGCTGCACACCTCTGAACAGTGCCGCCCGGCGCACCGTGGTGGTTTCCGAGGTGAGGGCGTAGATGGGAGCGTGAGTATGAAAACGGCTGACCCAGAGCGCGGTGGAGCCTGACTGGGTCAGCGCAGCGATGGCTTTGGCCCTGAGCTGGTGCGCAGTCACCAGTGCTGCCATCGCGATGGACTGGTCGACGCGCTCGAGCTCTAGACTGAGGAAATCCTGATCGAGGGTAGTCGGGTCAAATTTCTCCGCCTCCTTGCAGATACGCGACATCGCCTCAACCGTTTCCACCGGATAACGTCCCGCGGCCGTCTCTGCCGACAACATGACGGCGTCGGTGCCATCCAGGACGGCATTGGCGACGTCGGACACTTCGGCCCGCGTCGGCAGCGGGCTGCTGATCATCGACTCCATCATCTGGGTCGCGGTAATTGTCAGCTTGTTATACTTGCGCGCCAGTCCGATCATCCACTTCTGCAAGGCGGGCACTGCGGCGTCACCCACCTCCACCGCGAGATCACCGCGCGCCACCATGATGCCGTCAGAAGCTTTCAGAATCTGAACCAGCACCCGCTCCTGCGTCGCCTCAGCGCGCTCGATCTTGGCGATCATAAGCGCGTGGCCACCGGCGTCCAGCATCAGCTGACGTGCGCGCTGCATATCCTCGGCACTGCGCGGGAACGAGACCGCGACGAAATCGGCGCCCATGCGGGCGGCAATCTGCACATCTTCGAGATCTTTTGCTGTCAGCGCTGGTGCGGAAAGACCACCACCCCGACGGTTGATGCCCTTGTTATTCGACAGCTCTCCACCCAGTGTCACCCGTGTATGAATTTCGTCACCGACGACCTCCACCACATCGAGCACAATGCGCCCATCATCCAGCAGCAGAATGGTGCCAGGGCTGACATCACGTGGCAGCTCCGGATAGTCGAGTCCAACGCGAGTGTTATCACCTACCTCGCACGCCGCATCAAGAATAAAACGCTGATGCCGCTCCAGTTCGACTTTGCCGTCCGCAAAGCGACCGATACGGATTTTAGGACCTTGCAGGTCGGCCAGAATGGCGACCGGTCGCCCCACCCGTTCACTGGCCGCGCGTACGATGCGGCTGCGCTCGATATGCTCTTCGGCCGTGCCGTGCGAAAAGTTGAGCCGGAATACATCTACGCCAGCCCGGATCATCCGTTCGATCACTTCCGGATCGGATGAAGCCGGACCCAGGGTGGCAACAATTTTGGTCTTGCGCAGCACTCTTACCTCCATGGTATGTGAACTCAACTGCCAACAATGCAACCGCAGGGTTGGTTCACCATTCTACACGCCGGGCATGACAGCGCGCTTACGTGCTGTAACCCGCTGGAGCGCGGTGGCAGGAGCCATTGCCGTCGCCGCTCCCGTGCTGCGTCGCAGCCCGTCGAAGCGAGTGCCTGAACAGCCAGCTTTTACGAAAACGTAATTGCCTGAACGGACCATACAAAAACAAAATTTATTGTTATTTTTCATTCAGTTATAAGCGCACCCATGCGCCGGCGCGACACGCTGTCGCAGATCCGACCGGTTCGCCTGCTGGCGCACGACAAATGCTCATTTACACTTGCATTGAACATATTCAAAACCCTCTCGGAGGATTTGCCTTAATGAACATTATCAAGGTCGCAGCCACCACCGCTCTGATCGCCTGCACCAGCGT
>JAJUJZ010000048.1 GCA_029265075.1 Gammaproteobacteria bacterium | reverse complement strand
TGCCAGTGCGAGTCCCAGATTGACCGTGATACTCGACTTGCCGACCCCGCCTTTGCCACTGGTGATGGCGATGACATGCGGCAAATCTGGCGCAGTCGTAACCGTCGGCGCGGCCGGAGCAGACCCCGCCAGGGGGGAGTCAATCGCATGGCGCTGCGCCGTCCGCTCTATCTCCATCTCAACGTCCGTGAGCCTTTTCCAAGGTCAGCAGTCATCTCAATTGATCAAATAAATCTCAACATCTGATACATTCATCTGCGGTAAAGTGCGGATTCTGAAGCCCGGTTCTGTAATCAACGACGCGCGCAACTTATAGCCGCTACTGCTGTGCTTGGCTATACTCGGTCACCATTTAACAGAGCACTGGCGCATATTTGACGGTAACGCGGCAGAGTATGACGCACTTCCCCCACCCAGGACAGGTGCGGGTCACTACAAAGGTGGAAGGATCGCCGCATGGGAATGCATGACCGGGCTGAGCGACTGCCAAGCCTGCCGCAGATTCTGTTACATATCCTCGATGCTTCCCAGCACGAAGGGGCCGCCGTCTCACGCCTGGCCGAAGTCGTCCGCCGCGATCCCGCGACCACCACCCGGCTGCTGCAGGCAGCCAACTCCGCCGCCTACCGTTCCACCGCCAGCAACGGCTGCACCACCATCGAACGGGCGCTGATGGTGCTGGGCACCGAGACCGTCCGCACCATCGTTATCACCGCCGCCATCCAGCAGTTCATCGGCGGTTTCGTCCGGGCCGAACAGCAGTTTCTCAAGCAGTTCTGGCGCAATTCACTGCAGGCGGCCACTGCCGCCCATGTCTTCGCCACGCTTACCCGCTACCGCAACCCTTCCGAAGCCTATCTCTGTGGCCTGCTGCATAATATTGGCCAGCTGGTGCTGCTGCGGCGCCATCGCCAGGAGTGGCTGCAGCTGTGGCGCGACCACAATGAGGCGGGCATGCTCGCGGCCGAAGAGCGCAGCCGGTTTCAGGACGATCACATCGAACTCAGCGCCCGGCTGCTGACCGGCTGGCCCGACAGCGAGCTGCTGGCCGACGCCTTGCGCTACCGGCTTGAGCCGGCGTCCCGCATGCGCGATGCCAGCCACCTCGCCAAGATCATCAACCTGGCGGCGGCGCTCGCCCTGCCGCAGCGTCCCGACGACGCCGCAGTACAGCGAGCGGATGCGCTGTTCGGCATTGGTGAGGCGCTGCTCCAGGAGCTCAGTCAGCAGATCAGCAGCGAAGTCAGCCGCGTGGCCGAGGGGCTCGGCATCGATATCAGTGCCGACGCCGACACGATGGCGCAGGCCGACGCGGCAGCACACCAGCAGCTCGGCGAGCAGATCAGTGAGATTACCCAACTTACGCAGTGGAGCGCCGAGCTGCGGCGCGCCCGCACGCTGGAACTGTTTCATACCGCCGTGCAGCGTGTGGTGTTCATGACGCTCGGTATTCGTGACTCCGTGCTGTTTGTTGTCTCCGCCGACGGCGCGACGCTGCAGGCCACTCTGCGCGGCACCACGGGGACGGGTGCTCCCGATTTCGCCGTGCCCTTGCAGCCCGACCGCAATCCGATCAGCGATGCACTGCTCACGCAATCGCCGCGAACCATCACCGACAGCGACAGCGTGCTGGAACGGCAGCTGCTCCGTGCCTGTCATGCGGAGCGTCTGGTCTGTTTGCCCCTGCTGCAGGCGGGGCAGCCGATCGGCGTGCTGGTACTGGGTCTGCAGCCGGAGGCGCTCGACCCGCTGGCGCGCAGCACCACCACGGCTGCGCTCTGCCATGAGATCGCCAGCGCGCTGCAGATGCAGCTGCAGCGTCACCAGCGGCTGACCGCCGGCAGCGTCGAGCCAGGGCTGGCCCGACAGGTCAGCGAAGCACTCCACGAAGCCGGCAACCCGCTCACCATTGTGCGCAATTATCTGGAGCTGCTGCGCGCACGGCTCGGCGATGATCACGACGCGGCCGGTGAACTGAGCCTGATCCGCGAAGAGATCGACCGGGTGGGCAATATCCTGCTGCGACTGCGGGATCCCGATGCCTCCGCGCTCGACGAAGCGCCGGGCGATCTCGATGCACTGCTCGACAATCTGGCGCAGATTTTTGAACGGTCGCTCTGCGCCACCCATGGCATCACCCTGCGCCGGCACGGCCGTGCCGGCGGCCATCTGGTCGAGCAGCCGGCGCAGCTGAAACAGATTCTGATCAACCTCATGAAGAATGCCGTCGAGGCAATGCCTCAGGGCGGCGTACTGGAGCTGGCGGTGGAAAGTCCGGTGGTCGCCAATGGTCAGCTGATCACCATCATCACCGTGCGCGATAATGGACCCGGCATTCCACCGTCAGTGCTCGCCTCTCTCTTCCAGCCCGTCACAACCACCAAAGGCGGCACCCACGCCGGCCTGGGGCTCAGCATCGTCAAGCGTCTGGTCGAAGAGCTGGAAGGTACAATCGTTTGCCGCAGCAGCGAAGGCGGCACCACTTTTGAGCTGCTGCTGCCACGAGCACCACTCACGGAGACAACCGCGTGACTCCCCCGCAGCGCCTGCCTACCCCTGACGACAGCCCGGCCCGCATTCTGCTCGTGGATGATGAGCAGCGCATGCTCGACAGCCTGCAGAAGCTGCTGCGGTTCTATAACTTCGAGGCCGATGTCGCACTGGGCGGCCGCGCCGCCATCGAGCGGCTGGAGGCGGCCAGCTACGACGTAGTGCTGCTTGACCTGCGCATGCCGGATCTCTCGGGTCACGCAATCCTGGCGCATATCGCCGAGCGCCAGCTGCCGCTGCTCTCCATCGTGGTCAGCGGCGAAAGTTCGGTTGACGACGTCTCCAAGGCGCTGCGTCTCGGCGCCTACGACTATCTGAAAAAGCCCTATGTGCCGGACGAGCTGATCGCCACGGTCAAGAATGCGATCAACAAGAAGCGGCTGGAAGATGCCAACCGAGTCATGAGCCTGCGTCTCAACCGCTCGGAAAAGCTGCACCGCTTCATCGTTAATAACTCGCCCGACATCATCTACATCCTTGATGAAGACGGCTGCATCAGTTTCCTCAACTCGCGCGTGGAAGCGCTGCTCGGCTTCCGTCGCGAAGAGCTGCTGGGCCGGCCGATTCTGGCCCTGGTAGAAAAAGAAGATCGGGAAAAAGCGGCCTATTTTTTCGAACAGCCCACACCGCCGGGCGAAGCGGGCCGCACCATCGATCTGGCGCTGCGGACCAGAAGTGGTGGGCGGGCCCGGCGCTATTTCGAGATGTCACTCTGGCCGGTGAAGGAGCGGGACGAACTGCACGGCAGTGATCGCTACCGTCTCTACGGCACTGCCCGCGACATCACCGACCGGCTCGAGGCCGAAGCGTTCATCAGCTTCCAGGCCTATCACGACCTGCTGACCCGGCTGCCCAACCGCACCCTGTTCAAGGACCGCCTCAGCATGGCGATCACGCAGGCAGCACGCAATGACAAACGGCTGGCGGTGATGTTCATCGACCTGGATCGTTTCAAAGTGATCAACGATTCGCTTGGTCACACCATGGGCGACCGCTTGCTGCAGGCAGTGAGTCAGCGGCTGATGGGCTGCATCCGCAAAGGCGACACGCTCTCCCGCTTCGGCGGTGACGAATTCACGCTGCTGCTGCCCGACGCGCAGAGTGAAGAAGCCGCCGTGATGGTGGCGGAGAAGATTCTCGACAGCATCAAACGTCCGTTCAAGCTGGCGGGCCATGAGATTCATATCGGCGCGTCGATCGGGATCAGCCTGTTCCCGGAGGGCGGCGTCACACTCGATGCGATGATCAAGAACGCGGACATTGCCATGTACCGCGTCAAGAACAGCGGCAAGAACGGCTATGCCATTTTCAGTCATGACATGACCACGCCGGCGACCGAACGGCTGATGCTGGAGCAGGAACTGCGGCGGGCGCTGGAATCGGATGAATTCCAGATCGTCTATCAGCCGCAGGTAGCGACCGACACTGAAGCACTGGTCGGTGTGGAGGCGCTGATCCGCTGGAATCATCCCACGCGCGGCCTGCTGGCGCCCGGTGAATTCATCCCGGTTGCAGAGGACAGCCGCCTCATCATCGATCTCGACCGGCTCACGCTGGCGCGCGCCTGTCGCGAGATCGCACACTATCACCGCAACGGCATTCCCGAACTGCGGCTGGCGGTGAACCTGTCGCCGCTGGCGGTGGAAAAAGCCGACTTTGTGGAGCGGGTGCTGGCCACGCTGGCAGAGGAAAATTTCCCGCCCCATCTGCTGGAGCTGGAGATTACGGAATCGCTGCTGATGAGTGACCGCGACGATGTGGTCGAAAAGCTGGAGCAGCTCAGCGCCGCCGGCGTGCACTTCGCGATCGACGACTTTGGTACGGGCTATTCATCGCTCAGCTATCTGCGCAAATTCCCGGTGGCCACGCTGAAAATCGATCGCAGCTTCGTGAACAGCATTCGCGCCGCGGCGCGCGAAGAGGCGTGCATCGTCGACGCCATCATTTCGATGGCACAGGGGCTGAAGCTCAATATTGTGGCTGAAGGGGTCGAGAACCGCACCCAGTTCAACTATCTCCGCAGCCTGGGCTGCGACATGGTACAGGGCTACCTGTTCGGGCAGCCCACATCAATGTCGCATCTGCTGCAGCAGCGGCTGACGGTAGCAGACTCCGCCGCGGCTACCTGAGATCAGGCCGCCGTCTCGTCGATGACCTTGCCCGAAGGCGGATGACTCTGCCCGCGCCGCGTCGCCGGCAACGGCTTGCCAAGATGCACCTCGCCGCGGGCAGCAGCCAGCTCCACCTGGCGTTTGCGCTCACGGAAGCTCTGCCGCTGCTCTTCGGTCAGCTTGTCATGGCAATACGGGCAGGAAACGCCCTCTTCGTAGGTGGGCTGCTGCCGCTCTGCCTCGCTGACCGGCTCACCGCAGCCATAGCAGAGTGTGTATGAGCCCTTTTCGAGTTTGTGATTGACGGCCACACGGTTGTCGAAGACGAAGCACTCGCCCTCCCACAGACTCTCCTCCTCCGGCACCTCTTCCAGATATTTCAGAATGCCGCCCTTGAGGTGATACACCTCTTCAAAACCTTGCTGCAGCATCAGCGCCGAGGCCTTCTCACAGCGGATGCCGCCGGTGCAGAACATCGCGACCTTGCGATACCGGTTGCGATCGAGCTGTTCTGTATAGCTGGGAAACTCGCGGAAGGTTTCCGTGCTGGGGTTGATCGCGCCGCGGAAAGTACCGATGCGTACCTCATAATCGTTGCGCGTGTCGATCAGCAGCACCTCCGGATCGGAGATCAGCGCATTCCACGCTTTTGGCTCGACGTACTGCCCCACCTGCTTCGCAGGATCGATCCCTTCCACGCCGAGGGTGACGATCTCGCGCTTCAGTTTTACTTTCATGCGCAGGAACGGCTGACTGTCGTCCAGCGACTCCTTGTGGTCGAGGTCGGCCAGCCGCGGATCGGCGCGCAGATAGTCGAGCACCGCATCGATGTCAGCGCGTGCACCGGCGATAGTGCCATTGATTCCCTCCCGCGCCAGCAACAGCGAGCCCTTGATGTTGTGATCGATGCAGAAGCTGAGCAGCGGTTCGCGCATGGCGACGAAGTCGTCCAGCGCGACAAATTTGTAGAGTGCGGCGACTACCACGGGCATGGGGTAACTCCAGAGGAAAATCAGTGATCGTGCTTGCTGCCACCGAGACAGTCAGGTGAGGCGGGCGCTGGCGCACCGCGTGCAGTCCACTCGGCGGGCGTATAGGTATGCAGCGCCAGCGCATGTACAGGGCCGGCGAGTTCGTCCGCCAGCACCTGATAAATCGACTGGTGCCGCCGGACCTGCCGCTGCCCTTCGAAGCTGGCGGTCACCAGCGTCACCTTGAAATGCGATTCCGAGCCCGGCGGCACCGAGTGCATGTGTGACTCATTAACCACCTCCAGCAGCTCAGGCGCAAATGCGCTCCGCAGCTTCTCTTCGACGATGGTCTGGACTGGTCCCCTGGTCATTGCATTCATTCTCTTCTCGGCGTCAGCCATCGGCGGGCGTGACGAGCCTGTCTGGGTGCGCATTATAGCGGCGCAGCACAGGGTTGAAAGTCCGTACAAAGCACGCGGACAAACGGCGGCGGCTGCCGGCAGCGGCGCCGTCCTTTGCTAGTCTTGTGCTAATGCAAGGAACCCACTGCCATGACTGAGCCACTGTACGACGCCTATCTCACCGGTCAGCTGCTGTCGGGTACGGAACCCGCTGATGCCGCGCGGCGGCTGGCACGCCTGTTCAAACGCCCGCCGGAAACGATGCGCGGGTTACTGACTGGCAAGCCTCAGCTGCTGAAGCGCGGTCTGACCCGTGCGGCAGCGCTCAAGTACCGGGAGGCGCTGCGGAGCGCTGGTGTGGCGGTCGCATTCCGGCCCCAGCAGGAAAAACCCGCGCCCGCATCAGCAGCAGAGACAGCGACTGCGCCGCTGACCCTCGCAGCTGCGCAGACCCCTCTGCTGCGGCCAGAAGAGCGTCGCGCTCAGCCTGAACGTGAGGTCGACGTGGCGGGACTGACTCTGGCCCCTCTCACGCCACTGCCGCCGTCGCCGTCAGAGCCAGCCCCCCTCTCGCCGTGGATCACTTCTCTCTCGCCCCAGCCGGCAGCGATGTGCTGAGTGACGAGGAGCGACAGCCGGAAGTCGCGTCGCTGGTGAAGCCTGGCGACTGGTCGGTGGCCGCGCCAGGCAGTCAGCTGGCCCCCGCTACCGCGCCGCCGGCCGCCCCGCCCATCGCCACCGATCACCTGCAAGCCCTCCTGCCTGACGGGGAGCTGCTGGCGCCCGAGGAACGCCAGCCGGCGCCACCGCCTTATCAGCTCTCGGAAGCCAGCGACTG
Source organism: Gammaproteobacteria bacterium (assembly GCA_029265075.1). Classification (GTDB taxonomy): domain Bacteria; phylum Pseudomonadota; class Gammaproteobacteria; order Pseudomonadales; family CAMLJR01; genus CAMLJR01. The sequence continues at coordinate 11,436 of JAJUJZ010000048.1, read as the reverse complement.
GCGCCTCGAAGAGTGACGCGCTGCCGGCTCCGGCGGCGCTGAGGTTGCCACTGCTGCATTTTTTTCGAGCCGGTGCTTTTTCTTAATGAATTTCGCCGCTAACGCCCTTCTCATGGGTGAGAAAATCGCTGCCTGCTGTCCAAGCCCTTGATCCTGCGCACCGTCGTGCGCACCGCGGAGTTGGTACGAGTGTTGATAGGCAAAGGGCCCGCGCCTGCGGCGCGGCGTTACGAATAACCATCAGGGGCTGATCAACCATGCTTAAAAAAAGTTCTCGCCGGACCGCTCTCTCCCTCACTGCTGGTGCGCTGCTCGCCGGCAGCGCATCGCTGGTCGGCGCTACTGAAGGCGGCGTGTCATCGTGGCCGATGGGTATCGAAATCTACGGTATGGGCATCCTGCCGCCGCCGGGCACCTACGGCCAGATCTTTGTCGGCAACTACACGGCCGACAGTCTGCGCGACAACAGTGGCGACAAGCTGGCCGATATCGACCTGCGCGTGACCACCATCGTGCCGCGGTTCGTCTGGGTTACCGATTATGAAGTGTTCGGCGGCAACCTCGGCTTTCACGCCCTGCTGCCACTGAACGACATGCGCCTCAACGTTGGTGGGCAGCGTGATCACAAACGCGGCATCGGGGATGCGCACCTCGGCCCCGTCGTTGGTTTTCACCCGAGTGAAAAGCTCCATATCGCCACCGGTGTCGATTTCGTCATCCCCACCGGCGGCGAATATGACAAGGACGACCTGATCAACCTCGGCAACAATTACTACACCGTTCAGGCGGTGTTCGCGCTCACTTATATGGATCCGAACGGATTCAATGCCGACGTGCGCCTGATGCACGATTACAACTTCGAAAACGACGACACCAACTACCAGTCGGGACGCGAGCTGCATGCCGACTACACGCTGGGCTGGGGGCTGGGCAATGGCTGGGTTATTGGCGTGGGCGGTCACATCTACAAGCAGATCAGCGACGACAAGTGCAGCGCCTCCGACTGCGCCAGCGCCGCGCTCGTAGATGCCACCGGCGGCTATCGCGGCCGCAGCTTCTCGATCGGACCGGCCATCCAGTATGCGAGCAAGGATGGCTGGCTGCTCAGCGCCAAATGGCAGCAGGAATCGGGTGTCCGTAACCGCGCAGAAGGCGAAGCCTTCTGGCTCAAGTTCACCATTCCGCTCTGAGTCAGTCTGGCGACGCACGGCGACGCACATCGTCGCGGCGTTATCTCCCTTTGAGCCGGTAGCTCACCTGGGCCCGGCTCATACCCAGCATCTGCGCTGCAGCGGTAATGTTGCCACCCGAGCGCTCCAGGGCCAGCTCCACCAGCCGCCGCTCGATCTCTTCCACGGAAGTGCCGAGCGACTGCTCCTGCCCTGAGAGAAAGGCCGCCAGTCGTGCCAGCGCTGGCTCCCGCTCGCCCAGCGGACCACTGTCGACCATCCGTATGCTGACCTGGTCGCTCTCTGGCCCGGCTTGGGCGTCGGCCGGCATGGACAGCCGTCCCTCCGGAGTCAGGCTCATGGCACCCGCCTCCAGCAATACCCCCGCTTCGGTCAGATCGACCAGATCCATCACCCCGCCATCGCTGGTCGCAATCACCCCGCGCTCTACCAGATTCTGCAATTCACGAATGTTGCCGGGAAACGGATAGGTCAGCAGAGCATTGACCAGGCGTGTACTGAAGCCGGCGATACGGCGCCCGTGCCGCTCACTGAACTTGCGCAGGAAATAGTTCATCAGCAGCGGAATATCTTCCCGTCGTTCTCGCAGCGGAGGCAGGTGGATGGGAAAAACATTCAGGCGGTAGAACAGGTCATCACGGAACCGTCCTTCCTCTACCTCGCGACGCAAATCCACGTTGGTGGCGGCAATGATGCGTACATCGACCCTGATCGGGGAAGTGCCACCGACTCGCTCGATCTCGCCTTCCTGCAGTGCGCGCAGAATCTTGCTCTGCGCGCTCAGCGTGAGCGTGCCGATTTCGTCCAGAAAAAGCACGCCGCCATCGGCGCGTTCGAAGCGACCCGGCCGCGACCGGTCGGCACCCGTGAAAGCGCCCTTCTCGACCCCGAACAGCTCGGACTCCACGAGATTTTCCGGCAGCGTCGCACAGTTGAGCGCCACCAGCGGCTTGCCCGCACGGGCACTCCGCTGGTGCAGGGTGCGCGCAAACAGCTCCTTGCCGACGCCGGACTCTCCGGTCAGCAATACGGTTGCTTCCGTGGACGCCACTTTCTCCAGACGCTGGTGCGCGGCCACAAAAGCGGCCGAGATGCCCACCATCGGATTCTGCTCGTCGGGCGCCGGCAGTTCAGCGATGGCGGTTTCGCCACCGGGCGCGAAGACACTGCGGCTCAGGAATTCGGTCGGATCAAGGTGGGCCGGCAGTGCGCCAAGATCCTCCCACGCTTCAGCCGGCTTGCCGACGATGCGGCAGGCACCATGTCCCGCCGCCCGGCACGCCTCTTCGCGGAACACCACCAGCCGCCCGAGCAGCGACGAGGCATAGCCACTGGCATAGCCGATTTCCATCCAGCAGACAGGTTCCGATCCGAGACCGAACGTGGCGATGTGCTCCTCGACCTCCAGTGAGTTATGCCAGAGGAATTCCGAATAAAAGTGGCCAATGCGCGAATCGATCTCGAATCGCACCACTTCGACATTCACCATGCCTTCCAGCATGTGCAGGCGCGGACCAGCGCTGTAAAGACTGGCGTGATCGCCATCCGGCCACTGCGCACTTACCTGGGCGGCATCACGTGCACCGGCCTGCCAGCCGATTCGCGTCAGTACCGCACGGGCGCGGTCGAGGCCGACTGTTTCGATCAGCTCCCGCCGCAAGGCGCCGAAAGCAGATGCCTGCAACAGCATCATGCGCTGCCCGCAGAGCCAGATGGTGCCGTCCTGCGGCGAAAAAGCGATGGTCTCCGCCAGCTCCTCGGCAGATGGTGAGCCGGAGGCACCAAATTCGCGACTGCGATCCACGATCAGCCGCTTCTGGTGGCCGAGCAGCTGTTGCAGGAATTCCGCGTCAGTCTGGCGGCTGGTGGCGTTGGAAGGAGTATCGGACATGTGACGGAACGCATCGGGTCAATAAGGCTGCAGTATGGCCAGCGCCACCGCAGAGGGTCAATTGAGGCCGCCTGCACGTGAGGCCGCCTGCACGCCCGTCAGGCATCGGAACCTCCCATTTCCAGCAACTGCTGCCGGACTGCCGGTTTTTCTGCACAGCTTTCCGCGAATTCCGCTGAAAAATCAGCACCCCCGGGAATCCCACCTGCGACAACTCGTCGCAACCTCTTGTTTATTAAAGTTCTGTTTCAAACTCAGCCATGGCACGGAATTTGTTTCTGGGTTATACGTTCCAACCATCGTAGGATCGCTGGCATACGCGTACCACCCGGAGCAAGTCGCCCTGCAGGTCGTTTTACAGCGACGCCTCGCGACGGGCATCCGCGGACTGGCGACCATTGTTCACCTGGCCGGTATGGAACTCTTTGACCAACCGTCATAAGAACAGGAGTACGTGATGCTTAGATCAATCGAAAGCGCTGCCGCAAAACGCATGGCAGCCACCTGTTTCGCATGGGCTCTTGCCATGTCGGCAGGCAGTGCCTTCGCAGCAGATGCCGGCGACAACGCAACCTGGAAAGACGGCAAGCACGTCTATGACAAAGTCTGCGGGTACTGCCACGACGACGGCAGGGTCGGACCCGAGCTGCTCGGACGTCAGCTGCCCGCCGCCTATGCGGCCGCCATCGTACGCCATGGCTTCCGCGCCATGCCGGCGTTCCCCGCTTCCTATATTGATGACGCCTCGCTACAGAAGGTAGGCGAGTTCATCGCAACGGCTCCGGCCCCGAAAAAGTGAGGGCACAGCCATGAATACCGATCGTCGTTCATTACTCAAAGCGATGACGCTGGGCAGCCTGGCAACCATCGCCGCCGGACATTCCGGTTTTGCGCTGGCGCGCAGTGCCGCCACGACATCCGTCAGCACCGTGCCGACGCTGGCACTGGTGGGCGCAGCGGTGGCTGATTCCGGCTTCCTGCGCGGCATTGCTGCGAGTCCTGCCGCCAGCGTTGTCAGAGCCAAGCACGCCGGTCTCGGCGTCGACTTCATTCTCGAGCTCGAACAGCGCCTGCAGAGCGGTCAGAGCCAGCGCGTCATCGGCCTTACGGACGATGCCAGCGCGACGTTGATTGTCGACCTGGCGCGCAGTGCCGGCGCCCGCGTCCACTGGGTCAGCCTGCACAACGTCAGCGCTGAATCCGCGCGCCACCATCTGGTCCCCGGCCCTGGCGGCACCGCGACCACCGCCCAGCTGCAGCGTGAGCTCGATGCATTTGAAGCAGCTCAGGGTGACTGGAGCGCCCTGCTCGGCTATCGCCTGGCAGCGTGGACGGCCACTGCTGATGCGGCGTCCCGCTTCGCTACGCGCACCCCAGCACTGACCGGGCAATTCGTTTCATTTTCGATCGAGGCTTGAGGAGCTATAAACAATGAGTGACAAATCCGCCAAGGGTCTGCTGCCGCAGGGCGTGGACCGCGCCAACTTCGACCAAGCCATCGCCAAGTTCCGCAACCTGCTGGGCGCCGAGAACGTCCTCGTCGAGGAGCAACAGCTGGTTCCCTATCAGAAGGTCATGATGTCCACGGAAGATGCCAACCATGCGCCTTCCGCCGCGGTCACCGCCACCACCGTCGAGCAGGTGCAGGGTGTGGTGAAGATCTGTAACGAGCACAAGATTCCGATCTGGACCATCTCCACCGGCCGCAACTTCGGTTACGGCTCGGCGGCCCCGGTGCAGCGCGGACAGGTCATTCTCGACCTCAAGAAGATGAACAAAATCCTCGAAGTCGACCCCGATCTGGGCACCGCCCTGGTAGAGCCGGGTGTCACCTACCAGCAGCTTTATGACTACCTGCAGGAACACAACTACCCGCTGATGCTGTCGTTCTCAGCACCGTCGGCCATCGCCGGTCCGCTCGGCAACACCATGGACCGCGGCGTCGGTTATACGCCCTACGGTGAACACTTCATGATGCAGTGTGGCATGGAAGTGGTTCTCGCCAACGGCGACGTCTACCGCACCGGCATGGGTGGCGTCGAAGGCAACAACGCCTGGCAGGTATTCAAATGGGGCTACGGCCCGACGCTGGACGGCATGTTCACCCAGGCCAACTACGGCATCTGCACCAAAATGGGTTTCTGGCTGATGCCGAAGCCACCGGTAATGATGCCGCTGGAATTCCAGTTCCCGAAAGAGACTGATATCGCCGATATCGTCGAGTTCATCCGCCCGCTGCGCATCGCGCAGATCATCCCCAACTCGGTGGTCATTGCCGGTACCGTCTGGGAAGCCGCCGCCGCCGGTGCGCGTCGCTCCGACTACATCAAGGAGCCGGGCCACACGCCGGAATCGGTGCTGGAGCAGGTCCGCAAGGACAAGAACCTCGGCGCCTGGAACGTTTACGCCTGTCTCTACGGCACCCAGGAACAGGTCGATGTGAACTTCAAGATTGTTGACGGCGCCTTCAAGGCACTTGGCAGAGGCCGTCTCCTTACGCAAAAAGAGGCCGGCAATACCCAGCCGTTCAAATACCGTTCGGAAATGATGATGGGTATCCCGAACCTGCAGGAGTTCGGCCTCTACAACTGGCGTGGGGGCGGCGGTTCGATGTGGTTCGCCCCGGTAAGTCAGGCCCGCGGCAGCGAGTGCGACAAGCAGTACGCGCTGGCCAAGAGCATTCTCAACAAGCACGGTCTGGACTACGCCGGTGAATTCATCGTCGGCTGGCGCGACATGCACCACGTCATCGATGTGCTGTACGACCGCACCAATGAGGAAGAGACCCGGCGTGCGGATGCCTGCTTCAACGAACTGCTGGACGAATTCGAGAAGCGTGGCTATGCGGTATACCGGGTCAACACCCGCTTCCAGGACCGGGTGGCGCAGAGCTACGGAACCGTCAAGCGTAAGCTGGAGCACACGCTCAAGCGCGCGCTGGACCCGAACAACATCCTCGCACCCGGCAAGTCCGGTATCGACCTGAACAACAAGTTCTGAGTCGTCACTCCCCGCCGCTTTCCGCGCGGCGGTTCTGCTCCGGCTGCGGCACCTGCCGCGGCCGGCGCGTTATCTGCCTGCAATCGCTACTGATGGCCGTGGACCGACGGCAACCCGCTTACCGGCAGTCGCACACTGACTCTCAGGCCCGGCCGGTTATCGTCCAGCGTAATCGCCCCGTGGTGCAGATTCACAACCGCACGCACCAGACTCAGTCCGAGGCCGTTGCCCGGCTGCTCGCTGCGACTCGCTTCCACCCGATAGAACCGGCGAAACACCTTTTCACGCTCCGCCTCCGCTACGCCCGGTCCGCTGTCGGCCACCACCGCTTCTACCGAAGTATCGGCGGCGCGCGTGGCAATATCGATGCGCCCGCCCGCCGGCGTGTATTTGATGGCGTTGTCGAGCAGATTGGCAAACGCCTGAAACAGGAGATCGCGATCGCCCTGCAGCAGACAGTGGCGTGAGGCATCAATCGCCAGCGTGATCTCCTTGTCGGCCGCCAGCGGCTCGTAGAACTCGGCGACATCGGCCAGCACCACGCTGAGATCGAGCCGGGCAAATTCGGAGCGCCGCACACCCGACTCGATCTGGCTGATGCGCAGCAACGCATTCGACGTCACCAGCAGTCCATCCGCTTCGTCGAGGATGTCCTGGACCTGATGCCGCGCCTCGGGTGGCATTTCCCGCTGCAAACTCGCCAGCTGGTTACGCATGCGCGTGAGTGGCGTGCGCAGATCGTGGGCGATGTTGTCCGAGACCTGGCGCACGCTGGCCATCAGTTCCTGAATGCGGTCGAGCATGCGATTGAAGTTGCGGCTCACCTCGCGCACGTCGCCCTGCCAGCGCCCCACGCGAATCCGCTGCGACAGATCGCCGGCCAGAATCCGCTGAATGCTCTGATTGACCTGCGCCAGCTGTTTGAGACTGAGACTGGCCAGCAGCGCACCGCCCAGCAGCCCGATCACGATGGTGCCGAGCGCCGCCCGCAGCAGAATGCCGAATACCAGCGTTTCGACAGCAATGCCTTCGGTGATGTCACGCGCGGCAATCAGTTCGGTGCCATCGGGCAGCCGGGTCGAGGCTGCCAGCAGCACCGCCCGTTCGGGAAAGCCGCCAGCGCGGAACGTAGCGGTACGCAGCCGCAGCCAGCCGCCATCGATGAAATGTAACTGGGCATCCGGGGGCAGGCTGCCAGCGCGGATCGTGCCATCGGGTGCCTGCTCCACCGCATAGCTGCGCCCGACAAAAAATTCGCGCCCGCCCACGCGCTCGTTCACCACCCTGAGCAGCGCTGCGGCAGCTTCATCGTCACCCTGCAGCCGGGCCAGATCAGCCTGCAGCCGCGCTGAGCTGGTCTGAAAATAGCCATAGGAATAGGCGCTGTAGAACAGCAGCAGTCCCGCGAACACCAGCAGGCTGAGCCCGATGATGTAGAACGCCGTGACCCGGAACGCCCAGCTGTTGAGAAGCTGTCTGAGCACGACGGGTCAGCGACTCTCTTCGTCGGCGCTGAGCATGTAGCCGGCGCCGCGCACGGTCACCAGCAGCGGCTGATCGAAACCCTTGTCGATCTTCTGACGCAGCCGGCTCACGTGAACGTCAATCACGTTGGTCTGCGGGTCGAAGTGATAATCCCAGACGTTCTCCAGCAGCATGCTGCGGGTCACCACCTGTCCCGCATGACGCATCAGGTATTCCAGCAGTTTGTATTCCCGCGGCTGCAGCGCAATCACCTCGCCGGCGCGGGTTACCCGGTGCGCCAGCAGATCCATTTCCAGATCGGCGACCCGCAGCCGTGTCTCCTGAGCACTGGCGGCCGGCCGCCGCAGCAGCGCCTCCAGCCGGGCGAGCAGTTCGACAAAGGCGAACGGCTTCACCAGATAGTCGTCGCCGCCGGCACGCAGGCCGGCGACCCGGTCGTCGACATCGCCCAGCGCACTGAGAATCAGGGCCGGCAGATTATTACCTGCGTCGCGCAGCGACTGAATGATGCTCAGCCCATCCAGCCCCGGCAGCATGCGATCAATGATGGCGATGTCGAAGTTTGCTTCACGTGCCACTGCCAGCCCGCGCGAGCCGTCCGCCTCGACAGTTACCTGGTAACCATTGTCGAGCAGGCCCTGCTGGATATAGCTCGCGACGCTGCGATCATCTTCGATAAGCAAGACATGCATGAGTAGCGCTTACCCGTCAACCAGACAACGGGCATTATGCCGGGCCTGTCCAGTTGATGCATTGCGGCCAGGTTACGGTTACCTGGGCGAGCTGGAAACGCGCCGGCTCTAAGCCGAGCCGGGACGATTCCAAAATCTTCTCAACAATCTGAAAACTCTGCTGCCCAAGCTTCGTATGTCGCGCATTGCCAGGAGGCCACGAAGTGCAGGGAAGTCGCCAGACGCAATGGAATCGGCAGTGGGGCGTGTGGCTGGCAGGCATCGTGGCACTGCTATTACCTCTGCTGGTGGCGGCCGATCCTCAGCCCGGCAGCCCCGTCTTCTATCAGCAGCTGATCGACCTCAACACCCGTGCACATAGAGCCCTGCAGACGCGCACCGTCGTTCTGGTAACCGATGCTGACGGCCATGCCCGGCTGCTGTCCGATGACGACCCCCGCCTCACCTTCAATCTGTTATGGCTGGAACAGCACCGGGACGGCTATCGCTACCGCGAAGGCGGCGCTGCACTGGGCAAACTGTTCCGCGCCATCGCGCGGCAGGCGTGGGAAAACTACCGCGGCGACGGTGGCGCCTCCTTTCTGACCATCGTCCCCGACGGTGAAGAGCGACTGGTTCGCGGTTATCGTCCTGGCACCCGCTACGACCTGCGGGTTTCCGATGACGAAATCGAGCTGGGGTTTGAATATCGCTGGTAGAAAGATCGCTGGCTGGACAGCCACCGCCCAGCGATCAGCCCCGGGCAGCCGCACGCATTGCTAGAATGGCGCTTTTTTTGGCCGAGCCGACCGATGGTAGCCCAATCCGATTCCCCTTCTTCCATACCTGCCTCAGCGCTGCCGATCGCCGGCGTAGCGCGCCGCCTGCTGGCCATGGTGTATGACGGCTTCCTGCTGTTCGGTCTGCTGGTGGTGCCGCTGCTGATCCTGCGTGCCATCAGCGGCGACGGCAGCCTGCCCGCAGATGGCGTGGTCCATGAGCTGCCGCCGATCGGCCCGACCTGGGCGGTGCGTACCTATGTGGTGGTGCTGACCGCAGGCTTCTATCTCTATTTCTGGCGCCGTAATGGACAGACCCTGGGCATGCAGGCGTGGCGACTGAAGCTCGTCAGCGTCACCGGTGAGCGCCCGGGCTGGCGCCAGTGCCTGCTCCGGATTCCGGCCGGCGCGCTATCCCTGCTGTGCGGGGGCCTCGGCTACTTCTGGCTCTGGTATGACCGCACCGGCACCTGGCACGATCACCTCAGCAATACCCGGGTGGTGGTCGAGCCTAAACGGCGCCGCTGAGCGGCGACGCGTTCACAGTCGCCGGCGCAGCAGCAGCCAGCCGGCCAGCAGACTGACACCGATGGGAATCATCGAGGCATAAATCGGCGCGAAGCCGAACACCAGGCTGGATGGCCCCAGCATGTCCTGGCTGATCCGGAACACGATGCCGATCAGCACGCCGGCGAAAACACGCGACCCCATCGACGACTGCCGCAACGGGCCAAAAATGATCGAGGCTGCCACCAGCACCAGGCTGATGATGGCAATCGGCTGCGTCACCTTGTTCCAGAAGGCCAGCCGGTATTCGGCGGCATTCGAGCCCTGCGCCTCCAGGAAGCCACTGTAGCGCCACAGTCCGCTGATGGAGAGATCCTCCGGCTCAAGCATCAGAATGGACAGCAGCGACGGCGACAGTTCGGTATCCCAGCGCCGCTCCAGCTCCTCCACCTGCTGCAGCCGGTCGGCCGCGAAGCGCGTCTCCCGCACGCCTTCCAGCACCCAGTGGTCATCCTCGTAGCGGGCACTGCGGGCGAACAGTGCACTGAGCAGCCGTGTAGCCCCCTCCAGCCGGTAGATGGTGACACCCAGCAGCACGCCATCCTGGCGCATGGCATTGAAATGGACGAAGTTGTCGCGATCGCGGTGCCACACGCCGTATTTGCTGATCGACACCTCTTCTTTCTGCATGGCGACAGCGCGGTGGCTCTCGGCGCGCTGCGCCAGCGGTGGTGCCACGAACTCCGCAATCAGCAGGCCCGCAAGCGTGATCACCAGCGCGGGCCGCAAGGCCATCCAGATAATGCGTGTCACCGATACTCCCGCGGCGCGCACCACCACCAGTTCGCTGGTGGTCGCCAGCGTGCCGAGCCCGGCGAGACAGCCGATCAGCGCGGCAAACGGCAGGTACTGGTACACCTCGCCCGGCATCGTCAGCAGCGAATACCAGAGCGCTTCCCACAAGGTGTAGCGTTCGCTCAAGTCGCCCGCCTGATCGATTAATTTGGAGAGCAGATCAAGCCCCAGCAGTACAGCCAGCACCAGCAGGATGGCAGCGCCGACCTGCTGGCCGATGTAGCGGCGAATCAGCTTCATGCGGCCTCCGCCAGCGCCGCATTGCGACGCCGGATGCGCCAGCCGCGCCAGCGATCACCGCCGAACACCAGTGCCAGACCGATCACCAGGAAAATGGCGTGGACGAACCAGAGACCGAGCTGCGGCGGCAGCTGACCTTTGCTCACCGCTTCGCGGGCAGCGTTGAGCAGCAGGAGATAGACCATGAACAGTGAAAACGCTGGGAACAGCTTGCCGTAGCGGCCGCGGCGATGGTCGGTGCGCGCCATCGAGACCGCGATCAGGGTGGAGATCACCACCAGCAGTGCCAGCGAAATGCGCCACTGCAGCGTCGCCACCAGCGGCAGCGCATCAGCCTCCCAGAGTTCACCGGTGGTCATGCCGTCGCGCTTGCGCAGCATCGGCTCGGCATGACGCTGCTCCAGCCACTGCCGCATCTCTGCGAAGTCCATGCGCTGGAAATCAAGCCGGCCGGGCTGGCCGACGAAGCGCGAACCGCGTTCCAGCACCAGATAGCGCTCGCCGGTCTCGGGATCGATTTCAGTGCGGCCGCTTTCCGCCATCAGGACCACCTGCAGCGGATCCCCATCCGCAGATGTGATGCGCTCGGCGGCGAACACATCCATCATATGGCCGCTCTCTGCTTCAAAATCTTCAACATAAGTGACGCGGCCGCGCCGCTCGTCGAGTACCCGGAAGCGCCCCGCCACCAGTAGTTCGAGACCCGTGCGACTCTCCGCTTCGGAGAAGATGTCCTGCACCTTCGCGATGCCATAGGGGCTGACCGCGAGGCTCAGCGTGGCCACCAGCGCGGCCACCAGCAGCGCCGGTGCCAGCAC
>JAJUJZ010000200.1 GCA_029265075.1 Gammaproteobacteria bacterium | reverse complement strand
TAATGCGGCAACAACGCATGGTCAGGCGTCAGCGGTGTGCTAGCATCGAATTCGAGAGGCGCCCCCAGGGGCGCCTCGGCCGTACTGGTCACAGGATTTGTACCGGTCAGCAGCAAGGAATCGAGGTAAGAGGCAGAACCACAGCGTGAAGCAGCGATATCAGGTAGATCTGGCGGGCGATATGGCCGAGTGCGAACTGAATTACGCACGGCTGGCGCGTCTGCTGCCCCGACACGGCGATGACCGTCGCGATCTCGGCGTCGGCAGCGACGGTCATGTCACGCTTGAGGTCACCGAACGCAGCCCTTACACCACCACCATACGCATCTGTCAGCGGCAGGGCTCGGCCAGGCTGCCTGCGCCGCGCCTGACCGTGCGCGTCTATCACGATGCGCGACTCGCCGAAGTGATTGAGTTCTGCGATCGCCGGCGGGTCTGGCCGCGCTACGACTATCCCAACCCGGCCATGCACCAGCCCGACGAAAAAGCCCAGTGGAATCGTTTTCTCGGCGACTGGCTCAGCCTTTGCCTGCGTCAGGGATGGGCTTACGAGCCCGGTGTGCCCGTTTTGTGAGACGAGTCCGCCCAATTTAGCTCGCGCCGGTGGTCTGGCGTGGCGCAGGCCGTTATAAATGACCGGGTGTTATTCAAGAGTCTGTTACCGTGTCTTCTATTCGCTCGTCCCGGCCGCTGCGACTGGTTCAGATCACCGACAGTCATCTCGGTGACCAGCCCCACGCGCGGCTGCTGAATATCGACACCGATCGGAGTCTCGCTGCGGTCCTTGAGCTGGTACGTCGCGAACAGCCGCAGATCGACGCGTTGCTGGCGACCGGCGACCTGGCAGACTCTGGCGCCACGGCTGCCTACCAGCGCTTCGCTGCGGCCAGTGAAGGGCTTGGTGGCCAGACACGCTGGCTGCCGGGTAACCATGATGAGTGGCCGCAGCTGCGGCAGGCGGTGGGCGCCAGCAGTGCGCTGCTGGAACGCACCCTGCTGCTGGGCAACTGGCAGATCGTCATGCTGGACTCGACGGTTGCAGGCGAGGTGGGCGGCAGTATTGCCGCTGCCGAGCTGGAGGCGTTGCGGACAGCGCTGGCGGCGGCGCCCGACCGGCATGCGCTGGTCTGTCTGCACCACCATGTGCTGCCGGTCGGGGCAGCGTGGCTCGATGCGCAGCGCGTCGCCAACAGCGAGCAGCTGCTGGCCGAGCTCGCCGGCTGGCCGCAGGTGCGCGCCGTACTGTCGGGTCATGTACACCAGCCCTCCGAGCAGAAATATGAACACTTTATTTTGCTGACCTCGCCGTCGACCTGCATTCAGTTTGCCGAAGGGAGTGCGGAATTTCGGGTGGACCCCAACGGCGTGCCGGGCTACCGCTGGCTGGAACTCTATCCGGACGGACGTATCGAGACCGGCATCTCATGGGTAACCGAACATCAGTTTCAGGTTGATGCCAGTGCCGCTGGTTATTGAGCGGAAACGCGGCTGGCTGTGTTGCGCTGCTGACGCGGAGGACAGCACCCAGGCATGATGACGCTGATCTACCTGCACGGCTTTCTCAGCTCACCGCAGTCGCGCAAAGCGACGCTGCTGGCCGACTTTCTCGCGCCGGAGAAAGACGTCGCCGTGGAGGTACCGCTGCTGCCCGACAAGCCGGCGCTGGCGCTGCGCGCCGCGGAACGCACGGCAACCAGTGCCATGGGCCGCGGCGCAGTCGGGCTGATCGGCAGTTCCATGGGCGGCTTCTACGCGACGGTGCTGGCCGAGCGCTACAATCTTGGCGCTGTGCTGGTCAATCCGGCTGTCCGGCCCCATCGCCACCTTGACCTGTTCGAAGGTGCGCACACCAACCCCTACACCGGCGCGATCACCACCATCGGTGCCAGTGATCGCGCGGTGCTGGCGGCGGCCCAGCCGGCCCGGCTCCGCCCCGCCCGCTACTGGCTGCTGGTCCAGGAGGGCGATGAGGTGCTTGACTACCGCGACGCCGTTGCCTATTACCACGGCAGTAAAATGACCGTCGAGCCCGGTGGCGACCATCAGTTCCAGAGGTTTGAGCGTCATTTGCCAGAGCTGCTCAAATTCTTACAATGCGCGACGGGTGAGTCCGCGTCGCCGCAGCAATAACGAGCGCCAGCGACAATTCAGCGGCGTCTGGTGCGGCGCCTGAAAGCCCGG
>JAJUJZ010000181.1 GCA_029265075.1 Gammaproteobacteria bacterium | reverse complement strand
GAAATTCGTTGATGAAGTCTCCATTCGCGTCCAGGCCGGGCGGGGTGGCAACGGCTGCCTCAGCTTCCGGCGGGAAAAATTTGTTCCGCGTGGGGGGCCGGACGGGGGTGATGGCGGCGACGGTGGCAGCATCTGGCTGCTCGCCGACAGCGGCGTCAACACCATGGTGGACTACCGCTATGTGCGAACCTATCGCGCAGAGAATGGCGAGCCGGGGCGGGGCAGCAATTGTCGGGGCAAGAGTGGCCAGGACATGACGCTGCGGGTGCCGGTCGGGACCACAGTGATCGATGAGGACACCGGGGAGATTCTGGGCGACCTGTCGGAAGATGGTCAGCGGCTGCTGGTTGCGCAGGGTGGCTTTCACGGTCTGGGCAACACGCGCTTCAAGTCGTCGACCAACCGCGCGCCGCGTCAGACCACCAAAGGCACCGAAGGGGAGTCGCGCAATCTGCGGCTGGAGCTGAAAGTGCTGGCAGACGTGGGTCTACTGGGGATGCCGAACGCTGGCAAGTCCACCCTGATCCGGGCGGTCTCCGCGGCACGCCCCAAAGTGGCCGATTATCCGTTTACCACGCTGGTTCCCAATCTCGGCGTGGTGCGCGTGCAGGCTCATCGCAGCTTTGTGATGGCTGATATTCCCGGTCTGATTCCGGGTGCGTCGGACGGTGCGGGTCTCGGTATCCGCTTTCTCAAGCACCTGACGCGCACGCGACTGCTGCTGCATCTGGTGGATATGGCACCGCTTGACGGCAGCGATCCGGGTGAGGCAGTGCAGGCTATCGCTGGGGAGCTGGAGCGCTTCAGCCCGACACTCGCGACCCGGCCACGCTGGCTGGTTCTGAACAAGCTGGATCTGATCCCAGCCGAAGAGCGCGAGGCGCGCTGCGCCGACGTGCTGCAAAAATTGCAGTGGGAAGGCCCGGTGTACCGCATTGCGGCTATCAGCCAGGATGGCACGGCGCAGCTCAGCGGCGACATCATGAGCTACCTCGAGGAGGCGTGGGCGCGCGAAGCTGAGGATCCGGAGCTGGCGGAACAGGAGCAGCGAGTGCAGGAGCGGATGCAGCAGGAGGCACGTGAACGCATTCAGGCGCTCGCAGAGGCGCGGCGGGCGGCCCGCAAAGCAGCGCGCGAAGCGGGCGCCGCTGATGATGAAGACGACGACGATTACGACGTCGAGGTCGAATACGCCCCACATTAATCTCTATATTTCGCGAAAGCCTGAGTAACGAGGCCAGGTCGAGAGCAGATATGTCACGAGAAGCGGTTAAATCGGCGCGGCGCTGGGTGGTCAAGATCGGCAGTGCCCTGCTGACAGACGATGGGCGCGGGCTTAATCATGCCGGGATTGAGAGCTGGGTGGCGCAGATGGTCGCCCTGCGCGAGCGTGGCATTGAGCTGGTGCTGGTCTCCTCGGGTGCCGTTGCCGAAGGCATGACGCGCCTCGGCTGGAAGACGCGACCGACCGCGCTGCACGAGCTGCAGGCCGCCGCGGCTGTAGGGCAGGCGGGTCTGGTGCAGGCTTATGAGTCGCAGTTCCGGCGCTACGGTCTGCACACGGCGCAGGTGCTGCTCGGCCACGATGATATCTCGGCCCGCGATCGCTACCTCAATGCGCGTGGCGCGCTGCAGACGCTGCTGCGGCTGGGGGTGGTGCCGATCATCAACGAAAACGACACGGTCGTGACCGATGAAATCCGCTTTGGTGACAACGACACACTCGGCGCGCTGGTCGCCTCGCTGATCGATGCCGATCTGCTGGTGATTCTTACCGACCAGGAGGGGCTGTTCGAACGAGATCCTCGCGTTGATCCGTCGGCACGCCTCATTCAGCACGGGCAGGCGGGTGATCCTGAGCTGGAGCAGATGGCCGGTGGCAGTGGCGGGGCGCTGGGGCGGGGCGGCATGATCACCAAGATTCGGGCCGCCAAGATTGCGGCGCGCTCGGGCGCCGATACCGTTATCGCCAGCGGCCGTCAGCCGGATGTGCTCAATCGTCTCGCGCTAGGTGAAGAGCTCGGCACCTTTCTCTACGCCGCTCAGCAGCCCTGGGCTGCCCGTAAGCAGTGGCTGGGCGGGCTGATGCAGGCGGCTGGCCGGCTGACGCTTGATGATGGCGCAGTGCGTGTATTGCGCGGCGCGGGACGCAGTTTACTGCCAGTAGGCGTGACAGCGGTCAGTGGCCGCTTCCGCCGTGGCGATCTGGTCCTCTGTGTCGACTCTGCCGGTCGGGAAATCGCTCGCGGCCTGATCAACTATTCAGCCGAGGACACAGCCCGGATCATTGGTCACAGCAGCAGTCAGATCCAGAGTTTGCTGGGGTACCTGGGCGAGGAAGAGCTGATCCATCGCGACAACCTGGTGCTTTGCTAGCCCACCCACTTACGGCTGAGTGGTAGCTGCCCTGCGTCAGAGTCCGCCTTGCAGGCAGCTATTTGCTGGCTGGATGAAGCTTCGCCACAGTAGTACTGTCTGAGTCACGCCCACAAAAAAGCCGGCAGATGCCGGCTTTTTCAGCTTGGAGCGAGGGTGCCTCAGGCGGCAGCCTGTTCACCCAGTGCTTTGATCTGAGCGTTCAGGCGGCTCTTGTGGCGAGCAGCTTTGTTCTTGTGAATGATGCCCTTGTCGGCGATCCGGTCGATAACCGGAACCGCGGCAGCGTAGCTGGCTTTCGCTGCTTCGAGGTCACCTTTCTGGATGGCGTTGACTACCTTCTTGATGTAGGTCCGCACCATGGAACGCAAGCTGGCATTGTGCATGCGGGCTTTTTCTGCCTGACGTGCACGTTTCCTTGCTTGATTCGTATTCGCCACCGCCGTACTCCTGAAGATCGAGATCTGTTCTGTTCAAT
>JAJUJZ010000053.1 GCA_029265075.1 Gammaproteobacteria bacterium | reverse complement strand
GGAGCGCCAGGTGCAGAAGCTGCTGGAGCAGCTGCACGACGCCATGCCGGTGGACGAGCGGCCCGCCATCCGGCAGCTGCTGGCTGAACACACCGCGCTGAGCGCTGCCTATCGGCGGGCGCGCGCCCAGTACCTCGCCGCGGATGCGGATCCTTTTGTGGGCGATGCCGCGGTGCGCGGCATCGATCGCGCGACCAGCGATGGCCTTACGGAACTGACACAGCGGCTGAGCACGACCAGCCGTTCGCAGAGTGCGCAGCTGGTCGCCGATGAGCGCCGTATCGCGTGGGTGGGTGGTGGCGCCATGGTACTGACTGCGCTGCTGGTACTCGTCCTGAGTGCGTGGTGGCTGAGCCGCTGGGTGGTGGCCCCGATTGCGCGTCTGACCGACGCCATCGAAGCGCTGAGCCGCGGCGCGACGCAGGGCACCATCGAAAGCGCCAGCACGGATGAGCTGGACCGGCTGGCCACCGCAGCGCGCGTGCTGCAGGAGTTCCTGCGTGCCACCTTCGGCGCGCTGACCCGTGGCAACCGCGAGCTGCAGAGCGTCACCTCCGCCCTGGGCGAGGTCGCAGAGCGGGTCACCGAAGGGTCGCATGAACAGAATGTGCGGACCGATCAGGTGGCTGCGGCCACGGAAGAGATGGCTGCCAGTGCGGCCCAGATCGCCCAGTCGGCGGCCGCCGCCGCGATCGCTTCGGCGCAGGCGCGCGAGCAGGTGGATGCCAGCAGCCAGGCCATGCAGGAGACCATCGAGACCATCAAGGTGAGTCGCGACCAGATCGTCAACAGTACGACGGTGATCGAGCAGCTGGCGAATGACAGCGACCGCATCGGCGAAGTGCTGGAAGTCATCCGCAGCATCGCTGACCAGACCAACCTGCTGGCGCTCAATGCCGCCATCGAGGCAGCCCGTGCGGGTGATGCCGGCCGCGGGTTTGCGGTGGTCGCCGATGAAGTGCGCACACTGGCCCGCCGTACCGCCGAGTCCACCGCCGAGATCGATCAGATCATCTCCAATGTGCAGAGTGGTACGCAGGCGGCGACAGGCTCCATCCAGGTGGTGCGGCAGAGCGCGATCAATGCCGTGGAACTGGTCATCAGCGCGGGCGAACGGATGCAGCGGCTGGCAGCAGCGGTGGCGGAAATCAACGACCAGAACGATCAGATCGCGGCCGCGGCCGAAGAGCAGACCGCTGTTTCCGCCGGCATCGCCCGCGACATCGAGGAGATCGCCAGTGGCAGTTCGGCCAACGACGGCAACATCGCCGTGGCGCACGATGCAGTACGCCGCCTGACCGCACAGATCCGTGAACTCAACGAGCTGGCAAGCAAGTTAGAGTGATGGCGGTCACGAGCAAACTGTGATGGATGCGTCATTTATTTGACCTTTTGGGAAAAAGGAACAAGACTTAGCCCCGAATTTTCTCGGGGCCAGTGCCGCAGCGGTACCTGGGCTTATCTCCTTCAGTAGCGAGCTCAGGTGTTCGCTAAGGTCTTTTTGCATGTGGCAAGAAAATCAGGTTGTTCTTGTCGACGACAATGAGGAACGTCGCCGCGACTTTCGTCTCATTCTCGACTTCCTCGGCGAAAGTCCCGCCGAATACAGCTGTGACCGCTGGGGCGAGGTCGCAGGCAGCAAGGAGGCGCAGGAAGGCTCGCGCTGGCTGCATGCGGTATTTCTGGGCGACTGCGGTGAACACTCGCTGGCAGAGCGGCTGGCCGTGCAGAGCAGCTGGGAGACCGCGGTGCCGGTGGTGCTGTTCGGCGAGCAGGATCTCAGCACCGTGACCGACAGCAATCTGCGCCGCTGCGTTATCGCCCATCTGGAAACCCCGCCGAGCTACAACAAGCTGATCGACACGCTGCACCGTGCGCAGGTATTTCGCGAGCAGTACAACCGCAAGAACGGCCGCGCACAGCAGCGCGATCTGCTGCTGTTTCGCAGCCTGGTCGGTACCTCGCGTCAGATTCAGCGCGTGCGTCAGATGATGGCGCAGGTGGCTGACACCGACGTGACGGTGCTGATCACCGGCGAGTCGGGCACTGGCAAAGAGGTGGTGGCGCGCAATCTCCACTACAACTCGAAACGTCGCGACGGGCCGTTTGTACCGATCAACTGTGGGGCCATCCCGCGTGAGCTGCTCGAAAGCGAGCTGTTCGGACACGAGAAGGGCGCCTTTACCGGTGCCATTACTGCCCGCGCCGGCCGCTTCGAAATGGCGCAGGGCGGGACTTTATTCCTCGACGAGATCGGCGACATGCCGCTGGACATGCAGGTCAAGGTACTGCGCGTCCTGCAGGAGCGCACTTTCGAGCGGGTCGGCGGCAACAAGACGATCCAGGCCGATGTGCGCATCATCGCTGCCACCCACCGCGACCTGGAGACGATGATCGCGGAGGAGCGTTTCCGCGAAGACCTCTACTACCGGCTCAACGTCTTCCCCATCGAGATGCCGCCGCTGCGTGAACGGCAGGAAGATATCCCCCTGCTGCTGAACGAACTCATTACCCGCATGGAGACCGAGAAGCGCGGCTCCATTCGCTTCAACTCGGCCTCGATCATGTCGCTGTGCCGGCACGAGTGGGCCGGCAACGTACGCGAACTGGCCAACCTCGTGGAGCGCATGGCGATCCTGCAGCCCTATGGGGTGGTTGGCGTTCAGGACCTGCCAAAGAAGTTCCGGCATATCGAAGCGGGCGACGAGGATCTGGAGCTGCCGGATCCGCCTGCCGCGCCTGCCGGGCCGACGGTGGCGAGCTTCGATACGCCGCCGCAGCTGCCGGCAGAAGGTATCGACCTGCGGGAATATCTGGCCACCATCGAACGCGGGCTGATTCAGCAGGCGCTGGATGAGGCGGGCGGCGTGGTCGCGCGCGCTGCCGAGCGGCTCAATACCCGGCGCACCACGCTGGTGGAGAAGATGCGCAAATACGGGATGTTGCGGACCGAAACCGAGTAACCGACCCACCCCCAAACGCAACCGGCACGCTCCTTGCTCTTAACCCTGGTAACAGGTGCGACTGACAGAAAACCGTCAGTTTGCGAGGCAGGGGGCAAGCTATGGTATCTACGGCACAGCTGACGCGAGAGGAGCTCGCCGGCACACCCGGCAGGGTGGATCGGGGCGAGCTCGCGTCTGCGTTCCAGCTCTTCAACCAACTCTCCACCCAGCTCACCGACACCTACCGGGTGATGGAGGAGCGGGTCGGCGAACTCAATGCCGAGTTGCATCATGTCGCGGAGCAGCGGCTGCGCGAGCTGCAGGAGAAGGACCGGCTGGCGTCGCGGCTGCAGAGCCTGCTGACACTGCTGCCGGCTGGCGTCGTGGTGCTCGACCAGTCCGGTCGGGTCAGTGAATGCAATCCCGCGGCCAGCGAACTGCTGGGCGAGCCACTGCAGGGCGAGCTGTGGCGCGAGGTGATACAGCGCGCCTTTGCGCCGCAGCACGATGACGGTCATGAAATTTCGCTGCGCGACGGGCGCCGCATCAGCCTCAGTACCCGCTCGCTGGATGGCGAGCCGGGCCAGCTGCTGTTGCTCACCGACCTGACGGAAACCCGCCGGCTGCAGCAGCGGCTGGCGCGCCATCAGCGCCTTTCCGAGATGGGCCGTATGCTGTCGTCGCTGGCGCATCAGATCCGTACACCCCTGTCGGCGGCGATGCTCTATGCCGGCCATCTCAGCGAGCGCGAACTCCAGCCGGAGCAGATTCGCCGTTTCTCACACAAGATCCTCGATCGCCTGACCCATCTGGAGCAGCAGGTGAAGGACATGCTCACCTTCGTGCGCGGTGATCTGGTGGTCGGCGACAACATTACGGTGGCCGAGCTGATCACTGCCTGGCAGGCGGCGCTGGAAGCGCCCGTCGCCGCGAGTGGCGCCATCTGCCGCTTCACCGGCCCGGTGCCAGACGCGCGTCTCACCTGCAACCGCGACAGTCTGGTGGGCGCACTGATGAATCTCGTGAATAACGCGCTGCAGGCGGCGGGGCGCGGAGCCGAGCTGGACCTGCACTGTGTGCTGGAGGGTGAGGAGCTGGTGCTGCAGGTGCGCGATAACGGTCCCGGCTTCGATGCCGAGATCGCGCGCCGCATCAACGAACCTTTCTTTACCACCAAGGCGCAGGGCACCGGCCTGGGACTGGCCGTGGTCCGCGCCGTGGCACAGGCGCATCGGGGCAGTTTCCAGATCGCCTCGACACCGGGGCAGGGCGCCACAGCGACAGTTCGTCTGCCGGTGCAGGCCGCTGCTGATGCCCATCAGGCAGAACACTCTCTGGGAGAAACCGCATGAGTCAGGCTGCTCGTCAATGCGTCACCCCGGCGTCTTCGCTACCCGCTACGGCGACCATCATGGTGGTGGAGGACGACCCGACCCTGCGCGAGGCGCTGGTCGATACGCTGGAACTGGCAGGCGCGGGGGTGATTGCGGCGGAATCGGCGGAAGAAGCGCTGGCCCTGCTGGCGGATCAGCATGCCGACATGGTCGTATCCGACGTCAACATGGGCGGCATGGATGGCATGGAGCTGCTGGTGCAGCTGCGTCGCCGTCAGCCGCAGCTGCCGGTGCTGCTGATTACCGCGTTCGGCTCGATTGCCAGATCGGTCGAGGCGATGCGCGCCGGAGCGGTCGATTACCTCGTCAAACCGTTCAAGCCGCAGCTGCTGGTGGAAACCGTTGCGCGCCATGTGGGTGGCAGCACCGCGACCGACGATGCGCCGGTGGCGGTGGAGCCGGCCAGCCGGCAGCTGCTGGCGCTGGCGAGCCGCGTCGCAGCGACGCCATCTACCGTGCTGATCTGCGGTGAAAGCGGAACCGGCAAGGAGGTGCTGGCGCGTTACATTCACCAGCAGTCGCCGCGCCGCGACGGCCCGTTCATCGCCCTCAACTGCGCCGCGATTCCGGAAAACATGCTGGAAGCGATGCTGTTTGGTCACGAGAAAGGCGCCTTTACCGGTGCTCATGCGGCGGTGCCGGGCAAGTTCGAACAGGCCAATGGCGGCACCATTCTGCTGGACGAAATTTCAGAAATGGATCTCGGTCTGCAGGCCAAAATCCTGCGCGTGATTCAGGAGCGCGAGGTCGAGCGGCTCGGTGGCCGACGCACGATTGAACTCGATGTGCGGATCCTGGCCACCACCAACCGTGATCTGCGTGCTGAAGTGGCGGCCGGCCGTTTCCGTGAAGATCTTTACTACCGCCTCAGCGTGTTCCCGCTGCAGTGGCAGCCGCTGCGGGCGCGGCCGGGCGATATCGTGCCGATCGCCGAGCGGCTGCTGCAGAGTCATGCCAGCAGGATGGGCCGGGGCGGCGTGGCGCTGGATGCCTCCGCCGAGCAGGCGCTGCGCACCTATCAGTGGCCCGGCAACGTGCGCGAACTCGATAACGTGGTGCAGCGCGCGCTGATTCTGCAGCCCGGTCAGACCATCACTGCCGCCGATCTCTGTCTCGATCCGTTTGCGGCGGTGGTACCGCCTGTTGCGGCCGCGCCGGTGCCGGCGGCGGCACCCACGCCGCTGCATCCGGTCGAACCCGGTGCCGGACAGCCGGCTGCCAGCCTGGGCGATGATCTGCGGCTGCGTGAATACAACCTGATTCTCGAAGCGCTGCGCGCCACCGGCGGCAGTCGCAAGGCGACCGCCGAGCGGCTGTCGCTGAGCCCGCGGACGCTGCGTTACAAGATTGCGCGGATGCGCGAGGAAGGATTTGTCATCCCCGGCGACGCCGAGTGACAAACGGCGCACTGCGCCGGCTCGCGGAACTCCGGAATGGGCTGCAAGATCTTTGCAAGTGTTTGAAATAAAAGTGAAATAGCTCTCGCTTTGGGCTTCGGTAGTATCGGCGCGGCCAACCCTCGACTAAACTAGCCGCATTCCCACTGCGGTGGACCGCCCGCAACGGCGCCCCGCCGAGGAGTTTGCATGAGCTATCTGATGTTTTGGCCAGAGTACCCACGGCTGGTCGTGACCTTCTGGGTCGTGCTGGTCGTGGTTGTGATGTATCTGACCAAGCGACAGGCGCACCGCGCCATTACCCGGGGCAGCCGGGCCGGCTATCGCTGGCTGCGGCTGGCTGCGCGTGGCAGTCAGGCACTCGCCCAGCGGCTGGATGTGCGCAACCGCGAGGTGATGCTGGCACTGCAGACCGAGATCACCCGGCGCCAGCTCGAGACTGAGCTTCATCGCGTGGCCGCTGCGGTGGAAGAGGACATGACCAAGTTCCAGCATCTGGAACGGTCAATCAACGAACACATCACGCTTATTTCCGAAGATTTCGAACGCAGCACCCAGGTGCCGCCGGCGGCACCCGGCTGGATCGCGGCGGTCGATGCCATCGCCAGACTGCAGGCGGACAGTAACCCCGAGGCGGTAGCGCGCGTGCTGCAGGATATTCACGCCTCGGTGCAGGACCAGCAGCGCGAGGTGATGCGCGAATACCGCTGGGTGGTCAACGCCCGCCACAAGATTCTGGCGGACCTGCGGCCGCTCTGGCGCAAGGTGGGCGCGCAGGTGGCGGCGGTCGGCCGCGACAGCCGTGACCTGCTGCAGCGGGCGCATCGTATCGACACCCATATCGCAGCCTTTCGTGAGCTCTGCGCCAACCGCGCGGATGTACGTGTCGACTCATTTATTGCGCGCTGGGTCGTGGCGGCGGTGCTCACCGGCAGCGCGGTGGTGCTCGCGGTGCTCAACGCCGAGCTGCTGGCCTTGCCGCTGGCGGCATTGCTGAGCCCGATGGATGGTGCGGTTGTCGGCCTGACTGCAGCGGCATATACCGCTGCCATCGTCGCTACCGCGCTGTTGCTGAGCGAAAGCTCGCGCGTCACGCGGCTGCTGCCGCTGATCGGTAATCTCCCACGTCACAGCCGCATTCTGCTGACCCTGCTCGCAGGCTCGCTGCTGACGGCGTTGGTGGCAGGAGAGGCGCTGCTGATGACGGCGGTCAACACTGTTGCGTCAACCAGCCTGTCGCAGCCGTTGCCGACCTGGGGCATTGTGGCGGTGGCGGTCAGCGTGCCGTTGCTGCTGGCACTGCTGACGCCGGCGATCGAATCACTGCTCGCCACCACCCGACCGGTGCTGGTGAGTGTGCTGATCGGCGCGCTCAGTCTGGCCGGGTTGCTGCTGCGGCTGGCGGGCCGGCTGTGGATGGAGCTCGGCCAGCTCTGTCATCACCTCTATGACATCATCATTTTCCTGCCGATGGCGCTGGAGCGTGCGTGGCGGCGTCACCGCGCCACCGCAGTTTCGACCCCGCCTCAGACACCCTCTGTCGAGCGCCCCGTGGTACGAGCCCTGGACTTCGACCGGGGTGCAGGGGGCAAGCGATAAGCGGCGGCATCTACGGATGGTGGGGTGCGGAGGAGGTTGCTAGAATCCCGGTCATTCCTGGGTCCATTGCCTGACTGCACGGAGCTGCCCATGAGCCAGAAAGATATCGAGAAAGAAGCACCCGTCTCCTTCCTGCAGATGGTTGGCAGCATTCTCTCTTCGTTCTTTGGCGTGCAGAGTTCGGAAAAGCGCAAGCGCGACTTCAGCAAGGGCCGCGCCCGTCACTTCATCATGGTCGGGATTCTGATGACCGTCGTCTGGTACGTCACCATCGCGCTCATCGTGAAGCTGGTCGTGCCCAACTGAGCACACGAGGCTGCGGTGTTCTACATCATTGATGCGGGTCGCCGCATCAGCACTCCCATCGATCATCTGCTGGCACCGCTGCGCGTCGGAGCGACGGCTGCGGTGCGGCCTGTGGCACAGTCAGACGGAGCCAGGCCACCCGCGATTGCTGCCTACAGCCAGGCTGCGCGAGCGCACGCCGAAGCCGACCAGCGGCCGCGCCGCCTGCAGGTCGCCAGTGAGCTGATGAGTCCCGTGCGCTGTGCGGCGATGACCGAAACCGTCGTCGAGGCGTGGGCCATCCTGCTCAGGGAGCGATTTCACCATCTGCCCATCGTCGATATAACAGGTGAACTGCGGGGAATCATTTCCGACCGTGATCTGTTGCGGGCGGCTGCCAGTCACTCACACGAAGAGACGTCAGAATGGACGCTGGAGCGCCTGATGCAGCGTCGCGTGATCGCTGCCGGTCCCTCCGCCCCGCTGCGAGAGCTGGCGGAAGTGATGACGCAGCGCCGCATTGGTGCGGTCCCCGTTGTGGATGATCGCAACCGACCGGTCGGAATTGTCACTCGCGCCGATCTGCTACGGGCAATCGTGCATCAGGCGCCGCTGGAGCTGTGGGGCTGACCTCCTTTCATCTGTTCAGCCGCCGCTGAGTTTAACCGTCCAGCCACGAGCGGCCAGCTCGGCGCGCAGCAGCTCGCGATGATCACCCTGAATTTCCACCCGCCCATCCTTTACAGCGCCGCCAGTACCGCAGCGCTGCTTCAGTGTCTTAGCCAGTTTCTTCAGTTCTTCACCAGCCAGCGGAATACCCGTCACCACCGTGACTGTCTTGCCGCCGCGGCCGTTGACCTGGCGCTGGATGCGCACGATGCCGTCCCCGGCAGGCGCCGCCTGTTGCTTGCACCGGCACTCAGCCGCCGGCTGCGAACAGCCCGGGCATAACCGTCCTTTATCCGTAGAGTAAACCAGAGCCATGCTATCTCCTGGTAAAGCACCGCCGCCTGAAACCCACTGTGCCGGCGGCCGGGAACGCGGTATCTTCTCAGCCGCGTGGTCCCATCTCAAGACGGCAGATGGGAGAAAGCCGAATGGGAGAGGGTTATGCAAAACGCCGACGCACTGGCGGAACAGCTGATCGAGCTGCAGAGCCAGCTCGCTTTTCAGGAGGATACGGTGCAGCGCCTCGATGAGGTGGTTGCCCGTCAGCAACACCAGATTGATGAACTGACACGACTGACCCAGAGCCTGCTGCAGCGGCTGGCCGACCTTACGGAGCTGGTCGATCAGGCGCCGGACGATCAGCCACCACCACATTACTGAGAGGTCAGCTTTCTCTCCGAAAACATGGACTATGCTTAGCATGTCCACCCCCGGGCTTTACCGGTGGGTAAAGCGCCCACATCTGATCGGGGCAATTTATGGCAGGTAACGCGGGCATGATTGCCGAAGCAGCACTCCAGGAGGATTATCGCGATTGCCTACAGGAGCTTTCCAATATCGCCATTGGCAGAACGGCTGATAAGGTAGCGCGGCGTTTTTCCACATCGGTTCAGATGCCGGTGCCGCGCGTCCATCTGCTGCAGGCAGCCGACGTCTCCATGCTGCTTTCTGCATTCGACGGCTCGGAGCTGATTACCGCACTGGCGCAGCCGTTTTTCGGGGCCGGCATCAGTGGTGAGGCGTTGCTGCTGGTCAGCGATGCGACGCTGTCCGATTTGTCACAATTGATGGGATATCCTGCCGGTGCCAGCGAGGAGGAGCAGCTCGAACAGCTGCTCGAAATGACATCGCTGTTAACGGGGCCGTGCATTCATACGCTGTTGCAGCAACTCGAAATCGACGAGCTGATCGGCCATCCGCGGCTGCTGGCTCGCCACACCCGTCGGGGCGAAATGCTGAGTGGCCGCCACTTTTCGTGGGCCCGGACACTGGCGATCGAACTCAACTACGGTTTTGAGGATTACGCCATTCGCTGCGACCTCATCCTGCTGTTTCATGAGCAGGCTTTCCCCCTCCTCCGTCATAAACTCGATCTGCTGCTCAGCTGACCGGCCATGGATCACACGTCGTTCACCGACCTGCATTGGATGCTCGACATCATCCAGAGCACGAATCTCGGCATTGTGGTGCTCGACCAGGAGATGCGGGTGCAGGTGTTCAACCGCTTCATGCAGGTGCATAGCGGCGTTGAAGCATCGCGGATCGTCGGTGAGCGTATTGGCGATATTTTTCCGGACCTGCCACTGGCGTGGCTGGAGCGGCGCGTCAGTACGGTGCTTGATCTGGGTATTCCGGTGTACAGCACCTGGGAGGAGCGTCCCTGGCTGTTTCCATTTGCTCTGACGTTACCCATCCAGCACGAACTGAATCAGATGTACCAGAACGTCATGTTCGTGCCGTTGCGTTCGCCGCTCGGAACGGTGGAGCGGGTGGGGCTGGTGATCTACGACGTCACTGAAATTGCTGTGGCCCAGCAGCAGCTGCAGGAGGCGCAGATTCAGCTGCTGGAACTGAGCCGCACTGACGGACTGACGTCGCTGTGGGGACGGGCCTACTGGGAAGAGCGTCTGCGGGAAGAGTGGCGACGGGCGCGCCGCAACAGCAATCTGGCGTCACTCGTCCTGTTCGACATCGATCACTTCAAGAACGTCAACGACCGCTATGGTCACCCGGTCGGCGACGAAGCGATTCGGGCTGTCGCGCGGGTGGTGCGCAGCTGTGCACGCGACATCGACATCTGCGGCCGCTACGGTGGCGAGGAATTCGGCGTCATCCTGCCCGAAACCAATGCGCAAGGCGCCTTTGCTTTTTGCGAGCGACTGCGCAAACGGGTGGCTCAGGAACCCATCGCTGCCGGCGACGCGGTCCTGAATCTCACCATCAGTCTCGGCATCGCCGAGCTGAATGCACAGCTCGGCGACAGTGCAGAGTGGATTGCCATAGCGGATCAGGCGCTTTACCGGGCGAAGGAGGGCGGCCGTAACCGCACCTGCATCTACCAGTAAATGCGCGCTGATCGCCGGTCTCAGCTCACCTTTCGGACTTGCTCTGCATGCGGGCCTTTCGGACCATTCAGCAGATTGAACTCAACTTCCTCGCCCTGGTTCAGCGTCCGATAGCCTTCACCTTCAATCGAGCGGAAGTGGACGAAAACATCAGTGCCGCTTTCCGGCGTGATGAAGCCAAATCCCTTGGTGTTGTTGAACCATTTGACGGTGCCTTTAACACGATCTGACATGAGCTATACCTCTTATTGGCTGTCAGTGAAGGTCAAACTGCCGGTACCGCCGGCAGACGGATACAGAAAGAGAGGCGACGGCGAGTCGCTGCGGCAGACGAAACGAAGTGGCAAACAGACATTGCGTAACTTTTATTATTTTTGGTCAATATTTGTCCGAATACTATAACGCCCGGAACACTCTGTCCAATAGTTCACATTCCGGCGGTGACCCGGTTCGTCTGCAGGCAGGCTCCAGCACGTGCGGCATGCATATCTTTGCCGCGCCGGCCATGCCGGCGAACATTCGGAGATGGGCGCTGGGGGACCGCCCTGGGATAACGACTGGGAGGATGTGCCCGTTCATTCATCTGCAGGCGGGCTCGTCCTGCAGTATGAGGGGCACATCAGCAGTGGGAACCGGTCTTGCCCGCGAATGATTTCGCCTGCAAGCCGGCTCCTGCGTAGCGTCAGAGGCTGGCGATATGCTGGCGCTGTTCTTCCAGGCGAGCCAGTGCCTCCTGCTGGGCAGCGCATTTTGCGCGCTCGGCGTCGACAACCGCGGCGGGCGCGCGGGCGACGAAGGATTCGTTGCTCAGCTTGCCTTCCAGCCGCGCAATATCCCTGGTCAGCTTGTCGATCTCCTTCGCGAGGCGCGCCAGCTCCGCTTCCTTGTCGATCAGGCCGGCCATCGGCACCAGCAGTTCGACCGGGCCAGCGAGCTGGGTGGCTGACATCGGTGCTGGTTCGCTCTCTTCCAGCCAGCGGAAATTGCTGAGGCGGGCCAGCTTGCGCAGCAGCGTGGCGTTTTCTGCGGTGCGGCGGTGATGGGAGTCATCGCCGTGGCGCAGCAGCAGTTCGATCTCGCGTCCCGGCGGGATATTGAGTTCGCCGCGGATATTGCGAACGCCGATGATCACCTGCTGCAGCCAGTCGATGTCGGCTTCTGCAGCTGCATCGATCTTCTGCTCATCGGCCTGCGGGTAGGGCTGCAGCATGATGGTGTCGCCGCTGCGGCCGGCCAGCGGTGCGACGCGCTGCCAGATCTCCTCGGTGATGAAGGGCATGAACGGGTGCAACATGCGCAGCGTCGCCTCGAGCACGCGCACCAGTGTGCGGCGCGTCCCTTTTTTCGCGGCGTCTGAAGCATTCTCGTCCCACAGCACCGGCTTGGAGAGCTCCAGGTACCAGTCGCAGTACTGGTTCCAGATGAAGTCGTAGATGGTCTGCGCAGCGAGGTCGAAGCGGTAGCTTGCCAGCGCGCGGCTGACTTCCTGCTCGGTACGCTGCAGGCGCGAGACGATCCAGCGATCAGCGAGGCTCAGCTCGAAATCGGTGTCGGCATTGTTACTGGCGCAGTCGTGGCCTTCGGTGTTCTGCAGCACGTAGCGCGCCGCGTTCCAGATCTTGTTGCAGAAGTTGCGGTAGCCCTCGAGGCGCCCCATGTCCCAGTTGATGTCGCGGCCGGTGGAGGCGAGCGCTGCCAGCGTGAAGCGCAGCGCGTCGGTGCCGTGGGCGTTAATCCCTTCGGGGAACTGTTTCTCGGTGGCCTTGCGGATCTTCGCGGCAAGCTGCGGCTGCATCATGTTGCCGGTACGCTTCTCGAGCAGGCTCGGCAAGTCGATGCCGTCGATCATGTCGAGTGGGTCGAGGACGTTGCCCTTCGACTTCGACATCTTCTGGCCCTGCTCGTCGCGGATCAGGCCGGTGACATAGACGGTGCGGAATGGCACCTGCGGCGTGCCATCCTCGTTCCTGATGAAGTGCATGGTCATCATGATCATGCGCGCCACCCAGAAGAAGATGATGTCGAAGCCGGTCACCAGTACGTCGGTGGGGTGGAAGGTGCGCAGGCGCTCGGTATTCTCCGGCCAGCCGAGCGTGGCGAAGGTCCAGAGCGCGGAGCTGAACCAGGTGTCGAGTACGTCTTCGTCCTGGCGCAGCGGCTGGTCGCCAAGATTGTGTCTGGCGCGCACTTCGGCTTCGTTGCGGCCGACATAGTGGTTGCCCGCCTCGTCATACCAGGCGGGGATGCGGTGGCCCCACCAGAGCTGGCGCGAGATGCACCAGTCCTTGATGTCGCGCATCCAGGAGAAGTACATGTTTTCGTACTGCTTCGGCACGAATTCGATGCGGCCATCCTCGACCGCGGCGATGGCTTCGCGCGCCAGCGGCTCGACGGCGACATACCATTGATCGGTGAGCCACGGCTCGATGACCACGCCCGAGCGGTCGCCGCGCGGCACTTTCAGGGTGTGCGGCTTGATCTCTTCCAGCAGAGCGGCCTGTTCGAACCAGGCGACCACCTGTTTGCGCGCGTCTTCGCGAGTGAGACCGGCAAACTGGGCCGGCGCCGCTTCGTGCTCGACCGGCGTGCCGGTCGCGTGCATGGCGACGATCTCGAACTGCGAGAGCACCCTGGCCGAGCGGTCGAAGATATTGATGAAAGGCAGCTGGTGGCGCTTGCCGACTTCGGCGTCATTGAAGTCGTGCGCCGGGGTGATCTTGACGCAGCCGGTACCAAATTCACGGTCGACATAGCTGTCGGCGACGATCGGGATGCGGCGGCCGACGATGGGCAGCTCGACGAAGCGACCGATAAGGTCGCGGTAGCGCTCATCCTCGGGATGCACCGCGACGGCGGTGTCGCCCAGCATGGTCTCCGGGCGAGTAGTGGCGACCACCAGATAGTTCCTGCCATCGGCGGTAGTGGCACCGTCGGCGAGCGGATAGCGGAAGTGCCAGAGCGACCCCTGCTCCTCCTCGGAGAGCACTTCGAGATCCGAGATGGCAGTGTGCAGGGCGGGGTCCCAGTTGACCAGCCGCTTGCCGCGGTAGATCAGGCCCTCGTCATGGAGGCGGACGAACACCTCCTGGACGGCGCGGTAAAAGCCCTCGTCCATGGTGAAGCGTTCGGTGTCCCAGTCGACCGAGTTGCCGAGACGCCGCATCTGGCTGGTAATGGTGCCGCCGGACTGCGCTTTCCACTCCCAGACGCGATCGATGAAGGTTTCGCGGCCGAGATCGTGGCGCGTCTTGCCTTCTTCGGCAGCCAGCTTGCGTTCCACCACCATCTGCGTGGCGATGCCGGCGTGGTCGGTGCCTACCTGCCACAGCGTGTTGCGCCCGTTCATGCGTGCGTGACGGATGAGGATGTCCATCAGTGTGTGCTGGAAGGCGTGCCCCATATGCAGGCTGCCCGTTACGTTGGGCGGCGGGATCATGATGGTGTAGGGCTCGCCGGCCCCGGCCGGTGCAAAGTAGCCGGCGGACTCCCAGGCGGAGTACCACTTGTTCTCGATCGCGGAGGGTTGAAACGTCTTGTCCATGGCTGGCGTGAATCTCGTCATTGGGTGGTGCGCATCCCGATCGGACGCGTTAGCCGCGCTTGTTAAATGGGGACACGCGAATGGCGTGCGGGAAGCGGAGCGGCAAAGGCGGGGCGCTGCACAAGCGAGCGAGTATAACGTGCCGGGGAAGCCGCCCCAAGTAGCGTGGCTGCGGTCAGTCGCGCCGCAGCCAGCTGCGCAGTGTCTCGTCGTCGAGGTGGCGCAGGCGCTCGCGCAGCGCCGCTTCGATGCGCGGTACAAACTCATCTACCACTTCCTGAATCAGCAGCTCGCGCTGCCAGCGGGAGTCGGCTGCAGAGGCAGTCTGTTCGACGGGTGCAGAGCTGCTTGCCGTACCGAGGTCTGATATACCGCTGTCGGCGGGCGCTGCGCCAGACGCGGCCACATCGGGCCCGACACGCCACACGTCAGCACCGGCGTCCGCTGGCGCGGACTCTTCACAAGGCTCGCCTGCCACCACCTCGTCATCAAAAATCTCTTCAAGATCGAGCAGTGGCGCGCTGCCGGGTGTCACCACGTCGCGCAACACCGGGATCGACGGAGCGTCGTCCAGAAAGACGGTGCCACTCTCGTTCAGCAGCTGCTTGAGCGACTCGAGTTCGTCGAGGAGATTGGAGCGCTGGCTGGGCCCGCGATGCAGATCAGACATGATGGCAGTGTGCGCAAAAGGGTGGACATTTAACTGCGCAGACGGTGGGTCTGCAAGGGGTAGCCGTGATCACGATAAAAGCGGTAATGATCACGGGTCATGCGTTGCACCTCCGGGTCGGTGCTGACCACTTCCGCCACCTTCAGGAAACTGCTGAAGCAGGATGGCACCTCGCCGCCCAGGTTGATCAGCAGGTCGCCCGCCGGGGGCGGCGGAGCACTCGCGGTACCAATGGTCACGGGAGCCGGGCTGGCGGCTTCGATGCGCGCATGCGGGATGAAGCTGCTGGGACGGAATGACCACAGCAGCTCATCAAAATGAGCGGCTTCTGCCTCGGTCCGGAGGTGAATGTGGACGCGATTGCCCAGTGCGTAAGCCTTCTCCGTGAGGCGACAGGCGAACAGGGCGCGTTCCTCCGCGCCGCCGCTCGCCAGTACATAGAAGCTGACTTCGGTCATCCCGCCTTCGCCAGCAGGTATTCGCTGAGCAGAGCGACCGGACGGCCGGTGGCGCCCTTGGCAGCTCCCTCATCCCACGCCGTGCCAGCGATGTCGAGGTGGGCCCAGCGATAGTCGCGGGTGAAACGGGCGAGGAAGCAGGCCGCAGTGATACTGCCGCCCGACGGACCGCCGATATTGGCCATGTCGGCGAAGTTGCTGTCGAGCTGCTTCTGGTAGTCATCCCAGAGCGGCATCTGCCACGCCCGGTCGCCCGCTCGCTGCCCGGCCTCCAGCAGCTCCTGCGCGAAGTCGTCCTGATTGCTGTAGAGCCCCGAGGCGTGCTTGCCGAGCGCCACCACGCAGGCGCCGGTGAGGGTGGCGATATCGATCACCGCCGCCGGCTTGAAGCGGCTGGCGTAGGTAAGCGCATCGCACAGCACCAGCCGGCCTTCAGCGTCGGTGTTGAGAATTTCAATGGTCTGGCCCGACATGGAGGTGACCACGTCGCCCGGCTTGGTGGCGGTACCGCTCGGCAGATTCTCAGTAGCGGCGATGATGCCGACCACATTGATCGGCAGCTGCAGCTCGAGCACGGTAGTCATGGTGCCGATCACGCTTGCGGCACCGCACATGTCGAACTTCATTTCGTCCATCTTCGGGCCGGGCTTGATGCTGATGCCGCCGCTGTCGAAGGTGATCCCCTTGCCAACCAGCACCTGCGGCTGCTGGCCGCGCTTGCCGCCGCTGTATTCCATGACGATCAGCCGGGCGGGCTCGGCAGTACCGGCGGCGACCGCCAGCAGGGCGCCCATGCCCAGCTCCTTCATTGCCTTCTCGTCCAGCACGCTGACCTTGAGCTTGCTGCCGGCTCGGCCTTTGGTGCCGGCTTTGGCGGTGCCGCTTCTGGCGCCGGCGCGCGCGAGCGAGCGCGCCTCTTTAGCCAGCAGTGAGGGGGTGCAGATGTTGGGTGGCAGGTCGCCGAGGCGGCGGGCGGCGTTGATGCCATTGCCGATCGCTACGCCACGCTGGATGGCGGCGCGGAGTGCGCTCGCGCTGGTGGCACCGGCATCGATGCTCAGTTTGCGCAGGCTGAACGCGGGCTTGGGCTTGCTGACGGTGGCGGTGTAACTGTAGCTCTTTTGCACGCACAGGGTTGCCAGCTGCTGCAGCTGCCACGCCGGGTCGCGGTCGGCAACCGTGAGCTCCGGCAGCAGCCAGTGGGCATCGGCTACCCGAGCGTCGCCCAGCGCCGACAGCGTCGCCTGTACCAGTTTGCGGAAATCGGCGTCGCTGCAGGCATGCTCCTGTTCACCGAGGCTGATCAGCAGCAGTCGCTCGGCCTTGAGGCCGGCGGGCACTGGCAGCATCAGTGTCTTGCCGAGCGCGGTCTCCAGGTCGCCACGTTCGCGCAACTGCGTCACCAGACCCCCGGTAGCCTTGTCGACGGCCGCAGCGGTGCCAGTCAGCGCGCTTCTGGCAGGAACGCCGAGCACTAGGCAGCCACTACGCAACTGTTCGGGACGATCGGTGGTTTTGAGGGTGATTTGCATCCTGGCCTCGCAAGACAAATGACGGGGAATTGGCGATAATCGCGTCGCTTCGGCATTGTGGCCCAGCGCGTCGGCTGTTGCAAAGCGCGCCCGCAGCCCATTTCGCTACGTTTCCCCCGGGCGGAAGTCGTGGTAATGCGGCCACTACGGCCCGGCCTGCCGAGCCGCAAATTCACTCCCTGCTCCGGAGCCAGGACAGTTCGTGATCCTGTTTCGCTATATCGTTCGCGAAATTCTGACCACCTTGCTGGCGGTGACATTCACGCTTGTGGTGATCGTCGTCAGTGGCCGTCTGGTCAAATATCTCGCCTCTGCAGCCGCCGGTGATCTTGCCCCGGATATTCTGTTTGCCGTGATTCTCTACCGGCTGCCGGGTTTCCTTGAACTCATCGTACCGCTGGCCTTCTTTATCAGCGTGCTGCTGGCACTGGGCCGGCTCTATGTCGACAGTGAGATGACGGTGATGTCGGCCTGCGGCCTGAGCCGCCGCCGGCTGGTACTGATTGTGCTGGCACCGGCGCTGCTGGTGGCCGCGCTGGTGGCCACGCTGAGCCTCGCGGTCAGCCCCTATGGCATCGCGAAGGTGCAGGACATCTTCTCCGAAGCGGAGAGTCGCACGGGTCTCGAACTACTGGTGGCGGGGCGC
>JAJUJZ010000120.1 GCA_029265075.1 Gammaproteobacteria bacterium | reverse complement strand
TCGAGGCGTTGCGGCGGCGGCTCAACGCCATGGAGCGCGACGGTCAGCTGATTCGTAACCGCCGCAATGCCTACTGTCTGATTTCGCGACTCGACCTTATCCGGGGGCGGGTCCACGGCCATAAGGATGGCTTCGGCTTTGTTATTCCCGACGACGGCTCGGATGATCTCTATCTCTCCGCCCGCCAGATGTCGACCGTGTTCCATGGCGACGAAGTGCTGGTCCGCGAGGCGGGTATCGATCGCCGCGGGCGGCGTGAAGGTGCTGTCGTCGAGGTGCTGAAGCGCAACACCCAGCAGATTGTCGGGCGCTTCTTTGAGCAGGGCGATGTCGCGGTGGTGACGCCGGAAAATCCGCGCATTAACCACGACATCCTCGTCGGTCGCAACGACCGGATGAATGCACAGGACGGCCAGTACGTGATGGTCGCTATCACTGAGCAGCCGGGCTGGCGCAATAAGGCGCGTGGCAAGGTTGTCGAGGTGCTGGGCGATCACATGGCGCCGGGCATGGAAGTCGATGTCGCGATACGCTCCTATGGCATTCCGCACGTCTGGCCGCCGGAGGTGGAGGCTGAGGCGCAGGCGCTGGCACCGGAGCCGGACGAGGCGGACAAGCAGCACCGCGTCGATCTGCGCCCGCTGGCGCTGGTAACGATCGATGGCGAGGACGCGCGCGACTTCGACGATGCGGTGTACTGCGAGCCCAGGAAGGGCGGCGGCTGGCGGCTGTGGGTAGCCATCGCCGACGTGTCGCACTATGTGCGCGTGGGCAGTGCCCTCGACCGCGAGGCGCAGCTGCGCGGCAACTCGGTCTACTTCCCCAGTCAGGTGGTGCCGATGCTGCCCGAGGCGCTGTCCAACGGACTCTGTTCGCTGAAGCCCAGCGTCGACCGGCTCTGTCTCGCCTGCGAGATGACCATCAGCGCCGCCGGCCGGCTGACGGGCTACCGCTTCTTCGAGGCAGTGATGCACTCGAAGGCGCGGCTGACCTATACCAAAGTCGCCGCGATCATCGATCGCAAGGATCCGAACCATGCGCGGTGGCGGGATGAGTATCGCGATCTGGTGCCGCATATCGAGCATCTGCACGAGCTCTACCAGGCGCTGCGCCAGGCGCGCAGCGAGCGGGGCGCTATCGACTTCGAGACCACCGAAACGCGCGTGATTTTTGGCGCCGAGCGCAAGATCGAGCAGATCGTGCCGGTGGTGCGTAACGATGCCCACAAGCTGATCGAGGAGTGTATGCTGGCGGCCAACGTGGCCGCTGCCCGCCTCTTTGAGAAAATGGGCTTGCCTGCGCTCTATCGCGTGCATGAAGGCCCCTCCGAAGAGAAGCTGGAGGTGCTGCGCCAGTATCTCGGCGAGCTGGGCATCAACCTCGGCGGCCGTAATAAACCGACGCCGGCTGATTATCAGGCGGTGCTTGAGCAGATTGCCGACCGGCCCGATGCCAGCGTGATCCAGACCGTGATGCTGCGTTCGCTCAGTCAGGCGCGCTATCAGGCCGAGAACGAAGGGCACTTCGGACTGAATTTCCCGGCCTATACCCACTTCACGTCGCCGATTCGGCGCTACCCGGATCTGCTGGTGCACCGCGCCATCCGGTTCCTGCTGCGTGGCGGCGGCGGTGGCAAGGGGTTGCTGGGCAAGCTGCGCGGCGCGCGCACAGGCCTGCTTGAGGTCAAGGGCGCATCGCGGCTCAAGCAGTCCGAGATCTATCCGTACGATCTTGCAGCGCTCACCACGCTGGGCGAGCAATGCTCGATGACGGAGCGGCGGGCCGATGAGGCGACCCGCGATGTCATGGCCTGGCTCAAGTGCGAATACCTGCAGGACAAGGTTGGCGAGGTGTTCGAGGGCGTCGTCTCGGCTGTTACCAGCTTTGGCATATTCGTCGAGCTCAAAGACGTGTACGTCGAAGGGCTGGTGCACGTCAGCGCGCTGGCGAGTGACTACTACCACTTCGATCCGGTCAAGCATCGTCTGATCGGCGAGCGCAGCGGCCGCTTCTTCCAGCTGGGCGATGCGGTCACGGTGCAGGTGGCGCGTGTGAACCTGGAGGATCGCAAGATCGATCTTGAGCTGGTTGCCAGCGAGTCCCGCAGCGAACGCCGCGCCCGGCGCAGCAAGCCGGATGCAGCAGCGCCCGCCCGCAGCGCAAAGAATGAGGGCGGCAAGTCCGGCAAGGGGGCGGCGGCGGGTGCGAAGAAAGAGCGTGCGCCAAAAGAGACCGCGCAGAAAAAGACCGCCCGCGCCCGTGGCCCGCGTCAGCGGCGGCGCTGAACCAGGCCTGGTTCTGCTGGCGCCAGTGATCACTGGCCGCTGCTTTCTTCTCTGTTGATTTGCGTGTGACGAGAGACTTGTCTTGGCTGATCTGATCTATGGCATGCATGCCGTGGCTGCGCTGGTGGCACGCGCGCCAGAACGTATCGAGCTGTTGCTGGCTCAGGAGGGGCGGCAGGACCAGCGCATGCAGGCCCTGCTGACTGGGGCCGAGCAGGCCGGAGTGGCGCACCGCCGGGTAGCGCGGCAGGAGCTCGATGAGCGGACCGGCGGTGCTCACCAGGGGGTCGCGGTCCAGCTGCGGGCCGGCTTCGAGTATCGCGAGGCGCACCTCGCCGATCTGCTCGATCGCACGGCGGAGCCCTTGCTGCTGGTGCTCGACGGCATCACCGATCCGCACAATCTCGGCGCCTGTCTGCGCAGTGCCGATGCGGCAGGCGTCACCGCAGTGATCGCACCGCGCGACCGCGCTGTCGGCCTGACGCCGGTGGTGCGGAAGGTGGCCTGTGGCGCCGCGGAAGTAATGCCTTTCATTCAGGTCACCAATCTGGCGCGTACGCTCAAATGGCTGCAGCAGCGTGGTATCTGGACGGTGGGGGCGGCCGGGGAGGCCGATCTCTGCCTCTATGATCACAAGCTGACCGGCCCGCTGGCGCTGGTGATGGGTGCCGAAGGAAGCGGTCTGCGGCGCCTGACGCGGGAGCATTGCGACTTCCTCGTCAAATTGCCCATGGCCGGCAGCGTCAGCAGCCTCAATGTTTCGGTGGCGACCGGCATCTGCCTGTATGAAGCAGTGCGACAGCGGCGAGCGGCGACGAGCTGATCGGTTTTCGATCATCTTCTTGCATCGCGGACCCGCTTTGCCTAAAATCGCGCCTCTTTTTCTGGCCGGGACCGCTACAGGGTCCGGTCTACTCCTTGCCACACCGGACCCCAGCCGGGGTATGGGTGGCTGTGAACCCGTAAGGAGCCACAATGCGTCACTATGAAATCGTGTTCCTGGTCCACCCGGATCAGAGCGAGCAGGTGCCCGGCATGGTCGAGCGCTACACCCAGGCAATCGAGAAGGATGGTGGCAAGATCCATCGTCTCGAGGACTGGGGTCGCCGCCAGCTGGCCTACCCGATCAACAAGATCCACAAAGCGCACTACATCCTCATGAACGTCGAGGCGGGCGAGGCAGCCATCGAAGAGCTGGCTACCAACTTCCGCTACAACGACGCCATCCTGCGCAACATGATCATTCGCCGTGACGAAGCGGTCACCGAAGAGTCGCCGATCATGAAGGCTGAAAAAGAGAGCCGTGATCGTCGTGGCCGCAGCGACCGCCCGCGTGACGATGATCGTCGCAGTGACCGCGATGAAGAGCGCCGCGGCGAAGGTGAAGCTCGCGAAGAGTCCAGCAATGAGGCCTCCGGCGAGTAAGCCGGCCCACGAATTTCATAGGAGTCAAACAGATGGCACGTTTTTTCCGTCGCCGTAAGTTCTGCCGGTTTACCGCTGAAGGCACCAAAGAGATCGATTACAAAGATCTGGAAACGCTGAAAGCGTACATCTCGGAAACCGGCAAGATCGTGCCGAGCCGGATCACTGGCACCAAAGCACGTTATCAGCGTCAGTTGGCCACCGCTGTGAAGCGCGCACGCTACCTGGCTCTGCTGCCGTACACCGATTCGCACGAATAAACGTTAGTATTCCGACGAGTAGCAATGCGCGCCCTGGCTGAGTTCGTGATGCGCGGGCGCATGCCGGCGGTCGGCGTGGCCGTAGTGGCGGTGGTCGTCCCGTTCCTCGCCTGGGTCGGCGCTGCCGTGGTTAGTCTGGTGACCCTGCGTCGCGGGGCAGCCGATGGCATCATCATCCTGGGCTGGACCGCGCTGCCGGCGCTGGCCATGGTGTTAACGGCCGGCGACATCGGGCCACTGGCCACCCTGCTGGCAGCTGCGCTGTGTGCAGTGGTGCTGCGGGTCACGGTAGCGTGGTCCTACACGCTGGCGGCGGCCGTCGCGACCGGTATGGTGACGGCGCTGCTGCTGTTGCTGTTCGGCTCAACCTATCTGGAGGCGTTATCGGCGTCGGTAGGTGAGCTGTTCCGCCAGGTGCAGGAGCAGATGGGGCCCGATGTCAGGCTGCCGGTCCCGACGCCGGGGCAGGTGAGTGGCTTCCTGGGGTTCAGCGTGACCTGCTCGGCGGTGGTAGCGCTGTTGCTGGCTCGCTGGTGGCAGGCGCTGCTTTATAACCCGGGCGGTTTCCGCGAGGAGTTTCACGCGCTGCGCCTGCCGCGCGGCGTGACCACGGCACTGATCGGGTTCGGGTTGTTGCTGGCGCTGGCAGGTCCGGATTATCAGATCTGGGCGCTGATGTTCAGCGTACCGTTTACGGTAGCCGGCTTCGCGCTGGTGCATGGGCTGGCAGCGCAGCGGGGATGGGGACGCGGTATCGTGGTCGCAGTGTACCTCGCGTGGCTGCTGCTGGATCCGGCGAAAGCGGTCCTGCTGCTCGCAGCGGTGGCAGACAGCTGGTGGGATTTCCGCGGTCGCGGTGGGAAAAAGGCGCAGTAGCGTCGGGACAAATTCAGGCGTGGGTGTAGGGCCCGCACCGACACGACTAGAGGTGAAGTGATGCAAGTCATTCTGCTGGAAAAAGTGGGCCGCCTTGGCAATCTGGGCGACAAGGTTAACGTCAAATCGGGCTACGGGCGTAACTTCCTGATCCCGTACGGCAAGGCAGTCGCCGCAACGGAAGAGAACGTCGCTGCGTTCGAGCAGCGTCGCGCCGAGCTGGAAGCTGCAGCGGCCGAGCGGCGTGCACAGGCGGAAGCCCGTGCGGCCCAGCTGGCCGACCTGGTTGTCACCATCGGCGCTAACGCCGGTGACGAAGGTCGTCTGTTCGGCTCGATCGGTACGCGTGACATTGCTGAAGCGATCACCAAGGCGGGTGTTGCTGTCGAGAAGAGCGAAGTACGCCTCCCCGAGGGCGTGATTCGCGAAGTCGGTGAGTTCGAAGTGGACATCCAGCTCCACTCGGATGTGATGCAGCCGGTCAAGATCGTCGTCGCGGCCGAGTAATACCCCTGCCATCGGCATCTGACGCCGATGGCAGCAAGGCTGCCGTGTCAGTGATCGCTAAGTTGCTGGCGACGCTGAGATAACAGCCAGAAGCGCGGGCTTGCTGCGGCAGGCCGGCGCTTTTTTTTTCTCCCCTCATCCCGCACAATGCTTCACTTTCCGTCCACCTTGAGCAGGCCCCGCCTTGGAACCTGAGTACGCCGATCAGACCGCTGAAGAAGCGTATGCCGACCTGGAGCAGGAGCTCGACCTGAGCCAGCTCAAGGTGCCGCCGCATTCGCTGGAGGCGGAGCAGTCGGTGCTCGGTGGACTCATGATCGCCAACCAGGCCTGGGACCAGGTTGCCGATATCGTCAGTGAGTCGGATTTCTATCGGCCCGAGCATCGTCTGATCTTCCGGCGGATGGCGCGGCTGGTCGAAGCCGGGCAGCCGATCGACGTGGTGACGCTCAGCGACGCACTGAACAACGCGGACGAGCTGGAGCGGGCGGGCGGCTTCGTCTATCTGGCCGAGCTGGCGCGCAATACACCCAGCGCGGCCAACATCCGCGCCTATGGCCATGCGGTGCGCGAGCGTGCCAACCTGCGCGCGCTCATCAGTGCCGGGCAAGGCATCGCCGAGCTGGGCTTCAACGCCGACGGCCGCAGCAGCGCCGAGCTGATCGACGAAGCTGAGCGTGCCATCCTGCGCATCAGTGAAGATCGGCCCAAGACGGGTGGTCCGGAACCGGTCAATCCGCTGCTCAAGCGCGCTGTCGAGCGCATCGACGAGCTGTTCAACAGCGATGCCACGATCACCGGACTCAGTACCGGCTTCACCGATCTCGACGACATGACGTCGGGTCTGCAGCGTGGCGACCTGGTCATTGTGGCAGCGCGGCCATCGATGGGGAAAACCACCTTCGCCATGAACCTGGTGGAGAATGCTGTGCTGCACAACGACCAGCCGGTGCTGGTGTTCAGCATGGAGATGCCGGCCGAGCAGATCATCATGCGGATGCTGTCGTCGATCGGGCGCATCAACCAGACCAAGGTGCGGACGGGTAAGCTCGACGATGAAGACTGGCCAAAGCTGAGTGCTGCCATCAGCAAGCTCAAGGACCGGCCGCTGTTTATCGATGATACGCCGGCACTCACGCCGGTGGAACTGCGGTCGCGCACCCGCCGCATCGCGCGCGAGCACGGCGCGCCGGCGATGGTGATGATCGACTATCTGCAGCTGATGCAGGTGAGCGGGAGTACCGAGGGCCGGACGGCGGAAATTTCCGAGATCTCGCGCTCGCTCAAGGCGCTGGCGAAGGAATTCGAGTGCCCGGTGGTGGCACTGTCGCAGCTCAACCGCGGTGTGGAGCAGCGTCCCAACAAGCGGCCGGTCAACTCCGACCTTCGTGAATCAGGCGCCATCGAGCAGGACGCCGACATCATCATGTTTATCTACCGTGATGAGGTCTACAACGAGGATTCACCCGACAAGGGCGTCGCCGAGATCATCATCGGCAAGCAGCGGAACGGTCCGATCGGCACCGCGCGGCTGGCCTTTATCGGCAAATACACCCGCTTCGACAATCTCGCCATGCCGTATCAGGGCGCCGAAGAGTACTGAGCCCGCCGCTGTTACCGGTCTCGATCATGCGCCTGTAAGCAGGCTCCTGCGGGGAAGATGGTGCGTCCTGTGGGAGCCGGCCTC
>JAJUJZ010000091.1 GCA_029265075.1 Gammaproteobacteria bacterium | reverse complement strand
GCACCCGCCTGATCAAAAGCGCGTTCGATCTGGGCGCGACCGGTAAAGCCCTCGTGATAAGTGATGATCGGGTAAGAAGCGATCGCTTCCAGCGTCAGCGCGCCGGGCTCAGCTTCCGCCAGCGGATGCTCTTCGGGCAAGACCAGCGCATGTCGCCAGGTGTGATAGGGGAACGACACCAGTCCTGTCTCGTGTCCCAGCACTTCGGTAGCGATGCCAATATCCGCCACACCTTCCTGCAGCATGCGCGCAATCTCGCGCGGACTGCCCTGATGCAGGCGCAGATGCACCCTGGGATACTCCTGCCGGAAGCGCGCAATCACTCTGGGGAGCACATAGCGGGCCTGTGTGTGGGTGGTAGCCACGGTCAGCTCCCCGGCATCCTGCTGGCTGTACTGGTCGGCCAGATTGCGGATGTTGTGCGCATCGAGCAGCATCCGCTCCGCAATTCGCGCCACCCCGCGCCCCAGCTCGGTCAGCCCCAGCAGACGTTTGCCACGCCGGATGTAGAGCTCCCCACCCAGCTCATCTTCCAGGTCCTTGATGTGCTTGGAGACCCCCGACTGCGACGTGTGCAGCGCTTCGGCAACCTCGGTCAGGTTGAAGCCGCGCCGCACCGTCTCACGGATGATACGGAGTTGCTGAAAATTCATAAGGTCGCCCCTGTTACCTGACGCTCGAACAGTTTCAGTCTGGAGGGCACCACTTTCACCGCCTGGCCCGCCACCAGGCCCAGCTGTTCGACCCGCTCGCGAGGCAGCTCGGCTTCAAAGTGCTGGCCGGCGGCGCCATTGAGTCCCTCCAGCTCCACCCGCGCACTGATACCGAAGGTGAGAACGCGGATCACGCGAGCCGGAATGCCTTCCGCTGCGGAGGCAGCGACAATATCAAGCTCGTGCGGCCGGGCAAAGGCGTGAACTTCTGCCCCATGCTCAAATTCCTCCCCGTCATGTGGGACAGCCTCGTCACCCACAACTAGCCGGGAGGCCTCCACGCGGCCGTGGAACTGGTTCACCGACCCCAGGAAACTGTAGACGAACGGCGTGCGAGGCGTGCGATAGACCTCTTCGGGTGAACCCACCTGCTCAACCCGCCCGCGATCCATCAGCACCACGCGGTCGGCCACCTCCAGAGCTTCTTCCTGATCATGCGTCACAAAGATCGAGGTGATATGCAGCTCGTCGTGCAGGCGACGCAACCAGCGGCGCAGCTCCTTGCGCACTTTGGCGTCGAGCGCGCCGAATGGCTCATCCAGCAGCAGTACGCGCGGCTCCACCGCCAGCGCGCGCGCCAGGGCGATGCGCTGCCGCTGTCCACCCGAGAGCTGCGACGGGAAGCGCTCTGCGAGCCAGTCCAGCTGGACCAGTTTCAGCAGCTCGTGAACCCGGTGCCGGATCTCTTCCTTGCTGCGGCGCTCCCCGCGCGGCTTCATGCGCAGTCCGAAAGCGACGTTATCGAAGACCGTCATGTGCTTGAACAGCGCGTAGTGCTGAAAAACGAACCCCACCTGCCGTTCGCGCACATGGGCACCTGAAGCATCTTCGCCGTCCAGCACTACGCTGCCGGCGTCGGCACGCTCCAGCCCTGCAATGATGCGCAACAGGGTGGTTTTGCCGCAGCCGGACGGCCCCAGCAGCGCCACCAGCTCGCCACTGGGAAAGTCCAGCGTGACCTCGTCCAGCGCCACGAAATCGCCGAAGCGCTTCTGAATATTCTCGACTCTGATGCCCATGACAGCTCCTCAACCGATGTGCCGCAGGGCGGCTTTGCGTTCAACCCAGCTCTTGATGGCCAGCGTCACCAGTGCCAGCAATGCCAGCAGTGACGCCACCGCGAAGGCCGCAGCGAAGTTGTATTCGTTGTAGAGAATCTCGACGTGGAGCGGCATGGTGTTGGTCTGGCCGCGGATGTGGCCCGAGACGACCGACACCGCACCGAACTCACCCATGGCGCGCGCATTACAGAGAATCACGCCGTACAGCAGCCCCCACTTGATATTCGGCAGGGTCACATGCCAGAAGGTCTGCCAGCCGCTGGCGCCGAGCACAATGGCGGCCTCCTCTTCTTCCCGGCCCTGGGCCTGCATCACCGGAATCAGCTCGCGCGCAATGAACGGAAAGGTGACGAAGATGGTGGCCAGAACGATACCCGGCACCGCGAAGATGATCTTGATGTCATGCTCCGCCAGCCACGGCCCCAGCCAGCCCTGTGCTCCGAACAGCAGCACATAGATCAGACCGGCGATCACCGGCGATACCGAGAACGGCAGATCGATGAAGGTGATCAGCAGCTGTTTCCCCGGAAACTCAAACTTGGTAATACACCATGCCGCAGCAACACCAAAGATCAGGTTGGCCGGCACGGCAATCGCTGCCGTCAGTAACGTCAGCCGGATAGCCGACCA
Source organism: Gammaproteobacteria bacterium (assembly GCA_029265075.1). Classification (GTDB taxonomy): domain Bacteria; phylum Pseudomonadota; class Gammaproteobacteria; order Pseudomonadales; family CAMLJR01; genus CAMLJR01. The sequence goes on along the minus strand of JAJUJZ010000091.1, from coordinate 7,756 downwards.
CGCTTCCGGTTCCGACAGCGCCGTCAGGTAGGTATCAATCCCTTTGCGGAATGCTTCGACGAAGACGGTGACCAGCGGCAACAACAGAAACAGAGCAAAAAATGCTAACGCAACCGTGATGGCGACCCATTTGAACCAGGCACTCTCACGGGTTGCGGCATTGCGTTCGAAACGGGTGCCGTACAGCACCCCGCCGGGCGCAGCCAGTACATCAGACATCAGATCGTTCTCCCGGTACGCTTCGCGGTCCACGCCTGCAGGCCGTTGATGACCAGCAGCATCACGAATGAGATCACCAGCATGACGGCGGCGATGGCTGTAGCGCCGGCGTAGTCAAACTGTTCCAGCCGGGTGATGATCATCAGCGGCGTGATCTCGGACACCATCGGGATATTGCCGGCGATGAAGATGACTGAGCCGTACTCGCCCACCGCGCGCGCGAAGGCAAGCGTAAAGCCCGTCAGCAGGGCCGGCAGCAGCACCGGCGCGATCACATAACGAAACGTCTGCCAGCGCCGGGCGCCGAGGCTGGCTGCAGCCTCTTCCAGCTCCATATCCAGCTCTTCCAGCACCGGCTGCACGGTTCTCACCACAAACGGCACGCCGATAAAAATCAGCGCAATCAGCACCCCCGGAGGGGCAAAGGCAATACGAAAGCCCAGCTCGCCCTCGATAAACTGGCCCAGCCAGCCGTTGCGGGCATAGATTGCCGTCAGGGCGATACCTGCCACTGCCGTCGGTAATGCGAACGGCAGGTCAATCAGCGCATCGACGATCCGTTTACCCGGAAAGCTGTAGCGCACCAGAACCCAGGCCAGCAGCAGACCGAATACGGCATTGATCCCCGCTGCCAGTAGCGACGCTCCGAACGAGAGCTGGTAGCTTGCGACCACACGGGGCGAGGACACTGCGCGCCAGAACTCCGGCCAGGACAACTCGGTCGCCTTGAAGAAAACTGCCGAGAGCGGTATCAGCACAATCAGCGACAGATAAAGCAGCGTATATCCCAGCGTCAGGCCGAAACCGGGAATGACGCTGAACCGTCGCTGGCGACCGCTGCGGGCGCCCACGGGCAATGCAGAAGCTAAGGTGGAGGACATCTGGCTGTTCCGTATAAATACAGGCGCCAGTGTAAAAATCAGTGTCACGGCCGGGAAATATTAAAAAACGAAAAGCTTATTCAATTCAGAAAACAAAAGAAGAAGAAGGGGCCGGTACCTGCCCGGGCAAGCTCCAGGTTCGTGCCAGAACTGTTGTCTGCACGGCAGGACACCGCAGATGAGCGCCGGGACCGGCCCTCGCCGGAGCCGATCCCGCCGGCAAACGATTGCATCCCGCCCCCAGCCGTGCGCCTGCCAGGCAGGCTTCTGTGGAAGGAATTGAGGTACAACGTTCAGCGCTGACGCGACGGATCCGGCGTCAGGCGCAGGTAGGGACGCACCGCCCGGTACCCCGCAGGGAAACGCTCTGCGATCTCCGCTTCATCCTGAAGAGTCGGCAGGATCACCACCTCCTCGCCCGGCTTCCAGTTACCCGGGGTCGCCACCTTGTGGTTATCGGTGAGCTGGAGCGAGTCGATAACCCGCAGCACCTCATCGAAGTTGCGACCGGTACTGGCCGGATAGGTGATGATCAGCCGGATCTTCTTCTCCGGGTCGATGATGAACAGCGACCGGACCGTGCCCGTGGTACCAGAATTGGGATGCAGCATGCCGTAGAGCGTGGCGACCTTGCGATCGTCATCGGCGATGATCGGAAACAGCACGTTACAGCTCTGCGTTTCGTTGATGTCGGCGATCCAGTCATGGTGCGACTGTACCGGGTCAACCGAGAGCGCGATCGCCTTCACATTGCGTTTTTCAAACTCGCTCTGCAGCTTCGCAGTCAGCCCGAGTTCGGTCGTGCAGACAGGCGTGAAGTCGGCCGGGTGGGAGAACAGGACTCCCCAGGAGTCACCCAGCCATTCGTGAAAGCTGATCTCTCCCAGCGTCGATTGCTGGGTGAAGTCGGGGGCGATATCGCCCAGTTGCAAGCTCATGGGAGATCTCCTCCATTGTGCACAGAAACAACCGTCGTGGATGAGGTAATGCTGGCACGATGCGAGGATGCAACAGCGGAGCGGCACAATCGCATCAGGGCCAGCATAACAGCACGCGGCGCGCGGTGGTCAACCGGCAACTGCTCAGCGCACCTCATAGATCTGATCAAAGAAGCCGCCATCACCGAAGTGCTCCTGCTGTGCTTTTTGCCAGCCACCGAAGACCTCATCAATGGTAAACAGCTCCAGGTCGGGGAAGCGCGCGCTGTCTTCCGGGTCAGCGTGTTCCGGTGTCCGCGGTCGGTAGTAGTTTTTAGCCGCGATGCGCTGTCCAGCCGGCGAATAGAGGTATTCCAGATAGGCCTGCGCCACTTCTGCCGTACCGCGCTTGCTGACCACCCCGTCGACTACCGTTACCGGCGGTTCCGCAAGGATAGAGAGCGACGGCACTACGATTTCGAAGCTCTCGGGGCCGAGTTCATTGACCGCCAGGAACGCCTCGTTTTCCCAGGCCAGCAGCACATCACCCACACCGCGCTGAACGAAGGTGTTAGTCGAGCCCCGCGCGCCCGAGTCGAGCACCGCGACGTTACGGAACAGTTTCCCCACAAACTCTTGCGCGGCTGTCTGGTTCCCATCGTTATGCTTCAGTGCATAGCCCCAGGCTGCGAGGTAATTCCAGCGTGCGCCGCCGGACGTTTTCGGGTTCGGCGTAATGACCGAAATCCCCGGTTTCACCAGATCGTCCCAGTCGGTGATCCGTTTGGGATTGCCCTTGCGCACCAGGAAGACGATGGTCGAGGTATAGGGCGCGCTGTTGTGAGGCAAACGCTGCTGCCAATTGTCGGGGATCTTGCCGGACAATGCACCGATCTCATCGATGTCATACGCCAGCGCCAGCGTCACGACATCGGCCTGCAATCCTTCGATCACACCACGCGCCTGCTTGCCAGAGCCGCCGTGCGACTGATTGATCGTCACGGATTGTCCGGTTTTCTCTTTCCAGTAGCGGGCGAACTCCGGGTTGAATTCCTGGTAGAGCTCACGCGTCGGATCATAGGAGACGTTGAGCAACTCAACGCTTTTCTGAGCCCAGGTGCCGCCGGCAGCAGCAAGCGCTGCTGCGAACAGCGAAACTTTCGCAATACGATTCAACATGTTCCTACTCCAGTTCTGTGCTATTCAATTCAGGTCAGAAAGAATGAGCGAAGCCAAAACCGATGGCGTCGTCAGTGAGATCGGCCTTGTCCAGCTCCAGCCGGGTCCAGTAGGTATAGAGCGTGCTCTGTTTACTGAGGTTGTAGTCGAGCCCCAGTGCCAGCAGCCTCCCCTCCTCATCCGTCACCTCGCCCTTGCTGAGTCCATACTGCGCCTTGAGCTTCAAAGCCTTGAGGTTGTACGCAGCACTCACCAGATAGCTGGCATCTTCGCGGTCACTGCCGGGCGCCACATCGGAGCTGCGCTGCAGCAGAACCCCTGCTTCCAGCTGCTGCCAGCGGATGCCCGCCACGGCACGGATGGCATCGGCCTGGGTAAAGCCGTCAAGGGAACGACGGGCAGGCTGATCGCTGTCGTAGGCCATAGCCGCATACAGCACATCGCCGCTATAGGTAATCGAAGCTGAATAAGCGTCCGCGATGTCGCGGTCCGGCTGACCATCGTCATCAACATCCCGGCTTTCCCCCGGCACGAACGCAGCCTTGACGACCAGCGGCAGGCCGAACAGGGCCGGCGTGCTGTACTGAACGATGTCACTGACACGGTTCTGGCCGCCAATCAGCGCATCGAGGTCACCCGCCAGATCCTGGAACTGATCGATTTTCCCTTCTGCAGTTTTCAGCGGCGTATCGAACTTGCCCGCAATGATCTGGCCATAACGGCCCTGAAAGCCGCCAAAGATGTTGCGCTGGCTGAAGGAGTTGTCGCCACTGCCGCCATCATCGACATTAATTTCATACTCGGCCTGATAGACCGCTTGCAAACCCGTGTCGCCGATATCAAATTGTCCCCTGACGCCGAGTCGCGAGGCGTTGGAGTTGAGCTGCCATTCGTCGATACGACTGGCTGAACGACCAGCGATCACCCGGGTGGCACCTTCATAATCAAACTGATCCAGAGAGACGTTAATTCGCCCGTAAATCTGCGGGCCGACTGTCTCAGCAGCCACAATCGGGCTCAGCGCGACGCCGGCCAGCGCCACCGCCAGCGTGCTCCTCCTTGGAAAAAATGTTTTCACGATTACCACTCCTGCCTGTGTCGATAGTGGAGTGCAATCTAGCGAGCCGGCTCAGCCGACCGAACCAAGAAATTCTGCTTTCGTTATGAGGGGAAAGCAGATAAACACGTGAGCGAAAGGAATATGAGCAGGTGCTCAGGCGAACAGCGGTGGGAGCGTGCTGGCAGGATCCGCAATGCGGCGAGCGGTCGGGGCGAGATCAGCGCGGAAGAAAGTGCGCCGGTCCGGCGCACCTGGTATGAGGCTGCCGGTGATCAGGCGCTCGAGCGCGCCGGCCGGGCTGGCGCAGTCACATTTGCAGCCGCTGCTGGCCCCCGCGCAAGCCCCTTGGGGATGTGGCGATCGACGAGAATCGTTCCAAGACCCGCAGCGACAGTTATCACACCCATAGCGATGACGAACGCCGTGGCACTGGCGTCACCGACTTCCAGCAGATAACCGCCGGCCACGATGGCAGCTACCGCGCCGAAGCGGCCGATCATCATGCCAAAACCGATGCCACCAGCCCGACAGGCAGCGGGATAGGCATAGGCAAGCAGCGCATAGACCGAGGCAAGTCCGGCCCCGGTGAAGACGCCGATACCGCCGATGGAGAGAATGGCTGACCACTTCAGCCACTCCGGGCGTGCCACATTGCCTCCAAGCAGCGACAGGCCCAGCGTGACGACACTGACGAGTACCAGCGCCACACACAACAGCAGCGTCAGGCGCGAACCAAAGCGGTTGATGAACAGCGACACCGCGATCGCGCCAATCACCGCCGACAGGCTGTAGGCGATGCTGCCCCGCAACGCTTCGTTGAGCGTGAAGCCGACCATGGTGAGCATCACCGGAGTCCAGGTGATGATGGCGTAGGCCACGCAGGAGATCGCAAAGAAAGTCAGCGATGCACCAATGTTGACCAGCAGATTGGGACGGCTGAACAGCCGTACATCCGCCTCCGGCGAGTCCTCACGCTTACTCTGCCCGCTGGCTGCATCGGCTGGCAGCTCGGCATCGGGGATGATACGGCGCAGCAGCTGCAGGGCGCGCGCCTGCCGGCCCCGCGCCAGCAGGTAACTGGGTGATTCCATCAGCACCAGCAGCATCAGTACGCCGAGTAGCAGCGTCGCCAGGCCACAGATGATGAAACAGCCACGCCAGCCGTAGAGGGGCAGCAGCCCCATCACCACGAAGGCGGCAAACAGTCCGCCCAGAGGCACACCAGTGGAGAGAATCGCCACCACGCGCGGCCTGACACGCTGCGGCAACCACTCCGTTGCCAGGGCCATGCCATTGGGTCCGGCAGCGCCGAAGCCAATGCCGCTGACCAGGCGCAGCAGGGTCATCTCGGTGACATTGCCCGTCAGGCTGGCCAGCGCGGTGGCGGCACCGAAACAGAAGGTTGCCCCCAGCAGGACAGTCTTGCGTCCGAAGCGGTCACCCAGCCAGCCGCCGAGGCTGGCTCCGATCGCCATGCCGACCAGCGCCGCAGCGAGAGCGGGCCCGAACGCGGATTTCTCAACACTCCACTCTTCAAGGATCGCGGGTGATACCTGGGCGAGCAGCTGAATGTCGAGGCCGTCAAGCGCGAGTCCGCACATGATCAGCGTGACCATCGCCCATTGATGCGGGCGCACACGCGCACCTGCCAGCAGATGGGCAGCCGCGTCGTGCCTGTCGCCGCTGCCACCATTGCCTGCGGCTGACGGGATGGCCTGACTGGCCGCGCTGGAGCCGGAAGAAGAGACGCTCATTGTCGTTATCCTGCGTTGATCTCTGGTACCACGCACCGGCGCCACAGGCGGGAACAGCCGGTTCAGGTTGTAACAAATGGTATACCAGAGGCTGCGCGCGGCGCCATCAACGCCGCACGTCAATCACGGCAGTGGCAGGTCCGAAGCCGGGACCCAGTTCCCATGCACCTGGCAGCGCAGCCGCAGCGGCAGCTGGATGCGCGCCAGCGGACCCTCTTCCGGCCTCGCCGCTGCCAGCACCTGGACCTCCGACAAGCCGGTATCGTGCAGGTCAACCACAAAGGCGAGATATCCCTCGTGATCCGGCTGACTGGAGGGAATGTGAATATGCTCCTGAATCGATTTGCCTCGCCCCGGGCTGTAGCGCTGGACTTCGCCGGTGGTCACATCAAGCCGCATCAGTGTGTTGAACGCTACGCCGACCGGACCGGCGATTACCGGCGGCCCGACCTTTGGATCGAAGGTCTGGTAGTAGGCGATGCGATAATCACGCATGTGATCGCGATCTGCGACCCGGGGAAAATCGCCGGCGGGACCGATTACCCGTTCCTCGACCCGGTCTTCCGGACTTGCCAGATCGAACGTCCAGCGCACGTAGGCACTGCGGAGTGTGGTGGGGTCAAAGCTCATTCCCGACGCGGCGAGGATGAACGGAAACGGCGGACACTTCGACTTGCCGAAGTCAACGTGCACCTTACTGCCTTCGGTAAAAGCATTCATAAAGTGGAACGATGAGCAGGCCGGCTGCGTGAACCAGCGGATCTGATCGACCGTGCCGTTGCGCGGCATAATGCCGACGTATGCTTTCTCTTCCTGCTCGAAGCGCCAGAAATCGCCGCCAGCCTCAATGCGCGCCTTGTCCGCAATGGTTGGGAACACCGGAAAGATGATGTGCTCCCGGGTCACTGCGAAGTCATGCATCAGACCGGCATAGGGTGCCTGGAACCACTCTTCGCGCACCAGCTCACCGTCGCGACTGATCACGCAGAACGCCACGTCGCGCGATGCCAGGCCGCCAGCCTGATAGCCGTAGCAGAACATTTCCCCGGTCTCTGGATCGATCCGCACGTGCGCGGACATGGTCTGGCTGCGCAGTTTGCCGCCGAAGTCGTAACGCCCGATCGTTTCCAGCGTATAGGGATCGAGCTCATACGGCAGACCGTCCTCCTTGATAGCCAGCAGCTTGCCGCCGTGCCACACCGGCGTGGTGTTGGCGACCGTACGGTCGATCAGATGCGCCACAGTCGGGTCGTCGGTGAACGGATTGCGATATTTACCATGCAGTGACCGCCGCGCGGCACGCTCGGCCTTGAGGCGCTCGGTCATTACATAACGCGACTTGAAATCGACATGCCCATTCTCGAAGCGAAAACAGCTGACCATGCCGTCGCCCGACAGATAGGTATCCTCTCCCAGCATCGGCGGATACTGCGGATCTGGCGTCGCACGGAACCAGTGGCCGTTGATTTCGGCCGGCAGCTCACCTTCGATCACCAGATCGTAGATATCGCACTCGACCCGCGACGGCTGATTGAAACCGGCGAAATCCATAGTGTCGGGAAACGGCTTGGTCATGGAAACTCCTCAGGCTGACACAATAGCTGTGCACTGCGGGTACGCTTACAGCACCTTGAAATAGTGGATCCGGTTCGCGCCCGGCAGTTTCTCGGCGACACCAACAAAAAGGTAACGGCCGAGCCAGTCATGGGGTCCCTCCGGCACGTCAAACTTGGGCGCCACCCGCAT
>JAJUJZ010000124.1 GCA_029265075.1 Gammaproteobacteria bacterium | reverse complement strand
GCCATGATGGTCTGCCGGCCGTGGTCCGTCAGTGTCTCGATGATGACGCTGAGGTTGGGGTCGTTGTCGCGTACCCGAAAAATAGCACTTCCACCCATTCCGTCCAGTGGCTTGAAGATGACATCGCGATGTACCTGGTGAAATCCTTTCAGCAGGGCAGCGTCACGGCTCACCAGCAGCGGCGGGCAGCACTCCGGAAACTGGGTGGCGAACATCTTTTCGTTACAGTCGCGGAGGCTGCGCGGTTTGTTGACGACCAGCGTGCCCAGCCGCTCCGCAGCTTCGAGGATGTAGGTTGAATAAATGTATTCATTGTCGAAGGGCGGATCCTTGCGCATCAGCACTACATCGAGATCCGCCAGCGGCTGCAGGCGCGGTTCGCCCAGATCGAACCAGTGATCGGGGTCGCGGTGCACGGTGAGCGCGCGTGTCCTTGCCTTTGGTTCGCCGCCATCCAGAAACAAGTCGCGCTGTTCCATGTAGTGCAGTTGCCAGCCGCGGTCCTGCGCCGCCCACAGCATCGCCAGGGTGCTGTCCTTCTTGTAGTTGATGGCGGCGATGGGGTCCATCACCACCCCGATGCGTACGGTCATTTTGCTACCTGTGTCGGAATTGGGTAAGGCCGAGCTTTCCCTTGGCCCGCTTCTATACTATTACTCAGCTGGGTTCACATGAGTGAATCCGTTAGAGCGCCTGCCGGTCTGCTGACCTTTTTGCCGGAGTGTGATCTGTCGCACATTTTGCCGGTCGTTCCCGCTCAGCTGGCAATGCTATATAGCTGAAGCGCCACGGAAATGACTGCATCACGACCGTTCATCCCGCGAATTTCGCAGAAATCGATGCGCTGGCGTGCGCTCTGTCAGAGCGCTGCTATATTCAATTGGCCTGGCGCGGCGCTGCGGCGCCGAATGAGCAGACAGCTGATCGCCGCACACTTTATCAAACTTGGAGGCGCGGTCGTCGCCACGGGCCCGATTCGGCTCATGAGCGGCGCACCAGCGTCCCCGTAGCGAGGTTAGAGAGCAGACATGGAGCCGCATTTTCCGGATCTCAAAGTCATGGTGATCGACGACAGCAAGACCATTCGTCGTACGGCCGAGACCCTCCTCAAGAAGGTCGGATGCGAGGTGATCACCGCGACGGACGGGTTCGATGCACTGGCCAAGATTGCCGACCGGCGGCCGGACATCATTTTTGTCGACATCATGATGCCCCGCCTGGACGGTTATCAGACCTGCGCTCTCATCAAGAACAACAGTGAATTCAAGAACACGCCCGTCATCATGCTTTCCAGCAAGGACGGCCTGTTCGACAAGGCCAAGGGCCGCATTGTCGGTTCCGATCAGTATTTGACCAAGCCATTCAGCAAGAGCGAGCTGCTGGGTGCCATCGAGGCGCATGTCGGCAATTCGGCACAGGCGTGATGGCGCCGGACTTTGACCGCTGGGCCGAGCCGGGCTGCCGTCCGTCGGACCAGTATGTGGAGTAAGGGAGAGAAAAATGCCGCGGGTATTGATCGTCGACGATTCGCCGACGGAGACCTACAAGATCAGCTCTGTGCTCAGCAAGCACGGCTTCGAGGTGCTGACCGCCTCCAGCGGTGAAGATGGCGTATCGGTCGCACGTGCCGAACTGCCCGATGTCGTGCTGATGGATATCGTGATGCCGGGACTCAACGGCTTCCAGGCGACCCGTCAGCTCAGCCGCGATGCTGCCACCAAGGACATTCCGGTGATTATCGTCACCACCAAGGATCAGGAGACTGATCGCGTGTGGGGCGAGCGCCAGGGTGCGCGCGGCTATCTCACCAAACCGGTTGACGACAAGGTTCTCATCCAGGCCATCAGGGACGTCATCAGCGCATGAACATGGACGTGGCGCAGCAAGGCCAGGAGCCGGAGCCATTTGCGGCCCTGCTGGCGCTGGCTGAGCGCAGTGCCAGCCACGCGCGTGGTCTGCCCGCGCAGATTGATATCGCCGCGCACTGGACCGGCGTCGGCTTCACGCTTGCCGGCCGCCGGCTGGTCGCCCCCATGAACGAGATCGCCGAGCTGCTGGCGGTGCCGGCCACCACCCGCCTGCCGGGTGTGCAGGAGTGGGTGCGGGGTGTCGCCAACGTGCGCGGCCGCCTGCTGCCGCTCATCGATCTGGAAGCGTTTTTTGGCAGTCAGCTGACCGGCAACCGCCAGAGCCACCGGGTGCTGGTGCTGGAGCTGGGCGACCTCTATACGGGGCTCCTGGTAGGCGCGGTCCACGGCATGCTGCATTTTCCGGTCGACACCTTCCATCAGGCGCCGGCCGAGGTGCCAGAGCCGCTACGGCCGTTTGTCAGCGGAGGCTATCGCCTGCAGGACCAGAGCTGGGCTGTGTTCAGTCCCTATGCGCTGGCGCGCGATGTCCGTTTTTTCAATGCCGCTGCATGAAGCGCGGCGGGTGCGGTCAGCTGGCCGCCTCAACCTAGATTAGTCACCGAACGATTCGGGTGGGAGTCCGAACCATGAAAGCAAACTCAGCAGGAGCCTTCCGCAAGCTGCCGACCAACCCCGTCATCATGCTGTTTATCGGCCTGATGATCGCGGGGTTTCTCGGGGCTGGTATCAACGCCTACTTCGTGTTGCGGGACACCCAGTACGACCAGCGCTATCTGGAGCTGACTGCCGAACTCCGGGTTCTGTCGCAGCAGATTGCCACCGCCTCGCGCGAAGCGACTGAAGGCAATGCGGCCGCCTTCGATACGCTGGCGCAGTCCCGCCTCGAATTCGAGCGCCATATTGGTGAGCTGATCAACGGCACCAGTGAGCTGCCATCACCGCGTGCGATGCTGGGCGAAGATCTGGATCGCCTCAACGCGCTCTGGCAGCGGATCAACGCCGACGCCACCGCCATCGTGGACAGCCGCGAGCGGGTACTCTTCCTGCACGACGTTGCCAAGACCCTGAACGACTCGATCCCCGAGCTGCAGCAGGAGTACAACAACGTTGTAGAAATCCTGCAGATGGGCAACGCCTCCGCTGACCAGGTGGCAGTGGCCCAGCGGCAGTCGTGGCTCGCCGAACGGATCGCCCGCAACGTCGACAAGATGCTTGAAGGTCAGGCCGACGCACCGCAGGCAGCCGACCAGTTCAACCTCGATGCGAGTGTGTTCGGGAGCGTGCTGCAGGGGATGCTGGAAGGCAATCCGGCGATGCGGATCACCCGCGTCACTGATGCCCAGGCGCGCGCGTCGCTGCAGGAAATCAACCAGCTGTTCGAATTCGTCAGCGGCTCGGTCGACGAGATCTTCCAGGCATCGCCGGAACTGCTGCGGGCGTCGCAGGCGGCAGCTTCGATCACGGTCAATTCGCCCAGGGTCATGGAGGCTACCACCACGCTGGCCGAGCGCATCAACAATCTCGATGGCGAGCGCTTCTGGAGCCCCAGCACCACCCTGATCTTTGTCGGCCTGGTACTGCTGTCGATGGCAGCCATCGGTATCCAGCTGTTCCTCAACACCCGCGCTCGTCTGCGCGAGACGGCTGAACAGAATGAGCGCAACCAGGCGGCAATCCTGCGGCTGCTGGACGAGCTGACCTATCTCGCTGACGGTGACCTCACCACCACCGCCACGGTAACCGAGGACTTTACCGGCGCCATCGCCGACTCGATCAACTTCACCATCGACCAGCTGCGCATTCTGGTATCGCAGATCAACGAGACCGCGCTGAACGTATCGCAGGCGGCGCAGGAATCGCAGAGCACCGCACTGCAGCTGGCCGAGGCTTCCGAACATCAGGCGCAGCAGATTGCCGGAGCCTCGTCGGCGGTCAACGAAATGGCCGTCACCATCGACCAGGTTTCCTCCAACGCCGCCGAGTCAGCGGGCGTTGCGGAGCGCTCGGTGGTGATCGCCAACACGGGTGCAGAGGTGGTACAGAACACCATCCGCGGCATGGACAACATCCGCGAGCAGATTCAGGAAACTTCGAAGCGCATCAAGCGTCTTGGTGAATCGTCGCAGGAGATCGGCGATATCGTCTCGCTGATCAACGACATTGCTGACCAGACCAACATTCTCGCCCTCAACGCCGCCATCCAGGCATCGATGGCCGGTGATGCCGGTCGCGGCTTCGCGGTGGTTGCGGACGAGGTTCAGCGCCTTGCAGAACGTTCGTCGGCTGCGACCAAGCAGATCGAGGCGCTGGTCAAGACGATCCAGTCGGATACCAACGAAGCCGTTATCTCGATGGAGCAGACGACGGCCGAGGTGGTCCGCGGTGCGCGCCTGGCACAGGATGCCGGTGCCGCCCTCGAGCAGATCGAAAGCGTTTCGCAGGAGCTGGCCGACCTGATTCAGAACATCTCGAACGCAGCGCGGCAGCAGGCGGCGAGTGCCGGCCAGATCTCCAACACCATGCATGTCATCCAGGAGATCACCAGCCAGACTTCGGCCGGGACCACGGCGACCGCCAGCTCGATCGGTAACCTCGCGACCATGGCCCAGCAGCTCAAAGACTCGGTGGCCGGTTTCAAACTTCCCGAGGACGTCGCAACCACGCATTGATGCGTGGCGGCCGGTGCAGAGTCCGGATCCGCCCCTGGCAGGTGCGAGCAGCCAGCGGTAAGTAACGGGGGCTCTCGCGCCGTGCGGCGAGACAATAATGAAGGCGAACGTGAGCATGCTTGAACGTCGAGACCACCGCGCGCTGGACTGGGTTGCCCTCGATTGGGTCGCCCGGGAGGTGGCCACCACGCTGGGCCAGGCTGCCGAAGCTCTGGCCACCTGGCAGACAGACCCCAGTGATCCCGGTCAGTTGCAGTCCTGTCTGTCGGAGCTTCACTCGGTCAGCGGCACCCTGCACATTGTCGGGCTTACCGGCAGCGCCCTGTGGGCCGATGAGATGGAGCTGGTACTGAAGGCGGTGCTCGCCGATCAGCTGCCGGCGGTGGTGCGCGATGAAGCACTGACCGCAGTGGCGCGTTCGCTGACCGCGCTGCCGGCGCACCTCGAGCGGCTCCGCAGCGACCGTCGCGATCACCCGGCTGCGCTGCTCGCGCCCATCAACGAGCTGCGCGCCGCCCGCAATGCGGTGCTGATCACCGAAAGTGTCGTGTTCAACCCGCGGCTGCCCGACCCGCCCGCTGATATTCCGGCGCCGCCCGCCGACCTGCAGCCACTGGCGATCAAACTGCGCCAGATGTACCAGCTGGCGTTGCTCAACTATTTGAAGGGCGAAGACCCGCGCTCGAATCTCAACTATCTCGCCAAAGTGTTCGCCCGGCTCGGCAAGCTGACGGCGGGCACCGCCAGCGGCGTCCTGTGGGACGTCGCCATCGCGCTCTGTGAAGGACTGCTGAACCGCTCCATCGAGCGCGGCGCGGCGGTGACGCTGCTGCTGCGCCAGATTGACGGCCACCTGCGTGACCTGGCCGAGCAGGGCGCGGCCATGTTCGGCGCACGTCCACCCGCATCCCTGATACGCAACCTGCTCTACTACATCAGCACCAGCCCGGCCGACAGCCGCTTTATCGCTGACGTGCGGGAGCGCTACGCCCTGCTGGCGGCGCTGCCCGAGACGGCCGAAGGGGCGCCGGGCATGGGGCTGCCCCAGATTGAAGCCGCGCTGGCGGCACAGCTTACCGAGATCGCGGGGCGGCTGCGCCACGGCGAGCACGACCAGCCCCTGCAGACTGAAGTGCGGCGTGCGCGCGATGGCGCCGCCCTGCTGGGGTTCGCAGATATCGAAGTACGCTTGCTCACCCTGCTGCGACACTGGCAGGAGAGCAGCAGTGAACAGCGCAGCCAGATCGGCACAGAGCTGGCTGCAGCAGCCGCCAGCATCGGTGAGACGCCGCTTGTCGCGCCGGTGATCAAAGCGCCGTTCAACGATAGTGAAGAGGCCCAGGAGCAGCTCGACAGCGCTCTGGCGGCGGTGCTGCGTGAAGGGCGCAATGGCCTGGAGCAGGCTAAGGAAGCGGTTATCGAGTTTGTCGCCTCGCAGTGGCAGCACGACTGTCTGGGTGAGGTGCCGGACCTGCTGCAGAGCGTACGTGGCAGCCTGCTGCTGGCAGGGCTGGAGCGGGGAGCGCGGGTGCTGGGCGCTTGCGAACGATATATCCGTGAAGATCTGCTCGCCAGCCGGCAGGTGCCTGCGTGGCAGCTGCTGGATACCCTGGCGGATGCCATTGCTTCGGTGGACTATTACCTCGAACGGCTGAGCGAGGATCCGGAGGCTGACTGCGACAGCATTCTGACGGTAGCCGAGGAGAGTGTGGCGAAGCTGCAGCTGCCACTCGAACCGACTGCCGAGGTGATTCCCTTCCCGGGCCGTGCCGGCGGCGCTGATGAGCAGCGCTTCGACGACCATTCTGCCGGCGAGGCGGGTCAGTCGGACGATGAGACTGACGATGGGATGCCCCCGGCGATCGATGCGCAGCCAGACATGCAGTCGACGGCAGATGCTTCGGAGCCGGCTGATGCCAGCATCGCCCCTGCTGAAACCCTGGGCGCTACTACTCCCGAGCCGGCACCGGGAGAGGTGACGATCGAGCCGGACAGCGCGCCGGCTGCGGTGGATGAGTCGGACGATACTCTGTCAGCAGAGTCAGCAGAGTCAGCAGAGTCAGCAGAGTCAGCAGAGTCAGCAGAGTCAGCAGAGTC
>JAJUJZ010000158.1 GCA_029265075.1 Gammaproteobacteria bacterium | reverse complement strand
GGCGCCAGACGGGCTACGCGGGCGATGACCGCCGGCATCAGTTCGGTGCCGGTATAGTCAGAAAGCATCAGACGGAAGCGGCGGTCGGAAGTGTGCGGATCGAAGCGCGGCCGCTTTTCAACCGTCGCCTGGATTTCCATCAAAATACTGCTGATGGGCTTTCTCAGGGCCTCGCCCAGGGGGGTTGGCTGCATCGATGCACCCACCCTGACCAGCAGCGGGTCGTCAAAGTAATCCCGCAGGCGTGCCAGTGCACCGCTGGTAGCGGGCTGACTGAGGTTGATACGCTCAGCCGCCCGCGTGATGCTGCATTCACTCAGCAGCGCATCAAGCACCACCAGCAAGTTGAGATCCAGTCTGTTTAGCCGCATTTCTTCGATTTAATACTCACGGAGGCGACCACCAGGGGCCGAAACAGCTCAGGACAGAAGAATACGCTGTCAGCTCCCACTCTGACCACCTCACGGCTGAGCTCCCCCCGGGCAGTGCGCTCAAAGCTCCTGCAGCACCCGCTCCACCAGCGCCGCCAGACTGTTATCCGCGGCAAAGCCGGCGCGCTCCGCCGCGGCTGCCACCAGCGCGGGCTGAACGCCGAAATCGCGCTCCAGGGCCGCGTCCGGCTCATAGCGCACGAGTTGCGGTGAACGGTCGGTCGCGTGGGCAACCGCAGCTACGAGCGCCGCCATGGTGCAGTGAATGGCAGGCAATGTGACTGTTCTGTTGCGAGGCAGCAGGCTCGCATCCAGTTTGGCGCCATGAGCGAGATTGGCTGTGCACTGGCCCACCGACATTAACCAGAAGGTCGCTGCGGACGACACGGGCGAGGTGAACGCTTCGCCCTGCCTGAACGCGTGGAACAGGTTACTCAGAAAAGCCGACTTGAGCCCGCTGGGCGCAGGCGGCCGCGCGACGATTCCTGGCAGCCGCACACCCACCGCGTCTACCAGCTCGCGCCGATGCATATCCGCCAGCGCCAGCTCCGCCATCGCCTTGTGCGCGCCGTAAGCCATTGCCGGGTCCAGCGGTGCACTGTCGAGCACTGGGTCAGGCAGCTGATTTCCGAGCACGGCGATACTGCTGGTATAGACGATACGCGGCCGCCGCGCGGCAGCTGCTGCCTCTTCAAAAAGATCGAGCGTGGCGTCCAGATTGACCTGCCGCGACAGCGGCGGATCAGCCTCCGCCGCGCCACCTGGCACGGCAGCGAGATGGAACAGCACATCAAAGGAACGCGCCAGCGCTTCGGTCCGCACGGCCTGATCCTCTATGGCACCCACAAGCCGCAGCACCCGCGGCTCATCGCTGCAGAAACCATCCGGAAACGATCGGTCCACAACAGTCACTGATCGATATCCCTGCGCCAGCAGGCGCTCCACCAGATGCCTGCCTACAAACCCGCCTGCCCCAGTCACAATCGCTTTCATGGTCCAGTTACCCGCTGTTATTGCTTGTCCGTCGAATTGATGAGTTGCACCAAAAGCATTTGCTTTCTCACAAGATAATCAATACGCGCCTGTTATGGCATTCGTTGTACGAATAGTGCTCTTCCAAACAACGGATAGCCGTTTCATTGCTTCACACACGGCGGCATGCAAGCATTCTGGCCAGACAAGGAGCGGACCATGATCTACGAAATCGCTGAAATTGACGTTCTGGAAGGACACGCAGAAGCCTTTGAAGCAGCCGTGGCCGAAGCGAGTGCACAGTTCAAGGCGGCACGCGGCTGTCACAGTATGCGCCTGGAGCGCTCGATCGAACACCCGCTGCGTTATCGGCTCGTGGTGGGCTGGGCCACCGTTGAAGATCACACTGTGCACTTCCGGGAGTCGGAAGGATTTCGCATCTGGCGCGCACTGGCGGGACCGCACTTCGCAAGTCCACCCAGGGTTGAGCATGTGACCGTCGTGCTATCCGCATTCGAGCAATAACACGTCGAAAAACTTATAACGTTGAAGGAACCGTCCGATGGCAATCTGGCTTAAGCGCGGCAGTGCAACCGCGCACCGAGACAGCGTCGACCGCAAGGTGCGCGAGGTCGTCGAAAACACACTGGCACTCATCGCCGAACAGGGCGACGCAGCGATTCGTGAGCTGTCGATAAAGTTCGACAGCTGGGACCGCGACGATTACCGCCTCTCAGCCCGCGAGATTCAGGATTGTATCGACTCCCTCTCCAGCCAGGCGCTCAAAGACATCGAATACGCCCAGGCCCAGATCCGCAAGTTTGCCGAAATTCAGCGCGCCGCCCTGCAGGACGTCGAGGTCGAGACACAGCCGGGCGTCATTCTTGGGCATCGCAATATTCCGGTGAACGCGGCCGGCTGCTACGTACCTGGCGGCAAATACCCGCTGCTGGCCTCTGCCCACATGTCGGTGATCACGGCGAAAGTAGCCGGCGTCAAACGGGTCATCACCTGTGCACCGCCCTTTCAGGGCAAGCCTGCCAGTGCCATCGTGGCGGCGCAGGCGCTGGCTGGCGCCGACGAGATCTACGCACTGGGCGGCATCCAGGCGATCGGTGCCATGGCGCTGGGTACCGAATCGATCGCCGCGGTCGATATGCTGGTCGGACCCGGCAATGCCTATGTGGCCGAGGCCAAGCGTCAGCTGTTCGGTCAGGTCGGCATTGACTTGCTGGCGGGACCCACTGAAACGCTGATCATCGCGGATGACAGCGTCGACGGCGAACTCTGTGCTACCGACCTCCTCGGTCAGGTGGAGCATGGCCCGGACAGCCCCGGCATTCTGCTGACGACGTCGGAGCAGCTGGCGCGCGACACCATGGCCGAGATCGAGCGGCTGCTGGAAATCCTGCCGACTGCCGGCCATGCCCGACAGGCGTGGGCAGCGTACGGTGAAGTGATTGTCGCCGACAGCGACGAGGAGATGGTGCGGATCGCTGACGAGATCGCCTCGGAGCATGTTCAGGTGATGACACGCGACCCGGATTACTTCCTTAACAATATGACCAACTATGGCGCCCTCTTCCTGGGACCGCGCACCAATGTGGCCTATGGTGACAAGGTCATCGGCACCAATCATACCCTGCCCACGCGCAAGGCGGCGCGTTATACCGGCGGCCTGTGGGTCGGCAAATTCATCAAAACCTGCACCTATCAGCGCGTTATTACCGACGAAGCCAGTGCGCTGCTGGGGGAGTACTGTTCACGTCTCTGTGCACTCGAAGGATTTGCCGGACACGGCGAGCAGGCAAACATTCGCGTGCGACGCTACGGCCAACGCGACATTCCCTATGCGGGCGCTGCTGAACCGAGCGCGCTGACGCGCGCCTGACCGGAGCTGCGACGATGAGCACTCCGTCTCTGCCCCGCACTCCAAGCCTACGCCTCGACGGCCGCCGCGCGCTCGTTACGGGAGCCGGTCGCGGCATCGGTCTCGCGGCCGCGGTCGCACTCGCGGACGCGGGCGCTGCGGTTACCCTGGTCGCGCGAACCAGCAGCGAGATCGAAGCGGCAGCGGCCGCGATTCGGTCCGCCGGCGGCAAGGCTGAAAGCACGCTGCTCGACGTAACCAGCCTGGAGGCAGTGCGCGCCTTTTTCAGCGCGCAGCCGGCTTTTCATGTGGTGGTCAACAATGCCGGCACCAATCGTCCCAAGCCGGTTACCGAAGTGACCGAAGCGGACTACGACGCGGTAATGAACCTCAATGTGAAGAGTGCTTTTTTCGTGGCACAGGCGGCGGCACAGCAGATGATTGCTGAAGGCGTGGCCGGCTCGCTGATTCATATGGGGTCACAGATGGGACATGTGGGCGGCGTCAACCGGTCGCTCTACTGTGCATCCAAGTGGGCCCTGGAAGGGCTCAACAAGGCACTGGCCATCGATCTCGCACCCTATGGGATCCGCTCCAATACCATCGCGCCAACTTTTATCGAAACACCGCTTACCCGCCCGTTTTTTGCAGATCCCGATTTTCACCGCCAGGTGCTGAGCAAGATCAAGCTGGGCCGGGTTGGCCAGATCGAGGATCTGATGGGTCCGGTGCTGCTGCTGGCCAGCGATGCATCGGCGCTGATGACGGGCAGCAGCCTGCTGATCG
>JAJUJZ010000133.1 GCA_029265075.1 Gammaproteobacteria bacterium | reverse complement strand
TGCTGAATCATCTGGTCGAGCGCCACCAGCTGCGCCTCAAATCGTGATGCAGGATGTCCATCTGCCCGACCTTCGCGAGCAGGAGCCCCTGCAGCCGCTGAACACACTGGCATTGCCGGCCACTGCCCGCTACTTCGTACGTGTTGAGCGCTGCGAGCAGCTGCCAGCAGTGCAGCGGTGGGCGGTGGCACGCGACCTGCCGCTGCTGGTACTGGGCGGTGGCAGCAATGTGGTGCTGGCCGGAGACTGGCCTGGCGTCGTGCTGCAGGTCGGATTCAGGGGGCGTCGTGTGACGGCCGATCCGGACGCTGCCGACAGCGTGCTGCTGGAGGTGGCTGCGGGTGAGAACTGGCATGAACTGGTGCAATGGACGCTGCGTCAGGGTCTCTACGGCCTCGAAAACCTGACGCTGATCCCCGGCACCGTTGGCGCCGCGCCGATTCAGAATATCGGTGCATACGGCGTCGAGCTGTCCGACCGGCTGGTAAGTGTACGGTTCTGGAGCTGGGCGGACGGGCGCGAACGCATCATGACTGTCGCGGAGTGCGAGCTGGGCTACCGTGACAGCATTTTCAAGCACGCACTGCGCGATGCCGGCGTCATCACCGCCATCACCCTGCGCCTCGGTCGTACTTCCTGTCCGGTGGTAACCTATCCGGTGCTGCGTGACGCGCTGACAGCCGAGCAGGCGCGCGATGCGCGTGCGGTGGAACACGCAATCCAGGTCATTCGCCAGAGTAAGCTCCCCGATCCGGCGCACCTGCCGAATGCCGGGAGCTTTTTCAAGAATGCGGTGATTCCTGCGGCGCAATTTCACGAGCTGTCGCGGCACTGGCCGGGAATCCCCGGTTACGTCGGCACGGACGCGGCAGGCAATCCGACGGTCAAAGTACCGGCCGCCTGGCTGGTGGAGAAAGCCGGGTGGAAAGGGCGCCGCGTCGGCGGCATCGCCGTGCACGACCGGCAGGCGCTGGTGCTGGTCCATCACGGCGGCGGGAGTGGTAGAGCGCTGCTTGATATGGCTGCCGCGATTCAGAGCGATGTCGAGCAGCAATTTGGGATAGTCCTGGAGCTGGAACCGCGCGTTTACGGCAGTTTCGCATCATAGCAACTATTACGAGCGGGAAAGGTTCGGGCAGCTTCGCGTCGAATGGGCTAACGTTCCAGTCAATACGCGAACTGGGCGACGGTCTGTCAGATGGATGTTTGGCAAGCTGGCG
The DNA here is from genome assembly GCA_029265075.1 of Gammaproteobacteria bacterium. Lineage (GTDB taxonomy): Bacteria > Pseudomonadota > Gammaproteobacteria > Pseudomonadales > CAMLJR01 > CAMLJR01. The sequence goes on along the minus strand of JAJUJZ010000133.1, from coordinate 4,499 downwards.
CCACCCCGATGGTCCAGGCGAACGCGAACGCAGGGCAGGCAGCCGCGCGCGCAACGAAGGGAGTTGCCGACAAGTTCATGGTAGTCACAATACTGCTCGCGGATGACCACGACCTGGTACGCACCGGGTTGCGACGGATGCTGGTCGATGTGCCGGATATTCAGGTTGTCGGTGAGGCCACTACGGGAGAGGAGGCGGTCCAGCGCTGCGGCGAACTGCGCCCCAACGTAGTGTTGATGGATGTTCGGATGCCCGGCATCGGCGGCCTCGAAGCGACGCGCACTATCGCGCGCAAGTATCCGGAAACCAAAGTGATTGCCGTCAGTGGTTACGACGACGAGCTCTATCCGTCGCGGCTGCTGCAGGCCGGCGCGGTGGGTTATGTCGCTAAAGGAGCGCCGTTTGACGAGGTGGTGCGCGCCATCCGCAAGGTGATGGCGGGGCAGCGCTACCTCAGCGCCGCCATGGCCGAACAGCTGGCGCTGCGACAGCTGGACGGCAGCGAGGGGTCACCATTCGACATACTGTCCGAACGTGAGCTGCAGATCATGCTGATGGTGGTCAACTGCGTCCGGGTGCAGGACATTTCAGATAAGCTCAGTCTCAGCCCCAAGACCGTCAACAGCTATCGTTATCGCATCTTCGAGAAGCTTGGCATCAGCAGTGACGTCGAGCTGACCCATCTGGCGATCAAGCACGGCATGGTCGACGTCCCCGCGAGCTGAACCAGACCCATTCGCCGGCGCAGGCTCCTGCAGACAGGGTGCCGCTCTCCGCAGGGGACTCGCGGGCGGCCCGTTTCGGGAACTACGGAGTGGTTTCCTTTACCATTCGCCCCATCATTTAACCCATGAGTGAAACCGCCTCCGGTATGGCGTCTGAGACCTCCGCACCTTTCGATCACCGCTCCTTCCTCAAAACGGTGACTGGCCAGCCCGGTGTCTATCAGATGATGGATGGCACCGGCGCCGTGCTGTACGTGGGTAAAGCCAAAAATCTCAGAAAACGTCTGACGAGCTATTTTCGCGGTCGGGGTCTGGAGCCGAAAACGGCTGCGCTGGTAGCGCGCATTCAGCAGATTCACGTGACGGTGACCAACACCGAGGCCGAAGCGCTGCTGCTCGAACACAACCTGATCAAGCACGCGCGTCCGCCGTACAACATCCTGCTGCGCGACGATAAATCGTATCCCTACATTTATCTCTCGACCGATCAGCAATACCCGCGCCTGACCCTGCATCGCGGCGCGAAAAGCGGCAAAGGACGGTATTTCGGTCCTTATCCCAGCGCCGGCGCGGTGCGGGAGAGCCTCGCCTTCCTGCAGAAGGTGTTCAAGGTGCGGCAGTGCGAGGACAGTTTCTTCCGCAACCGGTCGCGGCCGTGTCTGCAGCACCAGATCGACCGCTGTACCGCCCCCTGCGTGGGTGCCATCACACCGGAAGCCTATGCCGAGGACGTGCGGCATACGGAGATGTTTCTGCTGGGCCAGAATGCCGATCTGGTGAGTGAGCTGGCGGACCGGATGGAGCAGGCTGCCGCCAGTCTCGAATTCGAGACCGCGGCCCATTACCGGGACCAGATTCAGTATTTGCAGCAGGTGCAGGCGCGGCAGTACATCGAAGGGGAGAGCGGCGACCTCGATATCGTCGCCTGCCGCATGCAGCCCGGCATCGCCTGCATCCAGCTGCTCTGCGTGCGAGACGGCCGCATTCTCGGCAGCCGGACCTACTTCCCCAAGCTGGCGCTGGAAGAGAGCGAATCGGATGTGCTGGAGGCATTTATGGTCCAGCACTACATCGGCAATCTGGCGCAGGAGCTGCCGGGAGAGCTGCTGGTCAACGTCGAGCTGGAGAACTGTGAGGCGCTGGAGCAGGCCATGCAGTCGGCCCGCGGGCGCAAGGTCACCATCAGCCACCGGCTGCGCGGTAACCGGGCGCGCTGGCTGGCGCTGGCGGTCAGCACTGCGGAGCAGAACCTGATCAGCCGGCTCTCCAGCAAGCAGACCCAGTTGCAGCGATTCGAAGCATTACAGACGGCGCTCGATCTCCCGGAAGTGCCCCAGCGCCTCGAATGTTTCGACATCAGCCACAGCAGCGGCGAAGCGACGGTGGCTTCCTGCGTAGTGTTCAACACCGACGGTCCGCTCAAATCCGACTACCGTAAATTCAATATCGACGGCATCACGCCGGGCGATGACTACGCCGCCATGCACCAGGCGCTCTCCCGCCGCTATGCGCGGCTCAAGCGGGGCGAAGGGAAGATGCCGGACATCCTCTTCATCGATGGCGGCAAGGGCCAGGTGGCGCAGGCCATGGCGGTGCTGGAAGAGCTGCAGATCAGCGAAGTACTGGTGATCGGCGTTGCCAAAGGTGTCGATCGCAAGGCGGGTCTGGAGGTGCTGATCCGGGCGGACAGCGAGCAGCTGGTGCTGCCGGCCGACTCCGCCGCATTGCATCTGATCCAGCACATTCGCGACGAAGCACACCGTTTCGCGATTACCGGGCACAAAGCGCGGCGTGACAAAAAACGGCGCGAATCGGTGCTGCAGGAGATCCCCGGCGTCGGTCCCGTCAAACGGCGTGAGCTGCTGCGTCATTTCGGCGGGCTGCAGGGCATCAGTCGTGCCAGCGTTGAAGATCTCTGTCGGGTGCCGGGCATCAGCCGCAAACTGGCCGAAGATATCCGGGCGGCGTTTCAGCCGGGCTGATTTCACTTTTTCACCCGGCGCCCCGGGGGCTGCCCGGCGACGTGGCGTGCTCCCGCTGGGCACTCACCGGAAGAGTTCGTTATCATGGCCGCCTCCGTTGGTCTCGCCGTGGTCGCTCTATTGCACATCCACTATCTCCAGCATGTTCCCTACGAGAGCCCGGGCAGCATCGCCGAATGGGCTCAGACGCGAGGACATTCCAGTTCGAGTACTCGCTTCTATGCCGATGATCCGCTGCCGGCGCTCGATCGTTTCGACTGGCTGGTGGTGATGGGTGGCCCGATGGGCGTCTACGAAGAGAGCGCCTATCCATGGCTGGTGCCGGAGAAGGCCTTTATTCGCGCCGCCATCGATGCGGGCAAGACTGTGCTGGGCATCTGTCTCGGTTCGCAACTGATTGCCGAAGTACTGGGTGGTCGCGTGGCACCGGCTGCGGAAAAGGAGATCGGCTGGTGGCCGGTGCGCAAAACGCCGGCCGGCCTGAGCCATCCTCTGCTGCAGGCAATGCCGGCCGAGTTCACGGTGCTGCACTGGCATGGCGACACCTGGACGCTGCCAGCCCGGGCCCAGCTGCTGGCCAGCAGCGACGGCTGCGCGAATCAGGCGTTTGTCTGGGGCGAGAAAGTGGTGGGGCTCCAGTTTCACATGGAGGCGACCGAAGCGGTCATCGAGGCGTTTCTGACCAATGGTGCGACGCCACTGCCCACCGACCAGCGCTTTGTGCAATCACCCGCAGCCATTCGCCAGCGGTATCCGCTGGCAGAGTCCGGTAACCGGGTCATGGCAGCGCTGCTCGATCAACTAGCCGGGAGCCAGGGGTGATTACCAGTTTCAACATTCCCAATGCACTCACCGGACTGCGCATCGTGCTTATTCCGGTGCTGGTGCTGCTGTTCTACCTGCCCCAGCAGTGGAGCTGGCTGGCATCGGCAGCTGTGTTCACGCTGGCCGCGGTTACCGACTGGCTGGATGGCTATCTGGCAAGGCGACTCAATCAGTCGACACCCTTCGGTGCTTTCCTCGACCCGGTGGCCGACAAACTTATGGTTGCCGTCGCACTGGTGCTGCTGGCTGAGGCCTTTGCCATCTGGTGGTTCACGCTGCCGGCCTGCGTCATCATCGGCCGCGAAATCGTGATCTCCGCGCTCCGCGAATGGATGGCGGAACTGGGCAAACGCACCAGCGTCGCGGTCTCCTATATCGGCAAGATCAAGACCACTTTCCAGATGATTGCCATCACTGGCTTCCTGCTGATTTCGCCGGCTGGTCATCCGGTGCTGCTCGGCATCTGCATCGCGCTGCTCTATGCAGCGGCGGTACTGACACTCTGGTCGATGGTGATCTACCTGAAAGCGGCGTGGCCGGTACTGATGGGCTCCGAGAGCGCATGAAGGAAATGCAGAGCAGGGCGGCTTTTTTCACCGGGCCCAGCAACTTGGCTTGACTTCACAACGGTTGGCCATAAAATGGTGCCCTTCCTGAATCAGCCGGGCCAACCTCTGGTCCGGTGCAAAATATCGTTCAGGACCGGTTAAATGCGGGAATAGCTCAGTTGGTAGAGCGCAACCTTGCCAAGGTTGAGGTCGCGAGTTCGAGCCTCGTTTCCCGCTCCATTTATCTGGTACCAAGCTATTTGGCGCGATTGCAGAGTGGTTATGCAGCGGATTGCAAATCCGTCTAGGCCGGTTCGATTCCGGCTCGCGCCTCCATTTAAATCAAGTAGTTAAGACTGCCGGCTGCTCCTTCCGATAATAAAAGACGGCATTTTGCCCCAATTTTGCCCCACTCGGAT
>JAJUJZ010000178.1 GCA_029265075.1 Gammaproteobacteria bacterium | reverse complement strand
TCGGCATCGCTGAGCGATGCTGGCTTCAGACCAACGCAACGTTCGTCCACCAGCTGATACTCGGCATTGCTGCCGGGCCGGTTGAGTGTGCCGGAGTAAAACACCTGATCGCCGGGGCGGAACAGGGTGACGGCATCACCGCTGTCGTACACCGTACCGACCGCGTCCCACCCGATCACACGCGGCTGTTCGGCAGGAAAATTGCGGCGCACCTTGGTGTCGACCGGATTGACCGATACGGCATGCACCTGCACCAGCAGGTCATGTGGTCCCGGCACCGGGCGCGGCAGTTCGATATCGATCAGCGCCTCGGGATCGGAAATGGGCAGGCCGTGCTGGCGATAAACGATAGCTTTCATGGCAACTCCAGGAGCCACAGGCGGTTTACTGCAGGCCGGACGTTGTTTATTAAAACGCGCAACGCCGGCATCGGAGACTGAGGGAGTCAGAAAATAGCATTTTCCAGCGGAGCGTGCTCCGGCCACTCAGGCGGGCATCAGCTCCAGCAGCAGTGCGGCGAGCTGGTCAGGGATTTCCAGCATCACGTCGTGCCCGCAGGCCAGCTCATGGTTGCGCCAGCCCGGACGTCCTTTAACCGCTGCGGCGAATTCATGCCTTAACGGCAGCCCCTGAAACTCGGTGGCGAGGATGTAGCTCTTCAGAGGGATGCGTTCGATCGCTCCCGTAAGCTGCACTCTTTCAGTAAAGGTAGCCAGTGGCTGAGGCGTCAGTTTGCCGGCCAGCTGTCTGGCCTGGTCGTCGCTCAGTCCCAGTGCGTGGACCGGCGGCGGCGCGATCAGGCCGGCATTGGCATCCACCTGAAACATTGCTCTGGAACCGTCCCGCTCGGCATAGTCGAACAGCGAGTGGTCATGGGCTGGCAGAACGGCATCCAGGTAGGCGAGCGAACCGATCGTTCCATCTGGCACTTGCTCGGCAACACCGGAAATCACCAGTCCGCCGTAGGAGTGGCCACACAGCACGATATTGGTCAGCCCCTCCCACCTGATCAGGTTGACGATGTCTTTGACGTGTGTGGTCAGGTTGACCGATCGGTCAAGGAGATGAGAGCGGTCGGCCATGCCGGTAAGCGAAGGGGCATAGACGCGATGACCTGCTTCGATCAGGCGAGTGCTGACGTCGCGCCAGCACCAGCCGCCATGAAACGCGCCATGCACCAGAACAAATGTCGCCTTGCTGCTCAATTTCTGCATTCCCTGGAGTTGCGATTGTTGATCAGGCGAGGCGTCCGTGAAATCAAGTATGAATGGTCAGCGGTGCCACGCCGGGAAGGCCCGCCGCCAGAGAGTAATCCCTCCGGCCGGTCGGGCTGGCCCGGCATGATAGCAGCGCAGCGATAGTGTCAGGCAACGCCCTGCGTGGTCGCTTCCTGTTCCAGCAACCGCTCGTGGATCTTGTTGTAGCGGATCACGGGCACATCCATCGCCAGCATCATCATGCGTGGGTTGGGCGTACGATTGATCAGACGCTGCTGCTCTTCGATGATAGCCTTGTCTTCCCGGAAGGCCTGCTCGCCGACACGGAAGAAGTCCTCTCTGGCATGCGCCAGCGCTGCCGACGGACCAAAAGTGAAGAAGAACTTCGAATGCTGGTCACTCACCGGCGTGATCATCTGGCAGGTCGTGCGAGCAAACAGCGGTTCTTCGAGCGGTACGCCGTGCTCATCCATCGGCCGCTGCTGGACACCCGGCTTGTAGACGCGGATCTTCAGAATGAAGATGCCCGGCGCCAGGATCTGGCTCATCACCAGGTCGTCGGAGTTGAGATCGCCGGTATAAGGGTTGGACGGGCGATCAAGGTGCCAGCGCATAGTCTGGACGCCGCGCTCCAGCTCGGTCACCTGAACTCCGCTTTCGCCGCGAATCTGCGTCTTGATAGTGGTTTCGTCGCCGCCACCGAAACTGGCTTCGTGCACGTAGGGAGCGTGCGACAGATCGAGTACGTTGTCGACGATCAGCTGAGCGTTCGCCTGGATTTCCATACAGGAGGCCATCACTGCCCACTCGGGGTTGTCCGGACCAATAATGGGCGGAATCAGTGCTTCATCGGCCATGTCGGGAACGCCCATCCACAGCCACACTGCACCATGGCGCTCCACTGCCGGATAGCTGCGTACACGCACCGCCGGGGAGATCCGGTCCTGGCCCGGTATTTCGGTGCAGCGACCATCGGCAGCAAATTTGATGCCGTGGTACATGCACCGCACCTCATCCGCTTCCTTGCGTCCTACCGACAGCGGCACCAGGCGGTGGCAGCAGCGATCCTCCAGCGCAGCCAGCGTGTTGTCCTGCTTGCGGTAGATGACGATCGGCTCATCGAGGATGGTGACAGGTATCAGCGCGTCAGGACCGATATCGGATCCCCAGGCAGCCATATACCAGCAATTGCGAAGGAAATTCATCCCAGCCCTCCAATCGTTAGAATTAGTATGTTCGGGGTAATTGTGCGGTCTGGACCAACGGCAGCGCGCTGCTGCAGTCACCTTCCAGCCAGTGCAGATCCTAGCACGCCTTGCGCTAAATTGGTGCAAGACAGGATGACATATATCAATGATGTGCTTGGGAAAAATGAATATGTAGTTGACGGGGAAGGTATTTGACGCGGAAGAAGTAATGCAGATAAGAAGTGGATACGGCGATGATTCCGGGTTATCAGGCCGCAGAAACAATCAGGGAGCGCCATGCGCTCCCTGATTCTGGATTGAGCCCGATATTTACCGGCAGCTGGCCCCGGACTGAACCGTCTCAGAACGGATACTGACGCGGTGTGGTCTGGACAGTAATCCAGCGCAGATCGGTGAACTCGGCAATGCCAGCCTGACCACCAAAGCGGCCGATGCCACTGTTCTTCACACCGCCGAATGGCATCTGTGCCTCGTCGTGAAC
>JAJUJZ010000136.1 GCA_029265075.1 Gammaproteobacteria bacterium | reverse complement strand
GAAGCGCATCATGATCACCGTGTGGCTGTGTGCGTTCCCGGCGATGTTCTTCGGCATGTACAACGTCGGGCTGCAGGCATTGTCGGCCATGGCCGACATGGGCATCGCTGCGGATGACAGCTGGCGTCAGGCGCTGATCGGCATGGTGTCCGGCTACAACCCGAACAGCATCTGGGACTGCTTCTGGTACGGCTTCTGGTACTTCGTGCCGATTTACGTCGTCACCTTTGTTGTCGGCGGCTTCTGGGAAGTGCTGTTTGCCGTGAAGCGCGGCCACGAAGTGAACGAAGGTTTCTTCGTCACCTCAATCCTGTTTGCCCTGATTCTGCCGCCTAGCATGCCGCTGTGGATGGTCGCGCTGGGCATCTCCTTCGGTGTCGTGATCGCCAAGGAAGTGTTCGGCGGTACTGGTAAGAACTTTGTCAACCCGGCACTGGCGGGGCGGGCCTTCCTGTTCTTCGCCTATCCGGCGGCCATTTCCGGTGACGAAGTATGGGTTGCTGCAGATGGCTTCTCTGGTCCGACTGCGCTGTCCGTGGTGGCCAGTGACGGCATGGCAGTGCTGCGCGAGCAGTACACCTGGATGGACTCGTTCTTCGGTTGCATGGCCGGGTCGGTGGGTGAAACCTCGACGCTCGCCATCCTGATCGGCGGCGCAGTCCTGCTGTGGACCCGAATCGCTTCCTGGCGCATTGTGGCGGGTGTCATGCTCGGCATGATCGGTCTGTCGACGCTGTTCAATATTGTGGGTGGCGAGGCCAATCCGCTGGCCGCGGTTCCGTGGTACTGGCACCTGACGATGGGCGGCTTCGCCTTCGGTATGATTTTCATGGCGACTGATCCGGTGTCTGCCGCGATGACCAATACCGGCAAGTGGCTGTTCGGCATCCTCATCGGTGTCATGACCGTGCTGATCAGAGTGGCAAACCCAGCGTTCCCGGAAGGCATGATGCTTGCCATTCTGTTCGCCAACCTGTTTGCGCCGCTGATCGACTGGTTCGTGATGCAGGCCAATATCAAGCGGAGGCTCGCCCGTGAGTGAGAAAAAAGAGACTGTCGGCAAAACTCTGCTGGCTGCCTTGATCCTGTGCGTGGTCTGCTCCACGGTGGTGGCGACCGCAGCGGTCATGCTCAAACCGAAACAGATTGCAGCCCAGGAGCGCGATCGGGCGATCAACATTCTGCAGATCGCCGGCCTGTATCAGCCCGGTGTACCGCTCGAACAGCAGATGGAAGCGGTGACGCCGCGGGTTATCGATCTGGCAACGGGCAAGTTCACTGACGAGCTTACCCCGGCACAGGTACAGGAGCCGCGGAAGCTTGCGAAGAATCCCGAGCTGTCGATCAATCTGAGCGAAAGCGAAGATCTCGCAAAAATCGGACGCCGTGAGAATTACGGGCTGGTCTACCTCGTCGAGAAGGACGGGCAGCTGGATCGTATTATCCTGCCGATCAGGGGCTATGGTCTCTGGTCCACGCTCTGGGGTTACCTCGCGCTGGAACAGGATGCCAACACCGTTATCGGTCTCGGCTTTTACCAGCATGCCGAAACCCCCGGTCTGGGCGGTGAGGTTGACAACCCGCGCTGGAGAGACCAGTGGCCGGGCAAGAAGATCTACGCTGATGACCGCGTGGCTATCGAAGTCGTGAAAGGGCAGGCCGCTACCAGCGGTCCGCAGGCAGCCCATCAGATCGATGGTCTGTCTGGGGCAACGCTCACCACCAAGGGCGTCGATAACATGCTGCAGTTCTGGATGGGGGAGATGGGCTACGCCCGGTTCCTCAAGAACCTGAAAGAAGGGGAGGCCTGAGCCATGGCTGAGACGTCAATGAAATCCCTGGTCGTTGAGCCGCTGGTCAACAACAACCCGGTCGTCGTGCAGGTCCTGGGGATCTGCTCGGCACTGGCAGTTACCTCCAGCATGAGCACGACTATCGTCATGTGCATCGGCCTGACGCTGGTTTGCGCTTGCAGCAGCTTTATCGTGTCGCTGGTGCGTAATCACATTCCCAATTCGATTCGCATCATCGTACAGATGACGATCGTCGCCTCTGCGGTCATTCTGGTCGACCAGATCCTGAAGGCGGTGGCTTACGATCTCTCTAAGCAGCTGTCGGTATTCATCGGGCTGATCATCACCAACTGCATCGTGATGGGGCGCCTCGAAGCGTTCGCCATGAAAAACGGTCCGGTGGTGAGCTTCGTGGACGGCCTCGGCAATGGAGCCGGCTACAGCCTGCTGCTGATTCTGGTTGGGACTGTGCGCGAAATCTTCGGTCGCGGTTCCTGGTTCGGGTTTGAGCTGATGCCGACAGTGGCTAATGGTGGCTGGTATGAGCCTAACGGTCTCATGCTGCTGGCACCTTCGGCGTTTTTCATCATCGGTCTGATCATCTGGGCAATGCGTTCGTGGAAACCTGCCCTCGTGGAGCCGAACCCGTTCCGTATCGCGGCTAACACGCGCATGCAGGAGAGCTACTAATGGAGCAACTGCTGAGTCTGTTTATCCGTGCCATCTTCATTGAGAACCTGGCACTGGCGTTCTTCCTGGGGATGTGTACATTCCTGGCCATCTCGAAAAGCATGCAGGCGGCGCTGGGGCTCGCGGTGGCGGTGGTGGTGGTAATGACCATCACCGTGCCGCTCAACAACCTGGTCCTGCATTACGCACTGGCAGACGGCGCACTCGCCTGGCTTGGCCCGCAGTTTGCGGAGGTTGACCTCAGCTTTCTTGGGCTGGTGAGCTATATCGGCGTTATCGCCGCGTCGGTTCAGATCCTTGAGATGTTCCTCGACAAGTACGTACCTGCGCTCTACAACGCGCTGGGTGTGTTCCTGCCGCTGATCACTGTGAACTGCGCCATCCTTGGTGGCGTGCTGTTCATGGTTGAGCGTGACTATGGCTTCGCCGAAAGCGTTGTCTATGGTGCGGGCGGTGGCGTTGGCTGGGGTCTCGCAATCATTGGTCTGGCCGGTATTCGGGAGAAGCTCAAGTATTCTGACGTGCCGGCAGGACTCCAGGGGCTGGGCATCACATTTATCTCCGCAGGTCTGATGGCGCTGGGGTTCATGTCGTTTGGCGGCATCGACCTGTAAAGGAGGCGGACGTATTTCATGAATATTGAAATCATTCTTGGCGTGATGATGTTTACCGTCATCGTGCTGTTGCTGGTCGCAGTGATCCTGGCCGCTCGGGCGCGGCTGGTGAGCACCGGTAACGTAACGATCGAGCTCAACAGCGAGCGAACCATCGAAACACCAGCTGGTGGTAAGCTGCTGCAGACGCTGGCTGAGGAGGGGGTTTTCCTTGCATCGGCCTGTGGCGGCGGTGGCAGCTGTGCGCAGTGCAAATGCATTGTGACCGAAGGTGGCGGTTCGATCCTGCCGACTGAAGAGGCTCATTTCACGCCGCGTGAAATCAAGGAAGGGTGGCGCCTCTCCTGCCAGACTCCGGTCAAGCAGGATATGAAGGTCATCGTTCCGGAAGATGTGTTTGGCGTAAAACAGTGGGAATGCACGGTCGAGTCGAACCCGAACGTTGCGACCTTTATCAAGGAACTCACGTTGCGGTTGCCGGAAGGGGAGAACGTCGACTTCCGGGCCGGTGGTTACGTACAGCTCGAGTGCCCGCCGCACCATATCAAGTACAGCGACTTCGATATTCCGGAAGAATTCCGGGGCGACTGGGAGCGATACGGCTTCTTCAGTGTCGAGTCAAAGGTCGACGAACCGGTCATCCGCGCCTACTCGATGGCCAACTATCCGGAAGAGCGCGGCATCGTCAAGTTCAACATCCGTTGCGCGACGCCGCCGCCGAATAACCTCAGCATTCCGGCTGGCAAGATGTCGTCCTGGGTATTCAGTCTGAAGCCGGGCGACAAGGTCACCGTCTACGGTCCGTTTGGTGAATTCTTCGCCAAGGACACGGACGCAGAGATGGTGTTCATCGGAGGCGGTGCCGGCATGGCACCGATGCGCTCGCATATCTTCGATCAGCTCAAGCGGATCAAGACCAGGCGCAAGATCTCGTTCTGGTACGGAGCGCGTTCGCTGCGTGAAGCATTCTATGTCGATGAGTTCGACAAGCTCGCCGCAGAGAACGAGAACTTCACCTGGACACTGGCGCTCTCCGATCCGCTGCCGGAGGACAACTGGACCGGGCCGACGGGCTTCATCCACAACGTCCTTTACGAGCAGTATCTGAAGGATCATCCGGCGCCCGAGGATTGCGAGTACTACATGTGTGGTCCGCCCATGATGAACGCATCGGTTATCAAGATGCTGCATGAACTGGGCGTCGAGGACGAGAACATCCTGCTCGACGACTTTGGTGGCTGATCCGGTATGCATTGCCGAAACGGGCTCCATCCGCTGAAAGCAACCTTCGGGTTGCTTTTGGTTTTTGTGCTGACGCTCACGCTGGTGACTGGCTGCGACAGCAAGCCGGAGACAGTGCAGCTCGGCGGTGCCACGATGGGCACCCGCTGGAATGTCACCGTGGCACCGCCGCTGAATGGCGTCGATGCCGCTCAGTTGCGGGCGCAGATCGAGCATCGGCTGGCAGAGATCAATCAAGCCATGTCGACGTATATCGACACCTCGGAGCTCAGCCAGCTGAACCGGGCACCGGTCGGCGAGTGGATCGCTGTTTCGCCCGAGCTGCACGAAGTATTACTGACAGCCATGGAGGTGGGCTGGCTCACGGGTGGTGCCTTCGACGTTACCGTGGGTCCGCTGGTGGATCTCTGGGGCTTCGGCCCGGCCGGCCGGGTGGCAGAATCGCCTTCAGATGCAGCACTGGCCGCTACCATGGAACAGGTCGGCATGCAGCATCTGGAGCTCAATCTGGCCGAACCGCTGGTGCGACGCGACCGGCCGGTGCGCATTGACCTGTCGGGCGTCGCCAAGGGCTATGGGGTCGACAAGATCGCTGAGCTGCTGCAGCAGCACGGGCTGACCAATTTTCTGGTGGAGATTGGCGGTGAACTGCGGCTGAGTGGTGCCAGTCCGCGTGGCGACAATTGGCGGGTTGCTGTCGAGCGCCCCGACGCGCTGCCGGGCCAGGCCCAGCTGCCGATCAGCCTGACTGATGCGGCAATCGCCACGTCGGGCGACTATCGCAACTATTTCGAGCAGGATGGGCAGCGCTACTCCCACACCATCGACCCTTCGACAGGGCGCCCGATTACGCATGCGCTCGCATCGGTGACGGTGATCGCTGATAATGCTGCTTATGCGGATGCGCTGGCGACGGCGCTGGAGGTGCTTGGTGCTGAACGCGCATTACAGCTGGCGGAGCAGCTGGAACTGGCTGTCTATGTAATCGTGCGGAAAGATGACGGCTTCGTCAGCCACCACAGCACGGCTTTCGAGCCCTATCTGACTGCCGTGCAAACGAACAGTGAACAGAGCCGCTGAGGCTCGGGGAGAGCAGATATGACCACCATCTTCGCTGCCATCGTTGTCCTGTTGCTGGTGATTGCTGCAATGGCGGTCGGTGTTATCTTCGGCCGCAAGCCGATTGCCGGATCGTG
>JAJUJZ010000117.1 GCA_029265075.1 Gammaproteobacteria bacterium | reverse complement strand
TAAATTTGTAATAACGGAAGATATATTTATTACTACCGATCGTTATGGTTCAGGCGGTTTTTTGATGAGTGAAGACATTCGGGGGCCTTGGAGGCGGCTGAATTCGCGCCAGGTTTATGACAATCCGTGGCTTGAAGTCCGGCACGAAGAAGTGATCACACCAGGTGGGACCAACGGTATCTACGGCGTGGTGCATTTTAAGAACCGGGCTATCGGTATTCTGCCGATTGATGACGAGCAGCATACCTGGCTGGTCAGACAGTTTCGATACACCATCAACCAGCCTTGCTGGGAGCTTCCCATGGGGGGCGGCCCGCTCGACCAGTCACCGAAGATGTGTGCGCGAAGGGAGCTGGCAGAAGAGGTTGGGCTGCACGCGGAGCGACTGGATGAGCTGCTGCGAGTCCACGTTTCCAAGTCGGTAACCGATGAGGAAGCGATAGTTTTCGTGGCACGGGGGCTGAGTTATGTGGGTGCTCAGCTGGAGGAAACCGAAGCCGATCTGGAAGTGCTGCGGCTCCCGCTTGCAGAGGCTGTTGAGTGGGCGCTCGACGGGCGCATTACCGACGTGATCTCGATTGCGGCACTGCTGAAGGCAGAGCGCTGGCTGGCGGCTCAGCCAGCGGGGGGTGTGTAGCTGATTGCCGTAATCCAGAGTTCCTGCGGGCCGGACGGCGTCTGCACCACGATTTCATCGTCGAGCTTTTTGCCGAGCAGGGCGCGAGCCAGCGGCGAGTCCATGCTGAGCTTGCCGGCAGCCAGATCGAATTCGTCCGGTCCGACGATGCGCCAGGTCTTTTCGTGACCACCTTCGTCTTCCACCGTGACCCAGGCGCCAAAAAAGACCCGTGCCTGATCGGTGGGGAGGTCCTGGACGACCCTGAGCGAGTCCAGTCGCCTGGTGAGGTAGCGCACCCGCCGGTCAATCTCTCTCAGGCGTTTCTTCCCGTAGATATAATCCCCATTCTCCGAGCGGTCGCCATTTTTAGCAGCTTCATGCACGGCGGCGGTCACAGCAGGGCGCTCAACTTGCCACAGGTGTTGCAGCTCCTGACGCAGCTGAGCCATGCCTTCCGGGGTAATGTAGCGAGAACCCGAGCGAACGGGCGGGCGGTAGCGACTCACGGCATGAATCAATCAACGAGGTAAAGATGAGTAGTCATGGCGTACATTCTCTGCGGCGATGGCGCGGCTTGGCAATGGTGCTGTTGCTCTGGGCGGGCGCTGCGGCGGCCAGCACGGTCACGCTGACCGGCCCGCTGATGCAGGGCGGGCTGGTGCAGGGCAGGGTGGCACCGGGCAGTGAGGTGTTCCTGGAAGGCAAGCCTATACGGGTTTCGCCTGGCGGCGTATTTGTCCTTGGCTTCGACCGGGATGCGCCACCCGGTATGCGACTGGAAGTCGTCGACCCCCAGGGCCAGCGCAGTCGCCAGACGCTCGCCATTGCGCCACGCGAGTACGACATCCAGTACATCACTGGCGTGCCGCAACGGACCGTCGAACCGCCGGCGTCGGCCCTGGAACGCATCCGCGCTGAGCAGCGTCTGGTCGAGCAGGCGCGTGCAGTGGACAGTGACCGGCAGGACTTTCTGGCTGGCTTTCAGTGGCCGCTGAAGGGGCGTATTTCAGGCGTTTACGGCAGTCAGCGGGTCTATAACGGCAAGCCCGGGCGGCCCCATTACGGGCTGGATGTGGCTGCACCCACTGGCACTCCGGTCCGGGCGCCGGCGCCAGGGCGGGTGACGCTGGCACACGGCGATATGTTCTTCTCGGGCGGCACCCTTATCATGGACCACGGCTATGGGGTTTCTTCCACCTTCATTCATCTCAGCAAGCTGCTGGTGAAGGAGGGGGACGAGGTCGAGGCCGGCGATATCGTTGCCGAAGTGGGGGCGACGGGGCGTGCCACTGGCCCGCATCTCGACTGGCGCATCAACTGGTTTGGTGTTCGGCTTGACCCCCAGCTGGTAGTACCGCCCCTCGACGAGTGACAATAGGGGCCCCAGACAGGCAGACAACCCGATGATCGACAAAAAATTGCTCAGCATACTGGTATGCCCGGTGACCAAGGCGCCGGTGGAATACGACGCCCAGCGGCAGGAGCTGATCTGCCGCGCCAGCGGTCTCGCCTATCCGATTCGTGATGGCATCCCCGTAATGCTGGAAAGTGAAGCCCGGCCGCTGACTTCCGATGAGAAGCTGCGTGGCTGACCGGGCAGCGGCGCCTACTGGCAGGCGCCCTGGTCCGGTATACTAATCCGCTTTTGCACCGCCCCGCCCGAGCGGTGTCCGCTATCCCGACCGAGTGTGATCGATGAAAAGCGCTGAAATTCGCGAAGCCTTCCTCCGCTTTTTCGAAAGCAAGGGACATACCCGCGTGCCCAGCAGTTCGCTGGTGCCGCACGATGATCCGACCCTGCTCTTCACCAACGCGGGGATGAACCAGTTCAAGGATGTGTTCCTCGGCTTCGACAAGCGTCCGTATACCCGCGCCACTACCGCCCAGAAGTGCGTACGTGCTGGCGGCAAGCACAACGACCTCGAGAATGTTGGCTACACCGCCCGTCACCACACCTTCTTCGAGATGCTGGGTAACTTCAGCTTTGGCGATTACTTCAAGCGCGATGCGATCCACTACGCCTGGGAATTTCTGACCAGCAGCGAGTGGCTCAATCTGCCCCCGGAAAAGCTGCTGGTAACAGTCTATGCCGAGGATGATGAGGCGTATGACATCTGGACCAGGGAGGTTGGCGTGCCGGCTGAGCGGGTGATCCGGATCGGCGACAACAAGGGGGCGCGCTACGCCTCGGACAACTTCTGGATGATGGGTGATACGGGGCCGTGCGGCCCCTGCACCGAGATCTTCTACGACCACGGGCCGCACATCTGGGGCGGTCCGCCCGGCAGCCCGGAAGAGGATGGCGATCGCTTCATCGAAATCTGGAACAACGTGTTCATGCAGTTCAACCGCGATGAGCAGGGCGTGATGCACCCGCTGCCGAAGCCCAGCGTTGATACCGGTATGGGGCTGGAGCGGATCGCGGCGGTGCTCCAGGGCGTGCATGCCAACTATGAGATCGACCTGTTCCAGACACTGATCGCTGCTGCCGCCCGCGAAACGCACACGGATGATCTGGCGTCGCCTTCGCTGAAAGTGCTGGCCGACCATATCCGCGCCTGTGCCTTCCTCATTGCTGATGGTGTCATCCCCAGCAACGAAGGACGCGGCTATGTGCTGCGGCGGATTATCCGCCGCGCCATCCGCCACGGCTACAAGCTGGGCGCGCGCGCACCGTTCTTCCACCGGCTGGTAGGTGACCTGGTTACCGAGATGGGCGATGCCTATCCCGAGCTGGTCACCAGCCAGGAACGGATTGTCGAGGTGTTGCGACAGGAGGAAGAGCGTTTCTTCGAGACCATCGCCAACGGCATGGAGATTCTGGAAAGCGCGCTCGCAACGCTGAGCCATAACGGTAAAAGCCAGCTTGATGGCGAGACCGCCTTCAAGTTGCACGATACCTACGGCTTCCCGCTCGATCTGACGGCGGATGTCTGCCGGGAGCGTGCCGTAACCGTCGACGTCGAAGGGTTCGAAGCGGCAATGGCGCGTCAGCGCGAGCAGGCGCGCGCCGCTGGCCGCTTCAAGATGGCGGCGGGACTAGAATATCAGGGTGCTGCCACTACCTTCCACGGCTACGAACAGCTTGAGATGGAGGCCACTGTCGTGGCCCTTTACGCCGACGGCTCGCCAGTCGAGACGCTGGAGGCCGGCCAGTCCGGCGTGGTGGTACTTGATCGCACTCCGTTCTATGCCGAGTCCGGCGGTCAGGTGGGTGACAGCGGAGAGCTGGTAGCCGGCAACGTATGCACCACGCTGTTCACGGTCGCGGATACCCAGAAGATTCAGGCCGATGTGTTCGGCCATCAGGGTGAGCTGCGCGCGGGCTCGCTGGCAGTTGGCGATAGCGTGGTTGCCCGGGTTGACGCTGAACGGCGGGCCAGCACCATGCGCAATCATTCGGCAACTCACCTCATGCACAAGGCACTGCGCGAAGTGCTCGGCGACCATGTGCAGCAGAAGGGGTCGCTGGTGGATGCGGAAAAGACGCGGTTCGACTTTGCCCACCACGCGCCGGTGACCCGCGACGAGATTGCCCGGATCGAAGCGCTCGTCAATGCCGAAATTCTGGAGAACCACCCGACCAATGCGCGGGTCATGACTCTGACCGAAGCGCAGCAGAGCGGTGCAGTGATGCTGTTCGGCGAAAAGTATGGCGACCAGGTGCGGGTGCTCGACATCGGCTCCTCGCGCGAACTCTGTGGCGGAACCCACGTCACCCGCACCGGCGATATCGGTTTCTTCAAGATTGTGTCGGAAGGTGGTGTGGCGGCCGGCGTGCGCCGCATTGAGGCGATTACCGGCATGGGTGCGCTGCGCTTCGTACAGCGGCAGGAAAATCTGCTGGCTGAGGCGGCGGCTGCACTCAATGCACCTGCCGATCAGCTCGCCAGCCGCGTGGGTCAGCTGGTCGATAATCTGCGCCAGTACGAGAAGGAGATCGGGCGCCTCAAGAGCAAGCTGGCGAGTGCCGCCGGTGGCGACCTGGTGAGCCGGGCCCGGGACGTAGGTGGTGTCCGGCTGCTGGCCGCACAGCTCGAGGGTGCGGACGCGAAGACACTGCGCGACACAGTCGATCAGCTGAAGAACAAGCTCGGCTCGGCAGTCATTCTGCTGGCCGCTGTCGATGGTGACAAAGTGTCGCTGGTGGCTGGTGTCACCAAAGATCTTACCGATCGCTTCAAGGCCGGCGAACTGGTCGGCAAGGTGGCCGCGAAAGTGGGCGGCAAGGGGGGAGGGCGGCCTGATATGGCGCAGGGCGGTGGCACTAATCCCGCCGCGCTGGCAGATGCTCTGGCACTGGCGGAAGCCTATGTTGCCGGCGTCGACTCCTAGTTTCAATTGGACGGGAATTGGTGTTTAATCGCGCGTCCTTTTTTGTCTTGTAGTGGGCCATGGCGCTAATCGTTCAAAAATTCGGCGGCACATCGGTGGGCTCGATCGAGCGGATCGAACAGGTGGCCGACAAGGTGGCAAAGTTCCGTGACGAAGGGCACGACATGATTGTTGTGCTCTCTGCCATGAGTGGCGAGACCAATCGCCTCATCGACCTTGCCAAACAGGTGCAGGAACGCCCCACGCCGCGGGAGCTGGATGTGCTGCTTGCCACTGGTGAGCAGGTCACCATCGCGCTGCTCTGCATGGCGTTGCACAAACGCGGCTATGACGCGCGTTCTTACACGGGCGGCCAGGTGCGGATCCTGACCGATAGCGCACACAACAAGGCACGCATTCGCGAGATCGACGAACAGGCGATCCGCGCCGACCTGAATCAGGGCCGCGTTGTTGTGGTGGCGGGTTTCCAGGGCGTTGATGAAGCCGGCAATATCACCACGCTGGGGCGCGGTGGTTCTGACACCACAGGGGTAGCTCTGGCGGCTGCGCTGGGCGCCGACGAATGCCAGATCTATACCGACGTGGACGGGGTTTACACCACAGATCCGCGTATTGTCGACAGCGCTCGTCGTCTGGATCGGATCACTTTCGAAGAGATGCTGGAAATGGCCAGCCTCGGCTCGAAAGTGCTGCAGATTCGCGCGGTGGAGTTTGCCGGCAAGTACAACGTTCCACTGCGTGTATTGCACAGTTTCAAAGAAGGTCCAGGCACTTTAATTTCGCTCGAGGATGATTCTGTAATGGAAAACCCTGCCATTTCCGGTATCGCTTTCAACCGTGACGAAGCGAAGCTGACCGTGATTGGGATTCCGGATACGCCCGGGGTTGCGTACCAGATCCTCAGCCCGATCGGTGATGCCAACATCGAGGTCGATGTTATCGTTCAGAACATCGCCCAGGACAACACGACTGACCTGACGTTTACTGTCCATCGCAACGATCTGGCGCGTGCCGAGGCGATTGTCCGTGAGACGGCCAAAAAGCTCGGTGCCCGCGAAGTCATTGCCGACAGCAAGATCTGCAAGGTCTCGCTGGTGGGTGTGGGCATGCGTTCGCATGCGGGCGTTGCCAGTAAAATGTTCAAGACCCTGGCGGATGTGAACATCAACATTCAGATGATCACAACCTCCGAGATCAAGATCTCCGTCGTACTGGACGAGAAATACATGGAGCTTGCGGTACGCGCACTGCATTCGGCATTCGAGCTGGACGAGCCCGGCGCGGCCTAAAATCAGACAGGATCAGATGAGCAGAAGCTCATCTGATCCGGCAGGCGAAGGGAGAACGGGAATGCTCATTCTGACGCGCCGGATTGGCGAGACACTGGTGGTCGGTGACGAAGTCACCATCACGGTGTTAGGCGTAAAAGGTAATCAGGTCCGGCTCGGCGTTAACGCGCCCAAGGATGTGGCGGTCCATCGCGAAGAGATCTATCAGCGCATCCAGAAAGAGAAGCAGGACGAAAATGACGAATAGGCTGAGTTTTCAGCTGGACGTCTGAACAAGATGTGGTATGATCTCGCGCGTTTTCAAAGAGCTGTAAAGAGCAGCCGGAAAGAACAGCTGATTTAAGCCAAATTCATAACAGCCGCAGAGACGACTGTTATCCAGTTTATGGAGAGGTGGCCGAGAGGCCGAAGGCGCTCCCCTGCTAAGGGAGTATACCCTAACCCGGTATCGAGGGTTCGAATCCCTCCCTCTCCGCCAAATAAAGAACCCGGCCTTGCGCCGGGTTTTTATTTGGGGATACAACAGGATGATCCCGGTTCGACAAATACGCAGCATTTTGGACGCCGCAGCGCAGCGAAGGCGCCCCGCAGGGGTGAGCAGCGCCACTCTGGCTCTGCGAATCAATCCCTCCCTCTTCGGCAAATAGAGATCCCGGCTTTGTGGCAGGCTTTTTTGCAGAAAAGCTCCGGTGACGACTTCCCGCTATGAAATGCACAGCATTCTGACGCCTGGTGCATGGCAAGTGCTTACACAAAGCTGCCTCTAACACTGTCGCCTGCTGGCGTCGCGCGCGTACAAAAAAGCCCGACGCATGGTCGGGCTTTTAATTGTAAGGTGGCGCGCTCGGCAGGAT
>JAJUJZ010000041.1 GCA_029265075.1 Gammaproteobacteria bacterium | reverse complement strand
CTCTATCCATAACTGCTGACATTGTCGCGTCTCCTCGTCCGGCCCGGAGCCCGACGGTCTTTTGTTATACGTTCCCGGCGTGGAACCGGATGTGATCCTCGATGAACGTGGCGATGAAGAAATAGCTGTGGTCATAACCCGGCTGCATACGGATTTCGACCGGATAACCAGCCTTTTTCGCCGCTTCTTCCAGCAACTCGGTCTTGAGCTGCTCTTTCAGGAAATTGTCGGCCTCGCCCTGGTCCACCAGCATCGGCAGGCGCGTGGTCGCGCGGGCGATCAGCTCAGTGGTGTCATAGTCACGCCACGCTTCGCGATCGGCACCGAGATAATTGCTCAGCGCCTTTTCGCCCCACGGGCAGCGCAGCGGTGACACGATGGGCGAGAACGCCGAAACCGATTTGTAACGTCCGGGATTTTTCAATGCAATGGTCAGAGCGCCATGTCCGCCCATTGAGTGGCCAAAAATGCCAGCGCGATCGCCTGCCACCGGGAAGTTGCTGTTGATCAGTGCCGGCAGCTCGTCGACGATGTAATCGTACATGCGGTAGTGCTTCGACCACGGCTCCTGCGTCGCATTAACGTAGAAGCCAGCACCGAGACCAAAGTCATAGGCCCCTTCGGGGTCATCCGGCACGCCTTCGCCGCGCGGGCTGGTATCCGGTGCCACAATGGCCACGCCCTGCTCAGCCGCATAGCGCTGCGCGCCAGCCTTGGTCACGAAGTTTTCATCGGTGCAGGTCAGTCCGGAGAGCCAGTAGAGCACCGGGATCTTGCCCGATGCTGCCTGCGGAGGCAGAAAGATCGAGAACACCATCTCGCAGTTCAGCACTGCTGACTGATGCCTGTACCGCAGCTGCTGGCCGCCGAAGCAACGATTTTCGCTAATCTTTTCCATATCCCCTCACCTGCTAACCTGATGCTTCCGGCCAGTTTCGGCCGTAGCCTGAATTCGTTCGGAAACGGCCACCGCGGCGCGGTGGCCACAGGCACTACCCTTCCAGGGGTCCGTAAACGGCCAGCTTGTTTCCGTCGAGGTCGCGGACATAGGCCGCGTAACCCAGCTTGCGTGGTCCAGCTGCGCCTTCATCTCTGCCGCCCAGTTCGAGCGCCGTGCGATGAAACGCCTCCACACTGGCGCGATCCTTCGCTTTGAACGAGATCGTGACGCCATTGCCAAACGTGGCTGGTTCGCCATTGGCTGGCGTCAGCGCAAAAAATGCGGGCTCGTCGATGCCCCAGATCGAACCACGTCCCTCGGGAATATCGGCAAGGCGTTTCAGACCGATGGTGCCTAACACCTTGTCGTAAAACTCCCGCGCCTTCTCCACATTGTTAGTGCCGACGGTGATGTGCGTGTAGATAGACATTGCGAATACTCCCCATTCCGTTGATATCACTGCGTATTGAGGGAGAGTGAGGAGCTCTGCTGCTCCTCACGTCCGCTTTACTGCTTACGACCTGTCGCCCGCTGACACGCAGTCGGCGCAGTGAACCGATCGCAGATCAGTACAACACCACCGAGCGGATGCTCTCGCCCGAATGCATCAGATCGAACGCCTTGTTGATGTCCTCGAGGGGCATCGTGTGAGTGATCATGTCGTCGATATTGATGCGGTTTTCCATGTACCAGTCGACAATTCGCGGTACGTCCGTCCGGCCGCGGGCGCCACCGAAGGCGGTGCCTTTCCAGGTGCGGCCAGTGACGAGCTGGAACGGACGGGTCGAGATCTCCTGCCCCGCGCCGGCAACGCCGACGATGCAGCTTTGACCCCAGCCACGGTGTGCACATTCCAGTGCCTGACGCATGGTGTTGACGTTGCCGATGCACTCGAACGAGTAGTCAACGCCGCCACCGGTCATGTCGATGATGTGCTGAACGACATTGTCAACTTCTTTGGGGTTCACGAAGTCGGTCATGCCGAACTTCTTCGCCATCTCGACTTTGCCCGGGTTGATGTCGACACCGATGATGCGGGTCGCACCAACCATCCTGGCGCCCTGGATGACGTTCAGACCGATACCACCGAGACCGAATACGGCAACGGTGGAGCCCGCCTCAACCTTCATGGTGAAGAGCACGGCGCCGATGCCCGTGGTCACACCACAGCCGATGTAGCAGACCTTGTCGAACGGCGCGTCCTCGCGGATTTTTGCCAGAGCAATTTCCGGCAGTACCGTAAAGTTCGAGAAGGTCGAGCAGCCCATGTAGTGCAGAACCGGCTTGCCCTCGAAGGAGAAGCGGCTGGTCCCGTCCGGCATCAGCCCCTTGCCCTGAGTGGCACGGATAGCTGAGCAGAGGTTGGTCTTCGGATGCAGACAGTACTCACACTGACGGCACTCGGGCGTGTAAAGCGGAATGACGTGGTCGCCCGGCTTGAGGGAGGTCACGCCGGCGCCGACTTCGCGAACGATACCGGCCCCTTCGTGGCCCAGAATCGCGGGAAATGCGCCCTCGGGGTCATCGCCCGACAAGGTGAAGGCATCCGTATGGCAAACCCCGGTAGCCTTGATCTCGACGAGTACTTCACCCGCCTTTGGCCCTTCCAGATCGACTTCGACAACTTCCAGCGGTTTGCCTGCCGCAAAAGCGACTGCTGCCCTTGTTTTCATTGTTTACCTCTCTCCGATGAACAGACGGTGACGCGCCGGCGTCCCGCCAACCTTGGAACCCGCGCTGCATCACTGCCAACGCGAAACCGAACCGAACCGACCTGTCTGGGCCGGCGCAGTTTAGCAACTTTTGATGGCTATCATGCCACCCTTCGCATTACAGCTTCAGAATTCGCCCTGTCAGATAACGTCAGAGCACGACGATGCACTGCTGAGTACTGTTACAACGCCTGCTGACATCGGCAGAAAGCCGATGATAATCGAACGGTTAACGCAATTGTCTGACTTTTAATGCGAGTGGTAGTATCCATGGATTTCCATTACCTCGCAATTGGTTGACATACCAACCTTATTGACATTACAACAAGACCTCGATCTCGCATTGGAAGCCTTTGAAATGACCGAAACTATCACGGTGAAAGTGACCCGCAAAACCAGGGAAGCCGACGACATCTATTCATTTGAGCTTACCCGCACCGATGGCCAGCCGCTGCCGGCATTTTCTGCTGGCTCTCACATCGATGTTCATACCCCCGGCGGGCTCGTGCGGCAGTATTCACTGTGCAACCATCCGTCCGAGACCAACCGCTATCTGATCGGGGTGCTGCGTGATCCGGCCTCACGCGGCGGCTCGGTATCGATGATCGACCAGGTTCAGGAAGGCGATACGCTGGTCATCAGCGAGCCGCGCAACCATTTTCCGCTGACGCATGCCCGGCATTCGCTGCTGCTGGCCGGTGGGATCGGCGTAACCCCGATCCTCTGCATGGCCGAGCGACTGGCCGAAACCGGCGCTTCCTTCGAATTTCATTACTGCACCCGTTCGCCCTCACGCACTGCCTTCATGGAGCGCATCAAGAGCTCACCGTTTGCCGCCCAGGCGCACTTTCACTTCGACGACGGAGCCGACGAGCAGAAGCTCAACGCCGCGGCGCTGCTTGCCAAGCCGCAGCCCGACATCCATCTCTACGTCTGTGGCCCCACCGGTTTCATGAACTGGGTCATCGACACCGCCCGGCAGCAGGGCTGGGCGGAAGCGAACATCCACCGCGAGTACTTTGCCGCGGAAGAGGTGGATACCTCCAATGACGAGTCGTTCCAGGTAAAGATCGCCAGCTCGGGCCAGATCTTCACCATCAACAAGGACGAACGCATTACCGACGTGCTGGGTGCTGCCGGCATTCGCATCGACGTGTCCTGTGAAGAAGGCGTCTGCGGTACCTGTCTGACGCGGGTGCTGGAGGGCGAGATTGAGCACCGCGACATGTTTCTCACCGACGAGGAGCGCGCGGCGAATGATCAGTTCACCCCCTGCTGCTCGCGCGGCAAGAATGGCAGCCTGCTGATACTCGACCTTTAAGACCTCACCACAGGCGGCGACCCCCACCTGCGCGGGTCGCCTTCCTGCACACGCGGGATCGGGGTTTCGTGGTACCTGGATTCCTGCCGGCGCGGGAATGACGGGGTCCTGGCCCAGTCAGAGACGGCGACGAGGACGGCTGCCGATGACGGCGACATCCTGATGAGGAAGAGCGCGCCTGGCGCGGACATGGAAGAGATGGGATCCAGCCGGCTCAGCAACAGACTGGCTGGCCAATCCGGGGTTGTTAGCGAGCACTGGTCCCTCTCAACTTCATCGCAACAGATCCGCCAGCCCCGACGCCCGGGTCACCCGTCGCGCTATCGCCACGTCCAGGCTGGTCGCTGACATCGCCACCAGAGAGAAGCTGCGCCTGGCCCGTGTCACGCCGGTGTATACCAGCTCTCGCGTGAGAATGGGGCTCACCTGCTCCGGCAGTACCAGCGCTGCATGGTAGAACTCCGACCCCTGCGATTTATGGACCGTCATCGCATAGACGGTCTCGACTTCGTTGAGTCGGCTGGGAGCAAAGGAGCGAACGCCCTGTTCCACGCTGGTGAAGAATACGCGCAGCTCACCGCTCGGCAGCCGCAGCGCCACGCCGACGTCACCATTCATCAGACCGAGGCTGTAGTCGTTGCGGGTGACCATCACCGGCCGCCCCTCGTACCAGAGCCCTTCCGGCTCGATCAGACCCGCTGCAGCCAGTGCATCGGCGCAGAGGCGGTTGAGCGACTCGACACCCCAGGGACCGGAGCGCAGCGGTGCCAGCAGCTGAAAGCGATTATGAGCAGCAAGCACCGCAGCAGCCCATTCGCTGATCGCCAGTTCGTCCATCTCAGCAGGCCGGAGCGCGTGCAGCTGTTCGAGGAAATAGCGATAGCCCGGAAACTGCGCCGGCTGGCGGACCTCGCCCTCGCCATGTCCCTCGACCATCAGTCGGGCGAGCAGTGAACGGCGCCTGCCCTCCTCCGCGGGCGGCAATTGCAGCACCAGATCGGCCGCACCGCTGCCCAGCACCTCGCGCACGCCCGCCGCGTCCCCCCTGTTGATCGCTGCAGCCAGCCGGCCGATACCGCTGTCCGCACCGAAGCGATAACTCTTGCGCAGCAGTGCAACCTGATCAGCCACCACACTGGTGGGTCGTGGAGCTGCCGGCAGGGAATAGCCGGTGCATTGTTCCAGCCAGGCGCGGGTCTCATCCGACAGCTGCTCCGCGCCTTCGCTGAGCTCGCTCAGTACCGCACCCGCCTCCACCGCGGCCAGCTGGTCCTTATCGCCCAGCAGGATGAGCCGGGCATGCGCCGGCAGCGCATCGATCAGCTGCGCCATCAGCTCCAGGTCGATCATCGACGCTTCGTCGACCACCACCACATCGGCGTGCAGCGGATTGCTGGCGTGATGGCGAAAGCGGCGCGAATTCGGCAGCGGTCGCAGCAGGCGGTGAATGGTGACCACCTGGCGCGGCAGATGGGCAGCGACTTCTTCAGGCATCTGATCAATAGCGCCGCTGATAGCTTCCGTGAGACGTGCAGCCGCCTTGCCGGTAGGCGCTGCCACATGGATGCGCAGCGGACGGCCCTGCTCGCTGAGGGCGATGCCCTGCAGCAACGCCAGCACTCGCACCACGGTGGTGGTTTTGCCGGTGCCGGGGCCGCCAGAAATAACCGTGAAGTTGCTGCGGCTGGCGAGTGCTGCGGCGATGCGCTGCCAGTCCGGCTCGCTGCCGCGTTCATCGCCAAACAGCTCATCGAGCCGCTGGCTGAGATCGGCCGGGGTGGCCACCGGCTCCAGTCGGGCGCGAATCGCAGCCGCGACCTGCACCTGATAGCGCCAGTAGCGGCGCAGATAGAGCCGGTCGTCCGCCAGCACCAGCGGTGTGTTGCCGGCTGGTCCGCTCACCATCTCGGAACGAGCGAGCCGCTCCCGCCAGGCCGCCAGTGCGCCTGCTGCCGGCAACAGCTGCCGCAGCGCTTCGGCCGGCGTGAGCAGATCAGTCAGCGACAATGCCGATGCATCGGCCGTACCCAGCCAGGCATGCAAATCCTCAACAGCCGCCGCTAGCGGCAGGCAGACGTGTCCCTGCGCCAGCGTCGCGCTCACCCAGGCGGCGCTCCAGCACGGCAGCGGATCGCTGCGGTCGGCGGCGTTACGTGCCAGCATCAGCGCCAGTTCGCGATCTAGCGGTCGCAACCAGCCGGCGCGGCTCCACGCCTGCAGCAGCGTCAGCTGCGCGTCTGCGGTATCGGGCGTCAGCACTGAGATAGTGAGCGTTTCGCTCATGCTTTCACCTCACTACCCTGCAGCATACGGTCGAGCGCCTCGATCAGTGGCATTGGCAGCTGGGCCTGGTGGATGCCAAATTCACCGTCCGCACCCAGGCCGCGCAGAAAAAGATAGAAAACCCCGCCGAGATGGCGTTCGGGCTGATAGCCGGGCAGCCGCGAGCGCAGCAGGCGGTGCAGTGCCACGCTGTAGAGCGCGTACTGCAACTCGTAGCGGTGTTCCAGAATGGCGTGGTTCATCGCGTCCGTGGTGTAGCTGTCGGTGTCGGGGCCCAGCCAGTTCGATTTGTAGTCGATAACGTAGTAGCGGCCATCGTGTTCGAAGATGAGGTCGATAAAGCCCTTGAGCATCCCCTGCAGCTGTTTCGGCTCCAGCGCCGGACGCCGCTCCCCGGGCAGCAGATAACGCCGCAGCAGCTGATCGACCGCCGCCGTGTTCATACCATGCGCCTCCAGCCAGAACTCCATCTCCGGCAATAGCGTGGCGAGCTGGGCCAGCGCCACACCACCGCCGGCAACGGGCAGCGGCGCGCTCAGCACCGTTACCAGCCACTGGTCCAGCACAGGAACCCATTCCTCCCAGCCACGCCGGCTGCAGCGCCGTTCGACCTCTGCGCGGCGCAGCGCATCATCGCCGCAGACACGACCGAAGCCCTCGCGCGCCGCCCATTCGAGCAGGTCGTGCAGAAAAGTCCCCGCCGCGGCGCCAGCCGGGAAGGCGTGAATCGAAGCGGGATCGGGCGTGCGGGCCGGGTCGCTGCGCTCACGGGCGAGCTCGATCAGCTTCGCCTCACGCCCGGAGGCTTCAGCATCCGGCGTTTCCCCTGTGGCCTGCAGTGTCGCCACCAGCGCGCTGTAGCTTGCCACCCACCATGGCCGGCGCGCGCGCGGCAACGGCGTACGCAGCGGGCGGTCACTGCTCCCGGTCTGCGGCACGCCGTCATAACGTGCATGCGACGGGGCCGGCGTGTCCGTTACCACAATCTCCTCCGAGGCAAGCTCAGCGAGCAGCGCATGCAGCCGCTCGGGTTCGATGGCAGCGCCACCGTTGAGCAGGTAGCCCATCGCGGTGTCCTGCAGCTCACAGCGGTACTCGCCATTCTTCTTGTACTGGCCGATCGGAGCCAGACCCACCCAGCAGGCGTGGCGCGCGCGAGTCAGCGCTACATAGAGCAGACGCAGATCCTCCGCCAGCTGCTCCCGCGCGACGAGCGCTTTCACCGTATCGTCAGACTGGAACACCACCCGGCGCCGGCCGAGCGCTTCGTCGAAGTAACTGGGAGAGCCATTGCCCTTGAATTCCGGCCGTGGCCGGCAGGCAAACGGCAGAAACACCAGGGGGTACTCCAGACCTTTCGACTTGTGAATGGTGACCACGCGAATCAGATCGGCATCACTCTCCAGCCGCTGGACATACTCGTCGTTAGTGTCGCCGGCAACGGCGCGCTCGATGCGCTCACTAAATTCGCGGATCACGGCCGCCGTACCAGCCAGCCGCTGGGCTGCCTGCTGGGCCAGCTCTGCTAGATGCAGCAGATTGGTGAGCGCGCGTTCGCCGCCGGGGCGCTGCAGCAATATGGATGGCAGACCGAAATCGTCGAGCAGACGCCGCAGCATCGGCAATACACCGCGACGCGCCCACAGGGTGTGGTAGTCGCGGAAGCGCTCAATCATTGCCTCGGCGTAGTGTTCCTCCTGACGCAGCCGCTCCAGCTCGACCAGTGGCAGCCCCAGCGTTGCTGTTGCCAGCGCACGGCGCAGCAGATCGGCGCGCTCCGGCGCCTCCACTGCTTCCAGCCAGCAAAGCAGATCGCGCGCCTCAGCACTGGCATAAACCGAATCCCGATCGCTGAGATAGACACTCTTCAGGCCACGAGCTGTCAATGCGGCCCGCACCTGACTTGCCTCGCTGCCCCTGCGCACGAGGATCGCAATATCGCTGGCAGCCAGCGGTGTCAGCACACCATCGCGCCGGAAACCAACTCTCCCCGCCGCTGCACCATTCAGCAGTTCGACAATGGCGCTGGCACACGCCTCCGCCATCTCACTGCAATAAGTGCCACGCTTGCGCGGCTCGTAATCGGCCGGACGCCACAGCGTCAGTGGCGCTTGCGGCGCACCTCCCACCTCAAGCCGTTCCGGTCGACCGTTAGCATTGACCGGCAGGTAAGGAATCTCGTCGCCGAACAGAAATGGGCCATCGGGCCAGCTGGAGCCGCGCGCAAAAATCCGGTTGACCGCCGCCACCATGCCCGTCACCGAGCGGTAGTTGGTGCCCAGCGTGTAATGGCGCCCCTCGGTGTCACGCCGCGCCTGCAGATAGGCGTAGATATCCGCGCCGCGAAATGCATAGATCGCCTGCTTCGGGTCGCCGATCATCAGCAGACCGGTGGGTAGCGCCCCGCTGTCCACGGTACCGGAAGGCGCTGACGACTCCGCAAAAAGATCGGCCTGCGCCTCGCCCTGATCAATGTCACTGACAGGTGCTGATGCCGCTTCCGCCCCCCAGCCAAATACTTTTGCAAACATGGCGTATTGCAGCGGATCGGTATCCTGAAATTCGTCGATCAGCGCGACCGGGAACTGCTCGCGAATAAGTGTGGCCAGCCGTTCGCCCTGCGGTCCGTGCAGTGCTTCATGCAGGCGCGCAAGCAGATCGTCATAACCCAGCTCACCCAGTCGCTGCTTCTGCGCCCGCAGCCGCGCCGCACACCAGCAGGCAGCATGCCGCAGCAGCGGCTCACGCAGTGCAGGTGCCGCTTCGAGATGCTCCAGATAGCGGGCCAGCGTCGCAAAGCCAGGCCACTCCGGTACACGATGCTCGTGTGCCTTGTTGAACTTGAAGCGTTCCGGCAGCAGCCGGACCAGTTTGTCCGGCTGACGCGGCTGGCCTTCCTGCACCCACGCCTCCAGCGCAGCCAGCTGCTCAGCCACCGATGTCGCACGATGGCTGTTACCGTTAAGCCACTTGCTGGCAAGCGCCTCATCGAACCAGGCGCGCACCGTGGCGACCTCCGCTTCACAGGCGCGCCGGGCTGCCCCCTCGAGTTCGTCGCAGCGCTGCAGCCAGACGGCGCAATCATCGGCAAATGGCAGCTTGTCGTCCGTCTGGCCGGCCTCCTCAATCGGCATTCCGGCAATAGCTGCGGCCAGCGCCTCGGGAGTGCGTACTTCCTGCCGGATCAACTCCATCAGTCCGACCGGCAGCGGCTGGATAAAGGTGCGCCAGTAGTCGCGCGCCACCTGCTCGCGCAGCGCGCGGTCGTCACCATTGAGTTCGATGCCGAAGGGAATGCCGCTGGCAAAGGCATGCTGGCGCAGCATGCGCTGACACCAGCCGTGAATGGTGAGCACTGCGGCCTGATCCATCGCGCCCGCCGCCAGTCGCAGTCGGTACGCCTGTGCCGGCCACACGGCTTCCGGATAGTCGCCCCTGAGCTGCTGCAGCAATGGATCGCCCTGCCCTTCTGCACCCTGCGCGAAGAACAACGCAGCTTCGGTAAGGCGGGCGCGGATGCGGTCGCGCAGCTCCTCGGTGGCAGCGCGGGTAAAGGTGACGACCAGGATCTCTTCCGGGGCCAGCGGCCGCGGGAAGGCGTTGCCGCCGCCATGGCCCAGTACCAGCCGCAGATAGAGCGACGCGATGGTCCAGGTCTTGCCGGTGCCGGCGCTCGCCTCGATCAGCCGCGCACCGTGCAGCGGAAAAGTGAGCGGATTGAGCGGCAGCGTCATAACTCATGCTCCATATTGGAGAGTGCGATCGACAGCGGCAGATAGAGCTGGCGCGCCCAGCGGCCGAAGCCCGCCGCGTGCAGTTCGCCAAAGGTCGGCCAGCAGCGCGTCAGCACCGCGCTCTTCGCGACCTCTCCCTCAGTGTGATAGTCGCCTTCGTAGCAACGGACCAAGGCAGCATTGTCGCTATCTGGCTCATCGCTCTCCTTGTCCTCGTGCAACCAGCTCATCGCCGTTTTAATCTCGATTGGCAGCGGCTGACACAGACCCGCCAGCCAGGCATCGCCGATGGCACGCAGAGCGATGCGCGCGCTCTCGGCAGTCAGAGCCGGCAGGCGGTGGATGCCATCGGTGGTGACCAGAATGGTGGTCAGCGACAGGCCGCAGGCGCGCCCGGCCAGATGGCGAATCCAGAGCTGCGGGAAGTAGTGGAATTTGTAACGGCCGCGGCCGGCATAAGCCTGGCTGGCGCGACACTCGATCAGCGCCAGCTGGCCGGTGTCATTGGTGCGCAGCGCCAGGGCGCCATCGGCCAGCCAGTCCTGCACCCGCAGGCCGTTGCCGAGCGCCAGTTCGATTTCCTGTGGCTCTGCGATTCCGGGCCAGTGCACGAGTATCTGGCGCCAGTTGGCAAGCGTCTCTTCGCTGCGCGCAAGCAGCTCCGCTTCCAGCAAATCGCCGCCGGCACCGGGCGGCAGCGCCCCTTCGCCACGCAGCTTCGAGACCGTGCGCGCCAGCTCGGTTGCCACGGCATCGTCGCCCTGCTCCATCGCGTGCCGCCCCGCCTCTACCAGCGCACTTCTGAGTGAATGCTGGGCCAGGCCATCGAGATCAAACGGCTCGTCATCCTCGACCGTCACGGCACGACGCTCAAGCCGGGTACCCAGCCGCTCGCGGAAGAAGTGTTCCGCCGGGCTGCGCAGGAAGCGACCGAGTGCCTCCAGCGTCAGCGGCTCCTCGCTCATTGCCGGTGCGGGCAGCGGCAGTTCATCGGCCTGCATCGCCGGCGCCGAGAACCATTCGCGCGCATAGGTGAAATG
Organism: Gammaproteobacteria bacterium; assembly: GCA_029265075.1. Lineage (GTDB taxonomy): Bacteria > Pseudomonadota > Gammaproteobacteria > Pseudomonadales > CAMLJR01 > CAMLJR01. Next base: position 9,546 of record JAJUJZ010000041.1, on the reverse strand, counting down.
ATCGGCCGGTCCGTTCGGATCGAGATAGCGGCGACTGAAGGGCTGCAGCGGATGCTCGGTAGTAAGCGAGGCCAGCAGCGGCTCGCCATCTTCGCGCACCCAGCCAGCGGCGATGTGATCGCACAGCTGCCCCACCAGCACCGAGGCGCGCCGCTCGCTGTTGTCGCGCTCGTCGCGGCCGATGTAACTGATGTAGAGCCGCTCGCGCGCCGACAGCAGTGCCTCCAGGAAGAGATAACGGTCATCCTCACGGCGCGAGCGGTCGCCGGGGCGGTAGCGCCCCGCCATCAGGTCGAAGTCGGCCGGCGGGCGCAGGCGCGGGTAATCGCCGTCGTTCATGCCGAGCAGGCAGACCACCGGGAACGGGATGGCGCGCATCGGCATCAGCGTGCAGAAGTTGACGCTGCCGGCGAGGAAGCGCTGCGAAATACCGGTTGCGTCGAAGCCGGCCAGCAGCGCCTCGCGCACCACCGTGAGCGGCAGCGGGTCGGCGAGGCCGGCGGCGGCGCACGCCTCCAGCCAGCGTTCGAGCGCGGCGTCGAGCTGGTCGAGCACCAGCTGGTCCTGCGCACTCTCGGCCTGCAGGAAGTCGTGCCACAGCTCTCGCAACAGTGTGCCCCACTCAGCCGGCGCGTGATCGCGGCCCAGCAGCCGGCCGTGGCGCTGCAGCCCCTCCAGCATCGCAGCGATATCGCCGACCAGGGTCGCTGCCTGGCCCGACGGCTCAGCATACGGTTCGATGCCATTCCACCCGTCGCCGTCGCCCACGGCATAGCCCATCAGCATCCGCTCCAGCCCGAAACGCCAGCTGTTCTGGGCCAGCGGTGGCAGCGCAAAACGTTCGCGGTGCCGGGCATCCAGGCCCCAGCGAATGCCGCTCTCGCCGATCCACTGCTGCAGCCGCGGCAGATCGGCCTCTTCGATGCCGTAGCGGGCGCGGACCGCCGGTACCTGCAGCAGCGCCAGCACCTCGCTGGCCGCGAAACGCTGGTCCGGGAGCTGCAGCAGCGTCTCCACGGCTGTCATCAGCGGGCTGGTGGCGCGGGTCGGCCGGTCGGCCACCGTATAGGGGATGTAGCGCTCATCCTGCGGAGCGATATTGCCGAACACCGCCTCAATATGCGGCGCGTAGACATCGATATCCGGCACCATCACGATCACATCGCGCGGCTCCAGCCGGCGCCCGGCGCGGGTCGCTTCGTCGAACATCGCTAGCAGCTGGTCGTGCAGCACCTCCACCTCACGCTGGCGGCTGTGCGCCAGATGGAAGGTGATCGAGCGATCGGCGGGATCGACCGGCAGCGGCGGCGATGCCGGCGGTTCGAGGTCGAGAATCCCCTGCTGCAGCTGTGCCAGCAGCGAGCCGCTGCCCGGCGTCTCGACAAAGGGCTGGAACAGATCGATCTGCTGGCTCCCGGCCGACGCCTGATCGTACTGATAGAGCAGACCGATGAAGTCGCGTCCCTGCTTGCCCCAGGCGGCGAGCAGCGGATTGGCTGCGGCGGCCAGTTCCACCTGGTCCAGCGCCGCCAGCCCAGGCTTGGCGGCGTGCGACGGCCGCAGTGGCTGCAGCAGCTCGCGCTCTTCGATGATGTCGGCCCAGTAGTAACGACAGGGATTGTGGACGAAGAGATAGATCTGCAAGCGGGTAGAGAGCGCGTGCAGCGCCTCCAGCGCCTGCTGCGGCAGTGCCGAGAGGCCGAACACGAAGAGGCGACGCGGCAGGCCGGGCAATAATCCGGTGCCGGTGCGGACCTGCCCGATGAACTGGCGGTGCATCTCGGCGCGAGACAAGTGCGACTCATCGAGCGGCAGATCGGCCAGCACCCGGCGCCACAGTTCCGCCTGCCAGCGCTGGCTCTCGGGCAGCGGTTCGCGCACGCCACGTGGCGAAATCAGCTCATCACGGCCGGCACTCCATGCCGCCAGCCAGTCGGCGCGGTAGACCTGATACTGATCGAACAGGTCCGCCAGCTCTGCCGCCAGCTGGTAGCGTTTACGGAGATCGTCATCGTCGCGCAGGAAATGCGCCAGCTCCGCGAACAGCGGCTCATCGAGCCAGCCGGGCAACAGCCGCATCAGCCGCCAGGTTAGCCGCTCCTTGTCGAAGGGACTTTCCGCCGGGACGGTGTCGGGTCCCAGCACGGCACGGTACGCCTGCCAGAGAAAACGTGCCGGCATCTGCATATCGACCGCAGCAGCGATATGCCATGCCTCTGGCGCGGCCAGCCGCAGCTTGAGCCACTGTGCGATACCGTTGCTCTGCACCAGAAACACCGCCGGCTCCAGCGGCGCCGGCGGATATTTCTGCAGCAGCGCGACCAGCAAATCGCGCAGATCCTCCACGCGGTTGCCGTGAATCAGATGCAGGCCGGGTTGGAAGCTGTCGGACATATTTCTGGGGGGCTCCTGAGAGAGACGGCATGATCCCAGCTTGCACCCGAGGTGTCGACTGCGAGCCCATCCGTATAATGGCCGGCCTTTTTGCTATCTGACCAGACCCATGCCCCTGACCGACCCACTCGCCCTCGTTGTCCTGCTGGCCAGCTTTATGGCTGCCACCTTCGGCGCTGCCATGGGCTTTGGCAGCACTTTCGTGTTTCTGGCGATCTGTACGCTGGTGCTGCCACTGGAGCTGCTGGTGCCGATTCAGGGGGCCTTTCTGCTCGGCGCTCTGGTGCTACGGGCGTGGGTTGGCCGCCGTCACATGGTGTGGCGCATCGTATGGCCGTTCTCGTTCGGCTGTTTCATCGGAGCCCTGATCGGGGCCCGGGTTTACGCCGATCTGCCGGCTCAGCTGATCGCTACCGGTATTGCCGCCACCATCCTGATCACGACCTGGTGGCCGCCACTGCGCATGGGGCTGAATATTCCGCACCCGTTTGTCCTCCTCGGGGTCGCCCACACCTTTCTGGCCACGCTGTTTTCAATGGGAATGCTGCTCCAGCCGGTCCTGTTGCGCTCGCCGCTGAACCGTCAGCAGATCACCGCCACCATTGCCGGCGCGATGCTGCTGATGGAGATTTTCAAAGTGATTGGCTATCAGAGCTTCGGCTTCGATTTTCGTCCCTGGCTGACACTGATGCTGCTGAGCTGGGTGCTGGCAATTCCGGGAGTGTGGCTGGGCCAGACGCTGCTCCGCCGCTTGTCGGAAGAGCGCTTCCGCCGCCTGTTCAAAGCGTTACTGACCTTCTTTGCTATGAGCCTGCTCTATCGCGCCTGGCTGTAGCCGGGGCGAAAAAAGTCCCGCTGGACTGCCCCCCGAGAGGAGCAAGCCCAGCGGGCAAGTTACTTACCGCCGGCCGCCGAAGTTGTAGTCGAGCCGCAGGAAGTAGTTGCGCGGGCGCGCATAGATCACTTCGGCATAGCCTGCCGAGGTGGAGAACGACGAGTTGCCCGCTACGTAGTAGTCCTCGTCAGTGAGGTTGTTGACCCCAGCCGTGACGCTCCAGCCAGCGCCGATGTCAGCCAGCTTGACCGAGGCGTTGTACAGCGTCACCTCGTCCAGCTGCGCCACCTCCGCCGAGTTGGCAGCATCGAAGTACTGCTCATCGGTGTAGGAGATATTGAGACGCGGCGTCAGCTCCAGCGAGCCCCCGAGGCGGAAGACGTAGCTGATGCTGAGGCTGGCCTGCCAGTCGGGCGTGAATGGCAGTGTGTTGCTCGGCGATACCGTTGCAGTAACCGGCGTACCCGGCAGGGTGATCGGCGCCAGTTCCTCAAAGGCGTCATCGAGATAGCCGAGGCTGCCCTCGATAATCAGCCGGTCGTTGGGTGCGAACGTGAATTCCAGCTCCGCTCCATCGATCGACGACTTACCGGCGTTGAACAGCAGTGGCGCCACGCCAGCCCGATAGATCAGCTGCATGTTGTCGTAGTCGGTCTGGAACACAGCACCATTGACACGCCATGCATGGCCGATATCAGCCTTGAAGCCCAGCTCGAAAGTTTCTGCCTCCTCGGCATCGAACGAGACCGGCACATTGCCGGGCGGAGCAGCGTTATAGCGCTGGTTGAAACCGCCACTCTTGAAGCCTTCGGACCAGCTGAAGTAGGTCATCAGCGAGTCGTTCCAGCGATAAGAGATGGTTGCCGAACCGGTCGTCGCGGTGAAGTCCTCCTCGAACGGGCGCGGATGAATGAACAGTGTGTTGGATACCGCCCCTACCGTGGTCGGCAGCGTGGCCGGAATTCCGGGAATCAGCCCCGGCGCCGCCGGATCGTCGATGGTGAATGACACCAGCTCGATCCCCTTGGTCTCCTCGGTATGGCGAATACCCGCCGTCAGGCTCAGCTTGTCAGTGAGGTCGTAGGTCCACTGCGTGAAGACCGCCCAGTTTTCGTTGTCGATGGTCGCCTTCTGATAGTCCATGCTGCCGGGACCGCCAGCGGCAACGCGGGGCGGCGGTGCAGCAATGGGCACCAGTACGAAGTCGACCACACTTTCTTCAAACCAGTACGCGCCGAATACACCGTTCAGCCGCTCCATCGAAAACAGCGCCTGGAATTCCTGACTGAACTGATGACCATCGCTCTGATAGTCCGTATGGAGTACCAGCAGCGGCGTGTTGTCGGCATCGCGCCGACCGTGCCACTCCAGCTCGCGGTAAGCGGTGATCGACTTCAGCGTCAGCAGATCGCTGACTTCCCACTCGATGTGGGCCGACGTGCCCCAGTTGCGCAGCGTACTGCTGGCTGGCGCGGTACCACCGTTCTTGTCCTTGCCGAGATCCCAGGTCGCATCGTTGAGACAGCGCGGATCAACCGCGTTGGCCGGCACACTGGGCGGCGGGAATGTTGCACCCGGGCAGCCGGCGCCGGCACTGGAGGCAGCGGGGAACGCCTGACTGCCGTTGATCGCCTTGAATACAAAGGGCGAGCCGTTTTCATCCTCTTCAGTGTGATCGGCACGGAGCACGATGCGCAGCGCATCGGTCGGTTCCCACCGCAGCGAGGCCTGGAACGTGGTGGTGTCGTCATCGCCGAGATCAATCCCGTCGTGGATCCGCTTAACGTAGCCGTCCCGCTGCTTGGTGCCCAGCGAGACGCGCGCCGCCAGGTTGTCAGCCAGCGGCAGGTCAACCGCCGCGAACAGCTCGTAAAGATTGTCATCACCGATGCCAGCCCGAATCGTGCCACCGAACTCGTCACCGGGGGTGACGGTGGACATCAGTACCGCCCCACCGATGGTGTTCCGGCCGAACAGGGTGCCCTGCGGGCCACGCAGCACCTGGACGTTGGCGACATCGCGGAATTCCATGGCACCGCCAACTGCCCGCCCCAGATAGACGTCATCAATATAAAGACCGACCCCCGGATCGACGCCGGACGAGGCGTCGGTCTGGCCAATCCCCCGAATGAACACCTGGGCGGCGGCATTGCTGCCAGTCAGAGGTCCATAGCTGGTGAACTGCAGGTTGGGGGTAACCCGGCTCAGATCCTCGGTTCCAAAGATCTGCTGGCGCTCCAGTCCCTCACTGGTCAGGGCGGTAACGGCCAGAGGCGTATCCTGCAGACTCTCCTCCCGCCGACGCGCGGTTACCATCACTTCCTCAAGCGCGGAATTTGCCGGTGCGGGCACATTCTGCGCCATGCCTTCCGCCACCCCGCCTGCCGCGAGACACAGGGCAAAAGCCATGCGCGTGCGGCGAAAACGGGGGCGAAAACGGCTGTGATCTGCCAAAGCAGTGTTCTTATCCATAAATGCCCTCGGGTAATGCTGTTGTTATGGGTATGTTTGTGAAACGCCGGCCCACGGGCGGGCGACGGCTGGAACAGCACAGGTTGACAGGGTTACTGTCTGAGGACGCGACCGGGAAAGACCGGAGAACAACAGGCTCGCGCCGTGCGGGACAGGCGCGGTGAGAAGACGGAGCCACTCCGAAAACGCTCTCCATGGCAAGCTCTCATACCCTGCGGTGACATTACAACGGTACGACGCGCGCCCTCATGGCGTGCGGCGGCAAGTAAAGCACACTATTTGTTCAATTGCATAACTAAATTTCGGTCACATTTCATAGCCGGGGCGGAGACTCCGGCTGCGGCGCGACTGGCGCCCGCGACACGCCTCCGCCTCTGCCGCAGCGAACCCCGAACCGTCTTGTTCGCCTGCGCGCTTAGCGGGTATGCTTGGGCGAGCAGCTTGCAGCCCCGGAGCCTGATAACGACCGTTTCAATAGCGTCAGTCCCGGGCGCATCCAGCAGCTGAAACCACGAGAAAATGCTGAGCTGTGGTGCCACCTGCGATCCGGTTGCGGAGCACCTGAGCAGACAGGCTTTATCAGGTGTGGACATTCAGTCCGATCTTGGTCACCTTATGTACCACCACATAAGGCAAACAACAAAGCGCTAGCGCATAACAGATAGGAGTGGGTCATGAAACAGTTCAAACTGCTCATCGGCGGGAAACTGGTGGACGGGGCATCCACCATGGACGTCATCAACCCAGCCAAAGGGGAAGCCTTTCAGACCTGCCCGCGGGCCGATGAAGCCCAGCTGAACGAGGCAGTGGCAGCCGCCAAAGCGGCATTTCCCGCCTGGTCAGCCCGTCCTATCGATGAGCGCCGCGAACTCCTGCTCGCGTTGGCCGACGCCATCGAGGCTCGCGCCGATGAATTCGCCGAAACGCTGACGCTTGAGCAAGGCAAACCGCTGCAGCAGGCCAAATTCGAAACCATGGGTACCGCCGGTACGCTGCGCGTCTTCGCAGGCATGAGTCTGGAACCCAAGGTGGTGCTGGACGACGACACCAGCAAAGTGATCGAGCATCGCGCTCCGCTGGGCGTCGTGGCTGCCATCACGCCCTGGAACTTCCCACTGGTGCTGCTCGCCAACAAGCTGGGCCCTGCCCTGCTGGCCGGCAACACCATGGTGCTGAAGCCCGCCCCGACCACACCGCTCACCACACTGCTGGTGGGTGAATTGTGCGCCGAACTGTTCCCCGCCGGTGTCGTCAACACCATCACCGACCAGAACGATCTCGGCGGCGTGCTGACTGCTCACCCGGACGTGGCAAAAGTGGCCTTTACGGGCTCCACTGCCACTGGCAAGAAAGTACTCTCCAGCGTCGCCTCCACACTCAAGCGCGTAACCCTCGAGCTGGGCGGCAACGACGCAGCACTGGTACTGGACGACGTCGACGTGAAAGACGTGGCGCAGAAGATTTTCAATGGTGCCACCTTCAACGCAGGTCAGATCTGCGTCGCCATCAAGCGTGTCTATGTACCCGATGCAATCTATGACGAATTCTGTGACGAGCTGGCGCGCCTGGCTCGTGAAGCAGTCGTTGGCGAAGGCACCGACCCGTCGACCCAGATCGGCCCGATCCAGAACAGGATGCAGTTCGAGAAAGTAAAAGAGCTGCTTGAAGACGCGAAGGCAAACGGCAAAATCATTGCTGGTGGCGAGCCGCTCAGCCGTCCGGGTTATTTCATTCCGCCGACTATCGTACGTGATGTCACTGACGATTCGCGCATCGTCGCGGAAGAGCAATTTGCGCCCGTGCTGCCGGTGCTCCGCTACAGCGACCTCGATGACGCCATTGCCCGGGTCAACGATTCCATCTATGGCCTGGGTGGCACCGTCTGGGGCAAGGATGTGGAGCGCGCGCAGGCGGTCGCCATGCGTATCAACTCGGGTACGGTGTGGGTCAACAAACACCTTGATATGAACCCGATGCTGCCCTTCCGCGGCAGCAAGCAATCCGGTATCGGCGTCGAGTGCGGTGAGGAAGGTCTGTACGAGTACACCCAGGCCCGACTGGTGAATATGGCAAAACCGGGCGCCGCCTGACCCCCTCGGTGCAATGAAGAATTAAAGCGTTAGAATGAGCGTTCCAGCTACCCCTGGAACGCTTTTTTTTTGCGCTGGCCTGCTGCATCGTCAGCAGACGAGCCAGAGCGCGACAATAAAATTCAGACGAGGCCGATAAATGAGCACTGAAATTCGCAAAGCGATTCACGCGCTGGGGCGCAACTTCGACAATGAGTTGCTACAGGGCACCATTGGCCTGTTCGCGGACAAGGCGCCACGCCCGACACCGGATCTCTGCACTGTCGAACGGGATATCGCCTACGGTTATGACGAGCGGCACCGTCTCGATGTCTTCAAACCCGCAAACGGCGGCAGCGATCTGCCGGTAGTGGTGTTTGTGCATGGCGGCGGTTTTGTCGGCGGTGACAAAGGTGCCGAAGGTGCACCGTTCTACAACAACGTTGGCGCCTGGGCTGTGGCCAATGGCTGTGTCGGCGTTACCATGACCTACCGCCTCGCACCCACTCATCAGTGGCCGACCGGAGCGCAGGATATTGCCAGTGCGCTGATCTGGATTTTTGCCAATATTGCAAACTACGGCGGCGACCCTCGTCGGGTATTTCTGATGGGACAATCTGCTGGCGCATGTCACGTGGCGAGTTATGTCGCGATGCCGCGCTTGCATCCCGATGGGCCGCCCATCCGTGGCGCACTGATGCTCTCGGGCGTTTATGATCTCGTTACGCTGCCCGTACATACCGATCTTGAAAAAGCCTACTACGGTACCGACGCGCGGCGGTTCCTTGAAATGTCAACTTTAGAGGGTTTGGTAAACAGTCGAATTCCGTGTCTGTACACGGTTTCGGAACTTGATTTGCCAAACTTTCTGCAGCAGGCAATGGTGCTCGTCGAACGCTACATGGCAGTGCGCGGACACTGGCCGCGCCTGCTGTTTTTGCCCAATCAAAACCACATTTCGCCGGTAATGCAGCTGGGTTGCCCCAGCGATACGCTCGGCGCAGAATTGTTGGCATTCATACACATGCAATAATTCTGAGCACGACAATTGTCGCGCGCTGATGCATGAATCGTTCGGCAGTGCTAAAGTCACGCCCACCTTATTCCAGTCCACCAGGAGGAAGCACCGTGTTCGACGTTAAGATGTTGATCAACGGAGAGTCAGCCGCAGCCAGCGGCGGCGCTACATTCGACCGCAATAATCCGATGTCGGGTGAGGTAGTTAGCCGCGCACCCGCAGCAACCGTCGAGGACGTTCAGCGTGCTGCTGATGCGGCCGCAGCTGCTTTTAAAACCTGGTCAAAGGTAGGCCCGGGCGAGCGTCGCGCACTGCTGGTTCGCGCCGCGGCGGCACTGGAAGCCAAAGTTGAACAGTTCACTGAAGCCATGATGGCCGAGACCGGTTCGACTGCTGCATGGGCAGGCTTCAACGTCCATCTCGCAGCCAACATGCTGCACGAAGCTGCTGGCCTAACAACCCAGGTTAGCGGCCAGGTTATCCCCTCGGATATCCCGGGCAGCCTGGCCATGGCCGTCCGTCAGCCGGCTGGCGTCTGCCTTGGCATGGCGCCGTGGAATGCGCCGGTCATCCTCGGTACCCGTGCCGTCGCCTTTGCACTCGCCTGCGGCAATACAGTGATCCTGAAGGGCTCTGAGCAGTGCCCGCAGACCCACCGCCTGATCATTGAAGCCTTCATTGAAGCTGGCTTCCCGGCGGGCGTCGTCAACTACGTTACCAACGCACCGCAGGATGCCGGCCCCGTGGTTGAAGCGATG
>JAJUJZ010000164.1 GCA_029265075.1 Gammaproteobacteria bacterium | reverse complement strand
GGCGATTCGATCAGCTCGCGCTCGACCTCGGCAAAATGGGCAATGCGATCATCGATGGGACCATCGGCATAGCGCGCAGCCAGCTTAAGATAACTCTGAAAATGACGCGCTTCGGACGCCAGCAGCCCCTCGTAGAAGCGGCGCAGCTCATCATCCAGCAGCGGTGCCAGCCGCTCGAAACGCTCGCAGGAGCGCGCCTCGATGTAAGCCCCGACAATCAGGATATCGACCAGTTTTGCGGGCTCGTGGGTGCGGATATGCGCGTGGAGACCCGCCGCATAACGGGCTGATGAGATATGCACGTAGTCGACGTCACGTGCGGCCATGATTGCCGTCACCTGCTCAAAATGGCGCAGCTCTTCGCGCGCCAGCCGCGACATACGCCAGATCAGATCTGGCTTGTCTACATAGCGATAGAGCAGATTGAGCGCCGTGGAAGCAGCCTTCTTCTCGCAGTTGGCGTGGTCGATCAGCAATATCGTCTGATTGGCGACGGCCGCCTCCAGCCACGCATCGGGCGTGCGGCAGGGCAGGAAGTCATGGATGGCGGCAAGATTATTGGCGAGAGCAGACATATCAGAGCGGCCGCACATAGCGCTCATAGTGCGCATTGGAGAGGATGAAGAACTCCTGGTCGATCATTTCACGCAGCTCGACCAGCGGCAGCGCGCGGAAGCCGGGATGCACCTCGAAACCGAACAGGCGAGTGTCCTGAATCTGCCCCGCGCCAGCGCGCAGCAGCTCGAACACCCAACAAAGCGGCGACCGGTTGGGGCGATACCGCACCCGCTGGATCTCCAGCTGCTGGCGCAGCAACGCCACATCGAATACGGTCAGCTTGGCACCCACGATTTGCGACAGCAGCTGATCAAGACGCGCCTCCACCGCCTGCTTTTCAGTCTCAGTGTAGCTGTTCCAGGCGATCACCTCATGCGCAAACCGCTTGCAACCGCGACACACCTCATCGCTGATGGCTGTGGAACAGACACCAATGCACGGGGTTGGAATGCGATCGAGAAGTTTGGTCACGGCGCTACTGCTGAGAAAAAACGAGTGGGGATTCTACCGGAGCGGCCCGACCCCATCAAAGAACGGCCAGCCACCGCCGCAGGAACCCTGCCCGCAGTCGAACCAGTGACCCTCGTGCCGGAATCTTCCGCCGGCAGGCCGGTGCCGACAGGAAGCGTTAGAAACGGAGATCCATCCGCACCCAGAGCGTGCGGCCCGGTTCCTTGAGGCGCTGCGGATCGTCCGGAAAGCCGAACCCTGCGTTACCCGCCAGGTTGAGATGTTCGGCATAGGCCTTATCGAACAGGTTATCGACCCCAGCGCTCAACCCGAGCGACTCGCTCGCCTGCCATGCCGCGTTGACCGAAAACACACCAAAGCCGCTGCTATCGCCAAAATCCTTGCCGGCCACATTGCCCTGATCCGGCGCTACCCGTCCCTGCCGGGCCACCACTCGCCAGAGCGCACTGGCGCTCCAGTTGGCGTGCTGCCAGGCCAGCGTGAAACGAGCCTCCAGCGGCGGCATCTGCGGCAAGGGCCGCCCGTCAGAACGATTCTCGCCCCAGGCCCAGGCCACGCTGCTGTCCACGCTCCAGCGTTGCGTCAGCTGATAACCTGCGCCCCACTCCATGCCAGCGATGCGCGCGTCGATGTTATCTGCCTCTGTCATCACCATCCCCATCATGCCGTGCCAATAGCGGAACAGCATGAAATCCTCGACCACACCCGCATAAGCCGTGGCCCAGGCGGACACTGCCCCGCGCTGGTAATGCATGCCGAGATCGAGCTGGGCGGTGCGTTCCGGATCAACAGCCTCGAAGGCGTTGACGCTGCCGTCGGGCCCCTGGTCGGGGGAGTAGAGCTCCCAATAGTCGGGAAAGCGGCTGCTGTGGCCGAGGCCGACATAGGCTGTGGCACCAGCCAGCGCGCGCTCGTAGCGGATGAACCCACTGCCGAGCGTTGCCTCCCGGCGCTCACCAGCAGTCGGATTGGGACGCAGATTCATTGCCCTGCCCAGCTGCGCTCGCTCATCGCGGGCGGCTACCTGATCCAGCCGCAAACCAGCGACCAGTTTCGCGGCCCCCGGCAACTCGCGTGTCACCTCACCAAATACGCCGACGCTCTGCAGCACCGCGTCGGTCAGCCACGGACCGTCATCGTAGGTGCCGATATCCATCCCCATGCGGCCACGATGCTCGCTGTGCTGGCCGTCGATGCCAGCTTCGAACTGCCAGCCACCGCCCCGCCAGGTGCCCGCCAGCCGGCCCCCCACCGTCCGCCGGTCGACATTGCTGGCCATCGGCCCCGCCATCATGCCGGTACCGGAGGGCTGGCGCAGGCTGTAGTTGTCCATCACATGATCGGCGTAGTTGTAATAGAGGCGCGCATCAATGTCGCGCAATGCCGCCTGTTGCCCCGCCGCCTCGAATTCGCGCTGGAAGCGCAGCGAGAGGCTCTCCCGCCTGAACTGCGAGCCGTCCATGCCACGACCGCCATAGCGTGCTTCCCCGTCCCCCGCCCCGATGCCCAGCTCCAGCACCGTGCTGGCGTCCGGCGTCCAGCCCAGCAGCAGATCGGCACTCCACTTATCCCAGCGCGACGGAATGCGGTCGCCATTGCCGTCGCGGTAGTCATCCGCACTCGACCGGCTGGCCAGTACCCGCAGGTAACCGTCGGCCGCACCAGCTGCGGCGTCGAGGTTCCGGTCAAAGCGGCCCGCGGAGCCACCCAGCAGGCTGATCTCACCCCAGGCACCGGGCTCCAGAAAGCGTGCCGGCTCGCGCTCGAAGCGTACCGTCGCCGCCGACCCGGTACCCCAGACCACGCTCTGCGGCCCTTTGGTGATAATGAGCTTGTCGTAGGTTTCCGGACGAATATAGGAGGCAGCAGGATCCATCCGGCTGGGACAGGCACCCGGCATCGCGCCGCCGTCACTCAGCAGATTGAGGCGCGAACCGAACATCCCGCGAAACACCGGGTCCCCATTGGCCCCGCCATTGCGCAGCGTCGCAAACCCGGCAATGGTCTCGAGATAGTCCGCGCCGTCACTGGCTGGCATCGGCTGGCGCGGCTGTTGCGGATTCGCCACCACCGTGAGCGGCGAATGCGGCAAGCCGCGGCTGATGGTGATCACCACCGGCGCTGCCTGAGTGTGGACAGGCATATGTTTGGAGTCTGCCCAGATCGCAGTCACGGCGAGGTGAGCAGCTAGCACAGTGCTCACTGCGCGTGGCGACACGAACTGCGAAACAGATCGGGAGATTGACATGGCCAGGCTGACAAATGATTAAAAGCCAGAGCCGAATGCTACGCAGGGACACCCATACTGCCCATGCGGCACAACGTCGCGCAGCAGAGACGTCTGGCAGCTGCGAAGGGAAGGGATTCAGGAGCCCTTGCCGACAGGACAAGGGCAATTCGCAACAACCAGAGGCCTGCGCAAGGTCCCCGTCAGTAATCCTGCACGATATGGGCCGGTGGCTGATTCACGAGACGCCAGGCAAAATCCATGGGAAAGTTCGATGCGGAGTAGTGCTGAACTGAATGGAATGGTCCGGCTTTCAATACGCCCCTGGGATCAAACCACTCCGTTGTTGTTCTGGCGGTGAAACGCCGCCGGCCCAAAGGGCTGGCCGGCTCGAAGTACTCCAT